>NZ_JBYTCN010000016.1:0-66731 GCF_058790335.1 Rhodanobacter sp. FW101-FHT13A11 | reverse complement strand
CCCTTTCGGTGATCGCCCCGAGACCTTTCGTCCCGGGTGAGCCGCCCATTCTACATCGCTTTTTACGTCCGTCAACATCCGCAGCGGAGAAATTTTTCAGCGCGGGATGTCGCGGAGACCTTCGCGAAAGGGCGTTTCGTCGAAGGGGCGAGAATCATAGCGCCGAGCGGCGCTTCTGGGAAGGGGCACGTGCACTGTGCGCGTGAAAAGCGCGGCTGGCCGCAGCGCTACACTGCATGACACCCCGCCGACTGCGACGAGTACCGCGATGAAACGATGGCTTGTTCCGCTGCTCCTGCTGCTGGCCGGCTGTTCCGGCAGCGCTCCCGCACAGCACGCAGGAATGGCTGTCGTGCTGCACGGGCAGCGTTTCTCGGTGGAGCTCGCCACCGACGGTGCCAGTCGCCAGCATGGCCTGATGATGCGCACCACGCTGGCGCCCGACCACGGCATGCTGTTCGTGTTTCCCTACACGGAGCCGCAGGCATTCTGGATGAAGAACACGCTGATCCCGCTGGACATCCTGTATTTCGATGCGGATCGCCGGCTGGTCTCGATGCAGTTGGACGTGCCGCCGTGCAAGGCGGATCCCTGCACGACCTACCCGAGCGATGCGCCTGCGCGCTACGTACTGGAACTGTCCGCCGGCGCGGTGCAGCGCATCGGCGTACGGCACGGCGACGAACTGAAGATCGACGGGGAGATCGGCACGGTGCGCTGAGCGGAGGCGCCGCCCGCATCCAGCATGCCGACCCGGTAGGGAATCAGGTCCTCGGGACGCAGGCTCTCCAGGACGTCCCAGTCGTCTTCGAACGGAATGAACTGTCGCATGACGATGTTCCTTGCATGACGCGCCACGCGAGCGGGCGCAGGAACATCAGAACAGGCGGCCCGGCCAATACGCTGACGGGATCGGGCCGTTTGCTGGCAGGAACCGGCGTTCAGTCGATCTCGATCATCTCGAAGTCGGCCTTGGTGGCGCCGCAATCCGGACAGGTCCAGGTGTCGGGCACGTCCGCCCAGCGGGTGCCGGCGGGAATCCCTTCGTCGGGTACGCCTGCGGCTTCATCGTAGATGTAGCCGCAGACGACGCACATCCATTTGCGCAAGGCAGCGGCTTCGGTGGAACTCTGGCTCATGGTCGGGACTTCTCGGGATCGCAATGGAATTGTCCATTCTCGCAACTCGCCAGCCATTGCGAAAGCATGGAACATCACCGCCTGTTCCCACACCCCCGCCCACGAGGTCATGCCTTGAACATGCTCACTGCGCATCCCGGCCGCGGCCTGTATGCGATCACCAACGGGCCGCGCGCCGATCTTCTGGCAGCAGTCGCACAGGCGCTGGCCGGCGGCGCACGGCTGCTGCAGTATCGCGACAAGAGCGCCGACGCACCCCGGCGACACGCCGAGGCGGCCGCGCTGCAGCAGCTGTGCCGCGGCCATGGCGTGCCGCTGATCATCAACGACGATATTGCGCTGGCCCGTGCGGTGGGCGCGGACGGGGTGCACCTGGGCCGGGAAGACGGCGACCTGGCCAGCGCCCGCGCGGCGCTCGGCGAGCATGCGATCATCGGCGTATCGTGCTACGACTCGCTGCAGCGCGCGCAAACGGCGGCCCGCGCCGGCGCGAGCTACGTCGCGTTCGGCGCGTTCTTCCCCTCGCCGACCAAACCGCTGGCGCCGCGCGCGCCGCTCGAACTGCTGAGGCAAAGCGCCGCGCTGGGCGTGCCGCGGGTGGCGATCGGCGGGATCACGCCGGACAATGGCGGCTCGCTGGTCGAGGCGGGCGCGGACTACCTGGCGGTGATTTCCGCCGTGTTCGCCGCCACCGACGTGCGCACCGCCGCACGGCGCTTCGCCGACCTGTATCCCTCCGATCGAGAACCCGCACGATGAGCAACCACGAACTCTTCCAGCGCGCCCTGAAGCTGATGCCCGGCGGCGTGAACTCGCCGGTGCGCGCGTTCAAGTCGGTCGGCGGCGAACCGTTCTTCACCGCGCGCGCAGACGGTGCGTACCTGTGGGACGTGGAAGGCACGCGCTACATCGACTATGTCGGCTCGTGGGGGCCGATGATCGTGGGCCACAACCACCCCGCCGTGCGCGAAGCGGTCGAGCGCGCGGTGAAGAACGGCCTGTCGTTCGGCACGCCCTGCCCGGCCGAGGTAACCATGGCCGAGACGATCACCCGGCTGATCCCTTCGGTCGAGATGGTGCGCATGGTCAACTCCGGCACCGAGGCCACCATGTCGGCGATCCGCCTCGCGCGCGGCGCCACCGGCCGCAGCAAGATCGTGAAATTCGAGGGCTGCTACCACGGCCACGGCGACAGCTTCCTGGTCAAGGCCGGCTCCGGCGCACTGACCTTCGGCGTGCCGACCTCGCCGGGCGTGCCGAAGGCGAATGCCGACCTCACGCTCACCCTGCCCTACAACGACCTCGCCGCGGCGCAGGCGCTGTTCGCCGAGCACGGCAGCGAGATCGCCGGCCTGATCATCGAGCCGGTCGCCGGCAACATGAACTGCATCCCGCCGGTGGACGGCTACCTGCAAGGCCTGCGCGAACTGTGCACGCAGTCGGGTGCGCTGCTGATCTTCGACGAGGTGATGACGGGCTTCCGCGTGGCGCTGGGTGGCGCGCAGGCGCACTACGGCGTGACGCCGGACCTCACCACGTTCGGCAAGATCATCGGCGGCGGCATGCCGGTGGGCGCCTACGGCGGCCGCCGCGACTTGATGGAGCAGATCGCACCGGCCGGCCCGATCTACCAGGCCGGCACGCTGTCCGGCAACCCGGTGGCGATGGCGGCGGGCCTGGCGATGCTGGAGCTGATCCAGGCGCCCGGCTTCCACGACCGGCTCGCCGCCCGCACCCGCCTGCTCTGCGACGGCTTCCAGTCCGTCGCCGACGGCGAAGGCATCGCGTTCAGCACCAACCGCGTCGGCGGCATGTTCGGCCTGTTCTTCAGTGCCGAAAAAGTGCAGAGCTACGCGCAGGCCACCGCCGCGGACGTGGCGCTGTTCAACCGCTTCTTCCACGGCATGCTGAAGCGCGGCGTGTACCTGGCGCCTTCGGCGTTCGAGGCGGGCTTCCTGTCCAGCGCGCATAGCGACCAGGACCTCGCCGACACCCTGCAGGCCGCGCGCGAGGCGCTGCGCGAGGCGAAAGGCTGATTCACCAGCTTCCCGTGTTCGGCATCGACGCCCACGGCTCGCGCGGCGGCAAGTGGCCCTCCTGCAGCAGCTCGATCGAGATCAGGTCGGGCGAACGCACGAACGCCATGTGGCCGTCGCGCGGCGGGCGGTGGATGATGCAGCCCATCGCCTGCAGGCGCGCGCAGGTGGCGTAGATGTCCTCCACGCGGAAGGCGAGGTGGCCGAAGTTGCGCGCGCTGCCGTAGTCCTCGGTCGAGCCCCAGTTGCAGGTGAGCTCGATCTCGGCCTCGGGGCTGTCCGGCGCGGCCAGGAACACCAGCGTGTACTTGCCTTCCGGCACCTCCTTGCGGCGCACCTCGCGCAGGCCGAGGCCTTCGCAATAGAACCGCAGCGAGGCGTCGAGGTCGCGCACGCGCACCATGGTGTGCAGGTATTTCATCGGGATGCTCCTGACCGGCGGGCCTCAGCCTGCCGCAAAATCGCTCAACGCCGCGTGCAGGCGCGCGAGACCGTCGGCAAGTTCCTCATCGGTGATGGTCAGTGGCGGCACAAAGCGCAGCACATCCGGGCCGGCCTGCAACAGCAGCAAGCCGCGGGCGGCGGCGTGGTCGAGGACCGCGCCGGCCTTGCCCTTGTACGGGTCGGCCAGCACCGCGCCGATCATCAGGCCGCGGCCGCGCACCTCGGCGAACAGCCCCAACTCGTGGTTGATGCGCGCGAGCCCGGCGCGCAGGTCGTTCGCCTGCCGTTCCACGTTCATCAGCACCGCCGCCGAGGACAGCTTGGCCAGCGCGACGCGCGCCACCGCCGCGGCCATCGGATTGCCGCCGAAGGTAGTGCCGTGGGCGCCGTACTGCATCACCTCGGCCACCTTCGGCCCGGCCAGCATCGCGCCGATCGGGAAGCCCGCGCCCAGCGCCTTGGCCAGGGTCACGATGTCCGGCCGCACGTGGTCGTGGGCATGCGCGAACAGCGTGCCGGTGCGGCCCATGCCGCACTGGATCTCGTCCAGCACCATCAGCGCGCCGTGCGCATCGCACAGCTCGCGTACCCGCTTGAGGAAGCCCGGCGCGGCCGGCACCACGCCGCCCTCGCCCTGCACCGGCTCCAGCATCACCGCCGCGACGTCGCCGGCGGCAAATGCCGCCTCCAGCGCCTCCGCGTCGTTGAAATCGAGGTAGCGGAAACCCGCCGGCAGCGGCTCGTAGCCCTGCTGGTACTTCGGCTGCGCGGTGGCGGTGACCGTGGCCAGCGTGCGGCCGTGGAACGAGCCCTTGAAGGTGATGATGACGCGCCGTTCCGGCGCGCGGCCCTGCGCGGCCGCCCACTTGCGCACCAGCTTGATCGCCGCCTCGTTCGCCTCGGCGCCGGAGTTGCACAGGAACACGCGCTCGGCGAAACCCGAGGCCCGCACCAGCTCCTCGGCCAGACGCAGCGGCGGCTCGGTGTAGAACACGTTGCTGCTGTGCCACAGCTTGTGCGCCTGCGCGGTCAGCGCGACGACCAGCTCCGGGTCCTGGTGGCCCAGCGCGTTCACCGCGATGCCGGCGCCGAAGTCCACGTAGTCGCGCCCCTCGGTATCCCATACCCGCGCACCCTTGCCGTGATCCAGCACCAGCTCGCGCGGCTTGTAGACGGGCAACCAGTAGCGCTTGCCGAGTTCGATCAGGGCAGGAGGGGGCTTGTGCATGATGGCTCTCGGGAGGACGGCGCGGAGCGCGGGGACGGCGCAGACGCACATCGTAGAGCCATGCTGCATCCACACACAATCCGAAGCGATGTAACACCGATGCACGGGCTGTATCGCCGCCGTTACATGCCGCCATCGGGCCGCGCCAGGCCGCGTCTCGCGCGCATCGGGCGGCCGCCGCCATGCCGCGCTGTATCCGGCATGACACGCCATGCCCCGTCGCCGACCCCATGCCGAAGAGCGCAAAGCGCGCCACCACGGCCTTTCCCCGACGTGGCACGCGGATTGCTCACGGTCCATGGGGAACCGACGGGGAACACCCATGCGTCCGAGCCACCACGAACGACTCATCGACGGCCTTTTGCTGGTGCTGGGTGCGTCGCTGCTGTCGTCGTCGGCGTGCGCCGCCGACGCCCATCTGGCCGTGCAGGCCAAGCCAGGCGACATGGTGCTGCTGCGCAATGTCAACACGCGGCCGGCCTATCGCCCAGCCCCGCCGGGCATGGCGCTGATGGTCGACCCCTCGCCGCGCCGCGAGCTCGCCCGTGCGCTCGGCGCTGACGAACTCAGCGACGCGGACTTCGCCGGCCTCGACGCGGGCTCCCCGCAGCACGGCGGCCACGGCACCGTGGTCCAGCAGATGGTCGGCAACGCGCTCGGCGGCACCTTGGGCGGCGGCAACGGCAGCAACGGCACTACCGCCGGCCTCGGCATCGGCAACGCGATGGCCGGACCGCTCGGCGCGGTAGGCGACACTACCCGCGGCATCGGCGACCAGGTGCGCGGCGCGCTGTCGCAACTGCCCGCCGCGATGCCGGCGCCCACCGGTCATTGAACCGACCATGATCCGCCTCGCCCTCCTGCTCGTCGCATGCCTGCTGGCCACGGCCTGGCCCGGTACACCGGCTCATGCCGGCGACGACGACTACGCCGTCATGCTCGGCTATCTCGCCAACACCCGCATCGACGGCAACGCGCTGCGCGGAGCCAGCGGCGCCGTCGCGGTGAACATGGCCGCCGGCGATCTCAACCAGCAAGCCAACCTGCGCGCCTTCGCCAGTGGCGGCAGCGTCAGTATCCACAGTCTGCAACTGCAACTCGACAACCGCGGCGACCGCCCGCTGGCGGCCAGTGCCGGCATCGGCGGGCAGGCGCTGGCGGACGGCAATGGACTCGCCTCGATCAACCAGGCCAGTGGCAGCAGCAACGCGCAGCTCAACGCCGTTGCCGCCGCGCTGACCGCACAAGGCATACGCGAAGCGACGGATGACGCCCTGTCCACCGCCGTTTCCGCGTCGGCAGGGGGGCAGCACCCCGGGAATACCCCGTCATCCGGCGGCGGCACGCGCAGCGTGAGCGTCGAGTCGTCGGCGATGCGGGGCTACCAGGGCGTGGTGCAACTCAATCAGGCCGCGGGTTCTGGCAACGCCACGGGCAACCAGCTGTTGTTGTCCGTGCCGCCCACACCGCGGTAACCACCACCCAAGCTGGAACGAGAGGACACCATGAACGCGAACATGAAACGGACGATGCTTGCCATGGCCGTGGCGACGCTTTTCGCCACCTCGATGGCCTATGCCCACGACGATGACGACCATCTCCCCCCCAAGCCGGGAACCTACAAGTACGAGATCGACGTCACCAAGAACACCGACATCGACAAGAACGTCGATGTCAACGTCAACGTCAACAAGAACGTCAACGTCAACGTGCGCAAGGAGGAGAACGACCACAGCGTCGACGTGGCCCTCAAGAAGAAGCTCGCGCTGAGCACGGACGTGAAAATCACCGGTGACCCGACCGTCAGCGGCAACATCAAGACCGATTCGGCCGCGATCGCGGTGATCGACAACCGCCAGTCCGTCTCCGACAACAGCGGCACCAACGACAAGCTGAACAACACCAGCTCGATCGGCGACGAAGTCGCCTCCAAGGCCAGTGGCAACATCGGCATGAACGTGGCCGCCGGCGACAACAACGCCCAGGACAACGCCGCGTCGCTGTCCGCCGCCGACGCCAGCTTCTCGTTCGGCATGGCCGACGCCGAAGTGTTCGTGAACCAGAACGGCAGCGACAACACGACCTGGAACACGGGCGTGACCAACGCCGCGGGCATCGGCGGCGACGCCTTCAAGGGCGCCGCAGGCAACATCGGCGTCAACGTCACCTCGGGCAACAACAACGAGCAGAAGAACGCGCTCGCCGCCTCGGTGGCCAAGACCGACTACGCGCAGTCGAGCATCAGCTCGAACCAGGTTTCCTACGAGAATACGGTGCACAACGCCGGCACGGTCGAGCGCTTCGATGACACGACCCGGGTCACCCTGCGCGGCCCCGTGACCGGCTTTTCGTTCGGCTTCGGCTCCGGCAGTTATAGCGGCAGCTCGAACGGCACCTACTCGGGCACCACCTCGTCCGACAGCCGCGGCAATGCCTACCAGGCCAACAACATCTATCCGGACATCTGGCCTGGCGCCACTCACCCGGGCCCGGGTCCGCAGACCGGCCACTTCGACCTCGACGGCGAGGACCAGGGCGCCGTAAAGAACCCGTATCGCGGGAATGACTCGCTCGGCCAGCCGATCGGCGGCCTGGCGTTCGATACCGACAGCCACAGCAAGGGGAGCGAGAGCGGCACCACGCACTCGATCGAGTCCGGCAGGCTGGGCTTCGAGGAGCTGTCCTTCAGCGATCTGTTCGCCAGCCTGAGCGGCTCGGTGGTGACCACGCGTTACGTGATCAAGGACGCCACCAATACCGCCACCCTGTCCGGCAACGCGTTCGAGAACGCCTCGGGCAACATCGGTGTGAACATCGCTGCCGGCACCGGCAACCTGCAGGCCAACAGCCTGGCGCTGGCGGTGGCGCAGCCGACCGCCACACCGCCATCGACGGGCGGCGGCACCGAGCACTGATGCAAAACGCCGCGCAAGCGGCGAACGAGGGCGGTAACCCGGCAACCCTGTAGCCGGGCACCAATGGAACCCCCCGGCCCGTCCCCTGCGGGCCGGGGGGACTTCCTTCGCCACGGAACCACCTCTCCGGAACGGACGATGCGCAACATCTTTGTCATGACCCTGCTCGCGGGCCTGTGCGCGGCGAGCAGTTGCAGGACCCACGCCGCCGACGTGCGATTCGGCGGTGTGCTGCCGAACGGCGTGCTCTACCACGCTCCGGTCCTGAGCATGCAGGAGGGCCGCTACCTCAACATGGTGCGCCAGCACACCGACTATAGCTGCGGCGCCGCCGCACTGGCCACGATCCTGCGCTACGCCTACCACCTGGACGTGGACGAGACCCAAGTCATCCAGGGAATGATGGGCGTGGCCGACCAGGATCTGGTCAGGCAGCGCGGCTTTTCGATGCTCGACATCAAGCACTACGTCGAGTCGCTGGGCATGCGCGGCCGCGGCTACCGCGTCGACGAGGCACGTCTGCATACGCTGCGCGTGCCGGGCCTGGTGCTGATGGATGTGCGCGGTTTCCGCCACTTCGTGGTGCTGAAGCAAGTGCGCGGCGGCGTGGCGGAACTGGCCGACCCGATGCTTGGCAACCGCCAGATGGCACTGGCCGACTTCATCAAGACCTGGCCCTCGCACGCGGTCTTCGTGGTGATCGGCAACGACTTCGACCGCAACACCGCCCTGCTGCAGCCCACACGGAAGCCCAGCGCGCGCGAGCTGTTTGCGCGACAGGGCCCGATCACCGATGCCGAGCTGCTCGACTTCGGCTTTACCCATGCCGACCTGTTCTAGAGGGAACGCCATGAAACTCCTTCCGCTTTCCATTGCCTTGATCGCGCTGGCCGGTGCCGCGGTACCGCTGCACGCGACCACGCCGCAGAGCGCCCCGACCAGCCGACCCGGCAGGGGCCTGCACGACATCCCCGATCCCGAGCTCAACACCCTGCGCGGCCGCTACACGATCGGCAGCAACGCGGTGGTCTGGTTCGGCGTGCAGATGGTCTCGACCTGGCAGACCGGCAGCGGCCAGGTGCTGCAGGGCACGCTGGCCGTCAACATGGATTTCAGCGGCAATCGCCCGGTGCCGCAGGTGAGCTTCCAGCCCAGCGTCAGCATCAGCCGCCCCGACGCCGTCATCCCGATGCCCGTGATCAACGCGACGCGCAGCGTCGACGGCAGCGGCCTGGCCAACGTCAACGGCGTGGTGCAGAGCGTGCAGGTGGCCGGCGACGGCAACCTCGCCAGCAACGTGGTGCGGCTGAACGTGCGCGACGGCGGCACGTTGTCCGGCGTGGCCGGCCAGACGCAGGGTACCGCCGCCATCAACAGCGGCGACGCCAGCGCCAGCGCCGGCTTCGACGGCCGCGATGCCAGGGTGCAGCTCGGCATCGCCGGCCTCGGCTCGGTGCAGCAGTGGATCCGCAACGGCAGCCTCGGCCAGAGCGTGCAGCTGGCCGCCGACAACCAGACGGCGAGCAACCTGATGCAGATCGACCTGATCCGCCAGTCGCTCGCCAGCAACATGCCGCTGAGCCAGAGCGTGGCGCAGGCCATCAACCTCGCCCGCGGCATCGGCGGTCCTTGAGACATCGTCTTCAAGATGGCGGCGCCACCGCCCGGTGCCGCCTCGAACGCAGGGGAGTCCGATCATGCAAAAGACCACACTAGCCGCCGTACTGGCCATCGTCCTGCTCGGCAGCGCTACCGCCGCCGCCCAGGGCCACGCCGACCAGCCATCGCCCAGCGGGCAGGACCAGGCCGACATGAAGGCACTGATGGCCCAGTTGCAGGCGCTCAAGAGCAGCTACGCGCAGGAGGTGCGCCGGTTGCGCGAACTCGACGTGCAGGTGCAGGCGCTACAGGCGCGGCTGACCGGCAAGACCACCAATGCGCCCCTGCCCGCCACGCGGGCGGAGACGCCGGCGCAGGTGGCCGCGCAGCAGGCGCCGGCCGCCCCGGCCGGTGGCGCCGAAAGCCACGCCGGCACGCTGGCCGAAGCGCAGAAGGCCCAGCAGGCGCAGCAGACGGAGAAGTCGCGCAGTCTGCAGGATGCCCTGCTGCAGGAACACGCCACCTTCGATCGCCGGCTCACCATCGAGAACGGCCTCAGCTACAACCACTACGACCGCCGGCAACTCACCCTGAACGGCTTCCTCGCCCTGGACGCGATCTTCCTCGGCAACATCGCCATCCAGAACGTGAAGTCCGACACGCTGACCTACGACCTGGCAGCGCGCTACGGCGTCAGCCCACGGCTCACGCTGAACCTCGACGTGCCCTACCTTGGCCGCCGCACGTCCTACCAGAAGGGCGGCGCCGGTGGTTCGGCCGCGGCGATCGCCGAAGAGGACACGCACGGCTCCGGCCTGGGCGACGTCACCCTCAGCGCGAACTACAGGCTGTTCGCGGAAACCGCCACGCGTCCGGACACCGTGCTCACCCTGGGCGTCACCGCGCCGACCGGGCGATCGCCCTACGGCATCGACTGGAAGGTGCTGGAGCGCGACAACGACAAGTACATCCGCTTCGCCGTGCCGTCCAGGCAGCCGACCGGCAACGGCGTCTGGCAGGGCAACCTCGGCGTCTCGGTGATCAAGACGATGGATCCGGCGATCGTGTTCGCCAACGTGGGCTACATCCACTCGTTCCCTCGCCACTTCGGCGACGTCGATACCGATCCGCAGACGCGCACCCCGGGCACCGTGAAGCTGGGCGATGCCTATTACTTCGGCGCCGGCGTGGCCTTCGCGTTCAACGAACGCACCAGCCTCAGCCTGTCGTTCAGCGACAAGATCAACGGCCGGGCCTCGCTGAAGTACCACGGTGCGCCGTGGGCCAAGATCATCGGCAGCGACGCCAACGCCGCCACCTTCAACATGGGCGTGACCTACGCGCTGAGCGAGCACACCACGCTCGTGGCGATGCTGGGTGCCGGGCTGACGCCGGATGCGCCCGACTACAGCATCACCTTCAAGGTGCCCTACATGTTCTGAGTCGCCGACCGGCCGCGCCGTGTCGCGTCCGCCGCCGGTCGTTCATTGCTGTGGTGACGCATGGTCGCGCAGATGCTCCAGTTCCAACCCGAGCTTCCGGCACAGGCGGTACACGGTGACGCGCGACACATCGAGCCGGCGCGCGCATTCGCTGATGTTGTAGCGACTCTGGCGCAGGCAGTTCAGCACCGCCTCGCGCTCGGCCGACACGCGGGTCAGATCGAGGCTGTCGCGGGCGCCGGATGCCGTCGGCGCCGTTTCCAGATCCAGGTCGGCGGCGCCGATCAGGTTGCCCTCGGCCATCACCGCGGCGCGCTGCACCCGGTTGAGCAACTCGCGCACGTTGCCGGGCCAGGCGAACGTGCGCATCACCCGCCGCGCATCGCTGTCGAACTCGCGGGCGCGGCAGGGATGCCGCGCGCGGAACGCATCGAGGAAATGCTGCGCGAGCCACTCGACGTCGCCCTCGCGCTCGCGCAACGCCGGCATGTGTAGGCGCAGCACGTTGAGCCGGTAGTACAAATCCTCGCGGAAACGCCCCTGCGCGACAGCGGCCTCCAGGTCAACATGGGTGGCGGCCAACACGCGCACGTCCAGCCGCACCAGCTGGGTCGAGCCCACGCGCACCAGCGTGTCCTCCTGCAGCAGCCGCAGCAGGCTGGTCTGGGCGTCCGGCGGCAGGTCGCCCACCTCGTCCAGGAACACGATGCCGCCGGCGGCGGCCTCGAAGTGTCCGATGCGCCGCGCGTTCGCCCCGGTGAAGGCTCCGCGTTCGTGGCCGAACAGCTCGGACTGCACCAGGTTCGGCGGCAGCGCGCCGCAGTTGATGGCCGCGAACGGCCGCTCGCGGCGCGCGGACAGGCTGTGCAGCGCACGGGCCGCCACCTCCTTGCCGCTGCCGGTTTCGCCGGTGATCAGCACCGGCAGCTCGACCGGCGCGTACTTTCGCAGGCTGGCCACCATGACGCGCATCGCCGCGCTGTATGCCCCCGGAATGCCCGTGGCGTCGGTACCGTCCACCGGCTGCACCCCGCCATCGGCGATCTTCGCCAGCACGCCGAGCAGGCACTTGCACTCGAACGGCACGGTGAGGAAGGCCGTGCTGGCCCGCAGGATGCGCTCCGTCTCGGGCGTGTCCGCCGCGGTGTGCCGGGAAACCAGGGCAAGCCAAGGCAGCCACGGATAGTCGGCCATCAGCCGATCCATCGCCTGCACCCTTTCCGCGTCGCTGTGGCGCAGGTCCGCCAGCGCCACCACGATGTCGTCGCGGCGCATGCCGACGCCGCCATGTAGCTGCGCATCGCCGACCCGGACCAGCCACCCAGCCTCGATCAGCGCCGCGCACTCGTCATCGGCCGGGTTGCCGAACCAGACCACGCAACGTCTGGGCATCTGTCTGCTGATCATCGCGCTGGCCCCCTGCCCCAAGCCGATGCAAGTCGGGGAGGCGGCGCACTTGGGCGTTTGGCCGGTCCCGCGACTACGGTCGCCGCATCCTGCGCTCCAAACACTGCAAAAGTGTGATGGAGGCCACGGAATATACGCGTAACACAACACGGATATGTGAAGAGGCGGACGATGGTCGCCGCTGCTCGTCCGTGCATCGGGCGTGCCTCACGGCGTGCAGCGAGCGGTCGGTGCGATCGCAGGGATTTGCGCCGTCGCCGTTCAACCCAGAAACAGGTCCGGCAGCAGCGGCGCGCCCGGCTGCACGGCATAGCGCTCGAAATCGTCTACGCCGGCCTCGCGCAGGATCTCCTCGTCGATGGCGAAATGGCCGGTGTAGCCGCGCGCCGGGCGGGTCAGGATGGCGTGGGCGGCATCGCCCACGATCTCCGGCTTGCGGCAGTGCTCGGCCTTCACGCCATCGATCATGCCGATCGCCGCGGTGGCGATCACCGTGCGCGGCCACAGCGCGTTCACCGCGATGCCCAGCGGCGCGAACTCCGGGCTCATGCCCAGCACGCACAGGCTCATACCCATCTTGGCGATGGTGTAGGCGGTATGCGGCGCGAACCATTTCGGATCGAGGCTGGGCGGCGGCGACAGCATCAGCACGTGCGGATTGGCTGCCTTTTTCAGGTACGGCAGGCAGGCCTGGGTGACCAGGAAGGTGCCACGGGTGTTGACCTGCTGCATCAGGTCGAAGCGCTTCATCGGCGTGCCTTCGGTGCCGGCCAGCCAGATCGCGCTGGCGTTGTTGACGACGATGTCGATGCCGCCGAAACAGTCGGCCGCCTGCGCCGCGGCGGCCGCCACCTGGGCCTCCTCGCGGATGTCCACCTGCAGTGCCAGCGCCTTGCCGCCGGCCGCCTCGACCGCCGCCGCCGCGGTGTGGATGGTGCCGGGCAGCTTCGGGTTCGGCACGCCGCTCTTGGCCGCGATCACGATGTTGGCGCCGTCGCGCGCGGCACGCAGCGCGATCGCCAGGCCGATGCCGCGCGAGGCACCGCTGATGAACAAGGTCTTGCCGGCAAGGTCGGCCATGCGCGTCGCTCCATCGGAAATGCGATCTAGTGTAGAACCCGCCGCCGGTTCACGGCTTCTGGAAACGCGGCAGGATGTCGCGCAACTCGGCCAGCCGCTGCACCGGATCATCCAGTTCGAGCATGCGCTGCTGTTCGCCGGGATCCAGCGGCAGCAGCTCGGCCAGCCGGAAACCCAGCCAGCTGGCATCGTCGTAGGCGCTGCGCGGCGCATCGCGCCATTGCGGCGCCATCGTCTCGATCAGCCGCTCCAGGATGGTCTGCAGCAAGGCGAACTCCACCGGCACCGGCTGCTCCGGCTCGTCCGGCCAGATCTCCACGTCGCCGCGCAGCAGGCCGTCGGAACGCGCCCGGCTGCGCGCCACGCGAAAACGCGAACCGCCTTCGGCGACGATGCCGAGCAGGCCGTCGTCATCGCGATGGAAATCGCTGATCCGCGCGATCGTGCCGATCGCCGCCGGCACGGCCGGGCCGCCCACTTCCTGGCCCTGCAGGATCAGGCACACACCGAAGCCGGTGCCGTGGCGCGTGCATTCGCGCACCAGGTCGAGATAGCGCGGCTCGAAGATGCGCAGCTGCAGCCGGCCGCCGGGAAACAGCACGGAGGCCAGCGGAAACAGCGGCATCTCGACGAGCGGCGACTGGGACAAGGCAACCATGCGACGAGTGTACCCAGAGCCGGTGTCCCGGTCTGCCGCGGCCGGCTCAGGCCTGCCGCAGGCTCTCCACGAAACGGCGCGGCGCCGCCTCGAAACCGCCGTTGGACATGAAGATCACCTGGTCGCCCGCTCGTGCCTGCGCACGCAGGGCGGCGATCAGCGCATCGACCGTGGGTGCCGTGCTCCCGCGACCACCCAGGGCATCGGTGACCCGATGAGCATCCCACGGCAGTTCCGCCCGATGCAGGAACACCACCGCATCGGCGTCGGCCAGCGAGGGCGCCAGCGCCTCGGCGTGCGCGCCCTGGCGCATCGAGTTGGAGCGCGGCTCCAGTGCCACCAGGATGCGCGCCGCACCGACCTTCGCGCGGAGACCGGCCAGGGTGGTGGCGATCGCGGTGGGGTGATGGGCGAAGTCGTCGTACACGCGCACGCCGTTCACCTCGCCGACCAGTTCCATCCGCCGCTTCACGCTTTCGAACGTGGCGAACGCGGGCAGCAATGCTTGCGGATCGGCGCCGGCCGCCGCCGCCGCGGCGAGCGCAGCCAGCGCGTTCATCACGCTGTGGTGGCCGAGCAGCGACCAGCGCACTTCGCCGATTCGCTCGCCGGCGCGGTGCACGGTGAACGCCGAGCCGTCCGCCTCGAGCAGCGTGGCCTGCCAGTCGCCGCGGCCGATGCCGAAGGTTTCCACCGGCGTCCAACAGCCCATCGCCAGCACCTCGGCGAGCCGCTGGTCGTGCGCGTTGACGATCAGCCGGCCGTTGCCCGGCACGGTGCGCACCAAGTGGTGGAACTGGCGCTGGATCGCGGCCACGTCGGGAAAGATGTCCGCGTGGTCGTATTCGAGATTGTTGAGGATCGCGATGCGCGGACGGTAGTGCACGAACTTCGAGCGCTTGTCGAAGAACGCGGTGTCGTACTCGTCCGCTTCAATAACGAATGGCGCAGAAACGGGGTCAGAGTCGGTTTTCTGCGCTGCCTGGTTTTCACCGCGCCGTACGGAAAACTGACTCTGACCCCGTTTCTTCCCCCCCAACCTGGCGGAGACGCCGAAATTTCCCGGCACGCCGCCGATCAGGAAGCCGGGTGCCATGCCGGCGCTTTCCAGCAGGTGCGCCAGCAGGCTGGTGGTGGTGGTCTTGCCGTGGGTACCGGCCACCGCCAGCACGTCGCGCCCGGCCAGCACCGCCTCGCCCAGCCACTGCGGGCCGGAGGTGTAGCGCAGGCGCGCATCGAGCATGTACTCGACGGCCGGATTGCCGCGCGTCATCGCGTTGCCCACCACCACCAGGTCGGGCGCCGGTTGCAGGTGCCCGGCGGTGTAGCCGCTCATCAGGGCGATGCCGAGCGCCTCGAGCTGGGTGCTCATCGGCGGATAGACGTTGGCGTCGGAACCCTCCACCGCCAGCCCCAGCTCGCGCGCCAGCGCGGCCACGCCGCCCATGAAGGTGCCGCAGATGCCGAGGATGTGGAGCTTCACGTGGATGGGTTCCGTCGCGATGGGGAATGGGTCACGGGGCGTCGTGCGCATGTCGCCTGTAGCATGGCGATCATCGGCGCATCCACGTCGGCATGCAGCCCGGGGGAACAACCTTGACCATGGACGACTGCGTCTCGCGCATGCACGGCGTGCGCATGCTGCTCGGCGCCATCGGCGCCGCGCTGATCCTGTACGTCGCGTTCGCCGTGCGCCATGGCCAATACACGGTACGCGGAAAGCTGGTCGATCGTTCGGAGCAGCCGTTCTCGTTCTGGCTGGGCCTGCTGATTCTGCTTGGCCTGGGCGCCCTGATACTCGCCGTGGCGGCAGGCGCCGTCGCTGATCCGATGCTCGACTGCGGATGAACCGCCGCGACCGCAGCCCTCCGCCGCTCCCGGTAAGCCGACGCGCTGGCGGGCAAGACCGGGGGCTCAGCCGTTCGCGGCGGCCGACTCGGCCTTGAGCGCGCGCTTCACCCGCGCGGTGACCTCGTCCAGCTCGCCCACGCCGTCCACCACCTGCAGCTTGCCGCGCCTGGCGTAGAAATCCGCCACGGGTGCGGTCTGTTCGGCATAAACCTTGAGGCGGTCGCGCACCACGGCCGGGTCGTCGTCCTTGCGGTGCTCGGCGGCGTAGCGGATCTCGCAGCGGCCGATGATCACCTCGTTCGGCACCTCCAGCTTCACCACCGCATCCAGCGGTTGGCCGAGCCTGGCCAGCAGGTGGTCGAGCGCGTCGGCCTGGGCCAGGTTGCGCGGGTAGCCGTCGAGGATGAAGCCGGCCTTCGCGTCGGCCTGGGCGAGGCGCTCTTCCAGCATGCCGAGCAGGATGTCGTCGGAAACCAGCTGGCCGGCGTCCATCACCGCCTTGGCCTTGAGCCCCATCGCGGTGCCGGCGGCCACCGCGGCGCGCAGCATGTCGCCGGTCGAGATGTGTGGAACACCCAGCGCCGTCTTCAGCCGGGTCGCCTGCGTACCTTTGCCCGAGCCGGGCGCACCAAGTAGGACGAGTCGCATAATGCTCCACAAGTTCGACGGGCCGCCGCACGCTGCAGCAACCCGCCCGATGCACAGAGTTGTACGTCAAATTAGCCGCTGCACCGGATGTCGTCAAACAGAGACCTTCGTCGCACCCGACCAAGTGCTTGTTGCAGAAAAGATTTGTCGACATCGCCGCCACGCTTCCCCTGCCCGATGGAGGATCCCATGAGCCCGAGCCGCCGTTCGCCTGCCCTCACCGGCAACCTGCTGTACGCCCAGTCCGGCGGCGTCACCGCGGTGATCAACGCCACCGCCGCCGGCGTGATCGAGGCCGCCCGCGGCAAGGGCGTGAAGGTGTACGCCGCGCGCAACGGCATCCTCGGCGCGCTGCGCGAGGAGCTGATCGACACCTCGAAGGAACCGGCCGCCGCGATTGCCGCGCTTCGCCACACCCCCGGCGGCGCGTTCGGCTCGTGCCGCTACAAGCTGAAGTCGCTGGAGGAGAACCGCGCCGAGTACGAGCGGCTGATCGAGGTGTTCCGCGCCCACGACATCCGCTGGTTCCTCTACAACGGCGGCAACGACTCGGCCGACACCGCGCTGAAGATCTCGCAGCTGGGCAAGGCGCTTGGCTACGACATCCGCTGCATCGGCGTGCCGAAGACGGTGGACAACGACCTCGCCGTCACCGACTGCTGCCCCGGCTTCGGCTCGGTGGCGAAATACACCGCGATCTCCACCCTGGAGGCCAGTCTCGACGTGGCCTCGATGGCCGAAACCTCGACCAAGGTGTTCATCCTCGAGGTGATGGGCCGCCACGCCGGCTGGATCGCCGCGGCCGCCGGCCTGGCCGGTGAAGGCGCGGACGCGCCGCCGCACATCATCCTGTTCCCCGAGAACGCGTTCGACGAGGCGGCGTTCCTGGCGAAAGTGAAAGCCACCGTCGAGCGCGTGGGCTGGTGCACCGTGGTCGCCTCCGAAGGCGTGCGCAATGCGGCCGGCCAGTTCCTCGCCGAAGCCGGCACACGCGATGCGTTCGGGCACGCCCAACTCGGCGGCGTGGCGCCGGTGCTGGCGGCGCTGGTGAAGGAAAAGCTCGGCTACAAGTACCACTGGGCGCTGCCCGACTACCTGCAGCGCTCGGCGCGGCATGCCGCCTCGCAGGTCGATGCCGAGCAGGCCTGGGCGGTGGGCCGCGCCGCAGTCGACTACGCGCTGGCCGGGATGAACGCCGTGATGCCGGTGATCGTGCGCACCGCCGATGCGCCGTACCGCTGGAAGATCGAACCGGCCCCGCTGGCGAAGATCGCCAACCGCGAGAAGAAGATGCCGAAGGGCTTCATCAGCCGCGACGGCTTCGGCATCACCGCGGCGGCACGCCGCTACCTGGCGCCGCTGATCCACGGCGAGGCGCCGCTGCCCTACGGCAAGGACGGCCTGCCGCGCTACGTGCGGCTGAAAAACGCGGCCGTGGCGAAGTGTCTGGCCCCATTCCGGCGCTGAACCGCAGCGATGGCGTGACGCGTTTCACCGTGCTGAGCGCCGCCTGAAAACCGGGGTGGCCGCATCGGCCTGCGTTCAGCCGCAGGTTCTTACGATTCCTCCTGCCCGGGTCGATCGCCGCGCCGTTGCGGCCACGACACCCACGGAGGAGCCCTGAGATGAAACTCTTCAGCCGCCTGCTCATTGCACTTGCCCTGCTCGCCACCGGCAGCCTCGCGCTGGCCGACCAGGGCGATCACGATCGCGGCCGCCGCGGCCAGGGCCATGGCTACGCCGACCATCGTCATGACGGCCGCCACGGCGACCACCGCCGATACGATCGCCGCTACGACTACCGTCGCTACGACGACCGCCGTTACGGCCATGGCAACGGGTATCCGCGCCTTGGCCACCATCCTCGCTGGCAACGTGGCCATCACTACTACGGCCCGACCTACGTGGTGCGCGACTACGGCCATTACCGCCTGCGCCCGCCGCCGCGCGGCTACCACTGGGTGCGCGCCAACAACGACTACCTGCTGGTCGCGATCGCCACCGGCATCATCCTGGACGTCGCGCTGCGCTGAGTCCGCCGCGGCATGAACCGGCCGGGGCCATGCATGCGTGCATGGCCCTTTTTTCGTTGCGGGCCGCGGCGCTGCGCCGCACAACGGCTTGCGCCGCCACGTCTGCCTATACTCCCGGGGAGGGGACCGCCCGTTCCGGACGGCCACATACAACCCATGGGGAGGCTCCGATGCTGCAGCAGTATGGCTGGTGGATCGTCGTTGCATGTGCGGTGGTGGCGATTCTGTATGGCGCGTTCTCCGCGCGCTGGATTCTGGCGCAGTCGCCGGGCAACGAGCGGATGCAGGAAATTGCCGCGGCCATCCAGGAAGGCGCACGCGCCTACCTCAATCGCCAATACACCACCATCGGCCTGGTCGGCGTGGTGCTGTTGCTGCTGATCGGCTTCTTCCTCACCTGGGCGACCGCGGTCGGCTTCCTGATCGGCGCGGTCCTGTCCGGCGCGGCCGGCTACATCGGCATGAACGTATCGGTGCGCGCCAACGTGCGTACCGCGGAGGCGGCACGGCGCGGCCTGCGCGCGGCGATGGACGTGGCGTTCCGCGGCGGCGCGATCACCGGCATGCTGGTGGTGGGGCTGGCCCTGCTCGGTGTGGCCGGCTACTGGCTGATACTCGAGCGCACCGGCATCGGCGGCGAGACGGCGCTGCACGCGCTGGTCGGCCTGGCGTTCGGCAGCTCGCTGATCTCGATCTTCGCGCGCCTGGGCGGCGGCATCTTCACCAAGGGCGCCGACGTCGGCGCCGACCTGGTCGGCAAGGTCGAGGCCGGCATCCCCGAGGACGACCCGCGCAACCCGGCGGTGATCGCCGACAACGTGGGCGACAACGTGGGCGACTGCGCCGGCATGGCGGCCGACCTGTTCGAGACCTACGCGGTGACGGTGATCGCCACCATGCTGCTGGGCGGGCTGATGGTCGGCGAGGTGGGCCCCAACGCGGTGCTGTACCCGCTGCTGCTGGGCGGCGTGTCGATCATCGCCTCGATCGTCGGCACGCTGTTCGTCAAGGTGAAGGAAGACGGCTCGATCATGGGCGCGCTGTACAAGGGCGTGTTCGTCTCGGCGGTGCTCGCCGGCGCCGCGTTCCTTCCGATCACCATGCAGCTGATGCCCGGCTTCGGCCACGGCGCGATGAACCTGTGGGTGTGCTCGCTGATCGGCCTGGCGCTGACCGGCGCGATCGTGTGGATCACCGAGTTCTACACCGGCACGCAGTACAGCCCGGTGCAGCACATCGCCGCGGCGTCCACCACCGGCCACGGCACCAACATCATCGCCGGCCTGGGCGTGTCGATGAAATCCACCGCGATGCCGGTGGTGGTGATCTGCGCGGCGATCTGGGGCGCCTATGGTCTCGGTGGCCTGTACGGCATCGCGATCGCCGCCACCGCGATGCTGTCGATGGCCGGCATGATCGTGGCGCTGGACGCCTATGGCCCGATCACCGACAACGCCGGCGGCATCGCCGAGATGGCCGACCTGCCGCCGGAAGTGCGCGGCGTCACCGACCCGCTCGACGCGGTGGGCAACACCACCAAGGCGGTGACCAAGGGCTATGCGATCGGCTCGGCCGCACTGGCCGCGCTGGTGCTGTTCGCCGACTACACGCACAACCTGCAGGCCGCGCACCCGGGCGACGTGTTCACCTTCGACCTATCCGACCACATGGTGATCATCGGCCTGCTGATCGGCGGCCTGGTCCCCTACCTGTTCGGCGCGATGGCGATGGAAGCCGTGGGCCGCGCCGCCGGCGCGGTGGTGGAGGAAGTGCGCCGGCAGTTCCGCGACATCCCCGGCATCATGCAGGGCACCGCCAAGCCGGAGTATTCGCGCGCGGTGGACATGCTGACCCGCTCGGCGATCCGCGAGATGATTGCGCCGTCGCTGCTGCCGGTTGCCGTGCCGATCGTGGTCGGCCTGCTGCTGGGGCCGAAGGCGCTCGGCGGCGTGCTGATCGGCACCATCGTCACCGGCCTGTTCGTGGCGATCTCGATGACCACCGGCGGCGGCGCCTGGGACAACGCGAAGAAATACATCGAGGACGGCCACCACGGCGGCAAGGGTTCCGAGGCGCACAAGGCCGCGGTCACCGGCGACACCGTGGGCGACCCGTACAAGGACACCGCCGGCCCCGCGGTGAACCCGCTGATCAAGATCATCAACATCGTGGCGCTGCTGCTGGTTCCGCTGCTGTAAGCCGCGCGTCCGTGCTCACGAAGATCCCGCCCGCGTGGCGGGATCTTCGTTTCCGGCCCGCGCGCCTGACTTTAGCCACGGGCGGCCCCGCGCCCGCAGCGTTACGCTCGGCGGACGGCGGGCCGTGCCCGCCCCATCCATCACGTCCACTCGCGCACAGGGGAACACACGATGAAATCGGTCTGGCTGATGCTGGCACTCGGCGTCACACTGGCGGGCATGAACGACACCCACGCCCGCGACACGACACCCCGTTCCACGCCCGAGGCCGCGCCGGCCGGCGACGACCCGTTCCTGTGGCTGGAGGACATCCGCGGCGCGCGCGCGCTGGACTGGGTGAAGCAGCAGAACGCGGCGACCGCGAAACAGTTCGTCGACAACGCCGAGTTCGCGCGCACCCGCGACGGCATCCTCGAGGTGCTCGATTCGGAGGCGCGCATTCCCTACGTCAACCGCATGGGCGGCCACCTGTACAACTTCTGGCGCGACAAGGCGCACCCGCGCGGCATCTGGCGGCGCACCACGCTGGCCGAGTACCGCAAGGCCGAGCCGGCGTGGGAGCTGCTGCTGGACATCGACGCGCTGAACAAGGCCGAGGACAAGCGCTGGGTGTTCAAGGGCGTGCAGTGCCTGAAGCCGGCGTTCGAGCGCTGCCTGGTCTCGCTGTCGCCGGACGGCGGCGACGCGGTGGCCGTGCGCGAGTTCAGCATCCCGCACAAGGCGTTCGTGAAAGGCGGTTTCGAGCTGCCGGTGGCGAAGAGCCAGCTGGGCTGGATCGACGAAAACGCCATCTATGTCGGCACCGACTTCGGCCCCGGCTCGATGACCGAGTCGAGCTACCCGCGCATCGCCAAGGAATGGAAGCGCGGCACGCCGTTGGCAGCGGCGGCCACCGTGTACGAGGGCAAGCCGACCGACCTCGCGGTCGGCGCGTCGCACGACCCCACACCGGGCTACGAGCGCGACTTCGTCTCCGTCGCCAAGGACTTCTTCCACAGCGAGCTGTACCAGCGCATCGGCAACCAGCTGAGGCGCGTCGAGGTGCCGACCGATGCGAACGCCGACGCCCATCGCGAATGGCTGCTGGTGCAGACGCGCTCGCCGTGGACGGTCGGCGGCGACCGCTATCCGGCCGGCGCGCTGCTGGCGGCGAAGTTCGATGATTTCATGGCCGGCAAGCGCCGGTTCGCCGTGCTGTTCGCACCCGACGCGCATACCTCGCTGGACTCGTACGCCTGGACGAAGGGCCACCTGATCCTCAACCTGATGGACGACGTCAAGAGCCGGCTGGAAGTGCTGACCCCGCCGCAGATGGCCACGCCCGATGGCAGCTGGAAGCGCGAGGCGATGCCGGGCGCGCCGGCGATGAGCACGATCCGCGTGGTCGACACCGATCCCGACCACGGCGACGAATACTGGCTCGACGTCACCGGCTTCCTCGCCCCCTCGTCGCTGCAGCGCGGCGTGCTGGGCAGTGCGGCGGCCGGGACGGTCAAGCAGGCGCCGGCGTTCTTCGATGCCGCGAAGTTCGCGGTCAGCCAGCATTTCGTGAAGTCGAAGGACGGCACCCGCGTGCCGTACTTCGAGATCGCCCCGAAGGGCATCAAGCTCGATGGCTCCAACCGCACCCTGCTGTACGGCTACGGTGGCTTCGAAGTCTCGCTGCCGCCGCAGTACAGCGGCAGCGTCGGCCGCGCCTGGCTCGATCGCGGCGGCGTCTACGTGATCGCCAACATCCGCGGCGGCGGCGAGTACGGCCCGCAGTGGCACCAGGCCGCGCTGAAGGCGAACCGCCCGCGTGCCTACGAGGACTTCGCCGCGGTAGCCGAGGACCTGGTCCGGCGCGGCGTCACCTCGGCGAAGCACCTCGGCGCCGAGGGCGGCAGCAACGGCGGCCTGCTGATGGGCAACATGCTCACGATGTACCCGCAGCTGTTCGGCGCGATCGCCTGCGAAGTGCCGCTGCTGGACATGAAGCGCTACATCCACCTGTCCGCCGGCGCCTCGTGGATGGCCGAATACGGCAATCCGGACAGCGCCGACTGGAACTTCATCAAGACCTTCTCGCCGTACCAGAACGTGATGAAGGACGCGCACTACCCACCGGTGCTGTTCTACACCGCCACCAGCGACGACCGCGTCGGTCCGGTGCAGGCACGCAAGATGGCCGCGCGGATGCAGGCGCAAGGCCACGAGAACGTGTGGTTCTACGAGAACCTCGAAGGCGGCCACGGTGCCGGCGCGGACAACCAGCAGTCTGCCCACATGCACGCGATGGCCTACGACTTCCTGTGGGACCAGTTGAAGTAGGACGATCCATCGCTTCCACGCGGCACTCGCGAGCCGGCGCATGCCGGCTCGCGTCGTATGGATGGGTGGTCTGAGAGCCTGTTCAAAGTCCCCGGATACCCCGCGCAGGGAGCTGTTTGCGGGCATGCGGGAAACAGACCCAGCCCGAAGGGTTGCGGGGCATCCTGGGGCTTTGAACAGGCTCTAAAGTAAGCTTTCATGATCCGTCACCCCTCCTCCATCGCCATGCACCCACGCACCACGATCAGCCCCGAACTGCGCGAATGGATCCTCACCACGACCCGAGCCGGGCATGGTGTGCCGGACGTGCTGCGGCTGATGCGGGAGAACGGCTACGACCCGCGGCAGAGCCGCAGCATCCTCGCCGAGGTGCTGAAGCTGCCGCTGGCGGCGCTGCACGCCAGCGCCACCAGGGGGTCCACACAGGGGCTGCGCACGAAACACCCCGAGGCGCCCGAAGTCTGCATCGACGGGCACAGCGTCGGCGTCTCGCTCAGCGTCGATGCGCCAGCGTTGCGGGTGC
Organism: Rhodanobacter sp. FW101-FHT13A11; assembly: GCF_058790335.1. Lineage (NCBI taxonomy): Bacteria > Pseudomonadati > Pseudomonadota > Gammaproteobacteria > Lysobacterales > Rhodanobacteraceae > Rhodanobacter > Rhodanobacter sp. FW101-FHT13A11. The sequence continues at coordinate 43,220 of NZ_JBYTCN010000016.1, read as the reverse complement.
TGGAGAATCTCCTCAGCGGGCAGGAATGCGACGAACTGATCGAACTGGCGCGACCACGGCTGCAGCGCGCGCTCACCGTCGACAGCGAGGGCCGCCACCAGGTGGACCGGCGGCGCACCAGCGAGGGCATGTTCTTCGCCCCGAACGAAGTGCCGCTGGTCGGCCGCATCGAGCAGCGCCTGGCCGCCCTGCTCGGCGTGCCGGCGAGCCACGGCGAAGGGCTGCAGATCCTGCACTACCTGCCGGGCCAGGAATACGAGCCGCACTTCGACTGGTTCGACCCGGAACAGCCCGGCTACGAGGCGATCACCGCCGTCGGCGGGCAGCGCAGCGCCAGCGTGGTGATGTACCTGAACACGCCCACGCAGGGCGGCGGCACGGCGTTCCCCGGGCTCGGCCTCACCGTCACCGCACGGCGTGGTACGGCCGTCTATTTCGCCTATGAAGGCGGCGACCGCAGCTCGCTGCACGCCGGCCTGCCGGTGCTTCAAGGCGAGAAGTGGGTCGCCACCAAATGGCTGCGCGAGCGGCCGTACAAGAAGCCCGGGAAAGCCTGACCGCCGGCGCCGCGAATCCCCTCGCTGCTGCATCGCAGCAGCGTTTGGCGTATCCTTGCCAGCCTTCTTTTCCCCCTTCATCGCCAAGGACAGTCCATGGGTCTGCACCTCGTCTCCGCCGGCCGCAACGTGCCGGAAGAAATCAACGTCATCATCGAAATCCCCAAGGACGCCGAGCCGGTCAAGTACGAGGTGGAGAAGGAAAGCGGCGCGATCTTCGTGGACCGCATCCTGTCCACCCCGATGCGCTATCCGTGCAACTACGGCTACGTGCCGCGCACGCTGGGCGGCGACGGCGACCCGCTGGACGCGGTGGTGATCCTGCCGCTGCCGCTGGCCGTCGGCTCGGTGATCCGCTGCCATCCGGTTGGCATGCTGAAGATGACCGACGAGGCCGGCAGCGACGAGAAGCTGGTGGTGATCCCCTCACCCAAGGTGTTCCCCGGCTACGCGCACATCAACGACATGAAGGGCGTCTCGCCGCACTGGCTGGAGCGCATCGGCCACTTCTTCGAGCACTACAAGGACCTGGAGAAGGGCAAGTGGGTGAAGGTGGAGGGCTGGGTCGGCGCCGAGGAGGCGAAGGCCGAGATCCTGGCCGGCTTCCAGCGCTACCAGGACGCCATCAGCGGCTGAGCCCGCCGCGGCGCGGGCGCCGCGCGCGGCACCTGGTTGCAGCACCGCACCAACCCCGCTTCGGCGGGGTTTGTCCGTTTCGGACAACCGCGCCCGGGCCAGACGCGGGGCGTCGGACATGTCCAGACTATGCCCGCGCCCTCCACCCGCTGCGTGTGCCGGGCCCGCGGCACCTAGGGATGCTCTGATCTATTAAGTTCGAAACGGCCATCCAGACGGCCATGCAAAAATGCTGGACTTGCTACGATGAAAGGGTGTTTTTTGGGGTGGCCCATCGCCTTCGCAGTGCCGATTTACCTCAAATCACCTCGATTTTCCGCCTCACAGGCGCACCTCCCCTGCAGAGGCAAGCAACGTTCGTCGCGCCATCCACAGATTCGATAGCGCGAACAGCGTGAGTATCTGAGCGGTGTTCTTGAGCAGCCCCTTGAAGCGCACCTTCTGGTAGCCGAACTGCCGCTTCACCACCCGGAATGGATGTTCCACTTTGGATCGAACCGCGGCCTTCATGTGTTCGGTGTGCTTGACCGCGTCTTTCAACGCGCCCTCGGGCATCGCCTTGACGCTGCCGCGCTTGGCCGCGATGTACCACCTGCGGCCGCGCTTGGGGGCGCGCTTCTCGGCGCCCTGGTAGCCCGCATCGGCGTATACCGTCTTTTCCTGGCCGTGCAGCAGCTTGTCCACTTCGGTCACGTCGCCCACGTTTGCCGGTGTCGTCGTCACCGCGTGCACCAGCCCCGATTCCACATCCACGCCGATGTGCGCCTTCATGCCGAAGTACCACTGCTGGCCCTTCTTCGTCTGATGCATTTCCGGATCGCGCTGCTTGTCACGGTTCTTGGTCGACGATGGGGCTTGGATGATCGTGGCATCCACGATGGTGCCTTGGCGCAGGAGAAGCCTCTTCTCGCTCAGGTGAGCATTGACCGTTTCGAGGATCTTTGCCGCCAGGCCATGCTGCTCCAGGAAGCGCCGGAACTTCAGAATCGTCGTCTCGTCCGGGATCGCGTCCTCGTTCAACTCCAGCCCGGCGAAGCGACGCATCGACTCGATCTCGTACAGCGCGTCTTCCATCGCCGGATCGCTCAGCGCGTACCACTGCTGCATGAAATGAATGCGCAGCATGGTCGCGGCGGGCATCGGTGGGCGGCCACGGCGACCGGAAGCGGGATAGCTCGGCTCGATCAGCGCCAGCAGCGACGCCCACGGCACCACTTTGTCCATCTCCCCCAAGAAACGTTCACGCCGTGTCGGCTTCTTCTTGGCATCGAAACTCAGCGAGGCAAAGGAACGCTGCTTCATCGGCGATGGGCTTCCTGGGGACTGCTGGCTATGATGCCGCAGACGGGGAATAAAGCAGAGCATCCCTAGGTGCCGCGGGCCGGATCTCGGCGGCGGGCGGGTCGCCGCCGTATCCTTGTTGTTCCATGGGAACGGGCCATTCGCCGGGCGCACTCCGCTGCCGGCGCAAGCCTTCCCAGCCTGCTGCCGGAGATGCCCCATGAAAGCCGTCGCCCTCACCCGCTACCTGCCGATCGACGACCCGCAGTCGCTGCTCGACGTCGAACTGCCGCAGCCGGTGCCCGGCGCACACGACCTGCTGGTGCGCGTGGAGGCGGTGTCGGTGAATCCGGTCGACACCAAGGTCCGCTCGCCCAAGCCGCAGGTCGAGGCGCAGCCGAAGGTGCTCGGCTACGATGCCGCCGGCGTGGTCGAGGCGGTCGGCGACTCGGCCGGCGGTTTCCGGCCCGGCGATCGCGTGTACTACGCCGGCGACGTCACCCGCCCCGGCAGCAACGCGCAGTTCCAGCTGGTCGACGCACGCCTGGCTGGCCATGCGCCGCGGTCGCTGGACCTGGCCGAAGCGGCGGCGTTGCCGCTGACCGCGGTGACCGCGTGGGAGCTGCTGTTCCAGCGCATGCCGTTCGACAGCGAACACGGCGGCGAAGGCAGGTCGCTGCTGGTGATCGGCGGCGCCGGCGGGGTGGGCTCCATCGCGATCCAGCTGGCGCGGCGCGCGGGCTTCACGGTGATCGCCACCGCCTCGCGCGTCGAGACCATCGACTGGTGCCGCGCGATGGGCGCGCACCACGTGGTCGACCATCGCCACGCGCTGGCGCCGCAGCTGGAGGCGCTGGGTTTCGGCCAGGTCGACGCGGTGCTCAACCTCGCCGACACCGACCACTACTGGGAGGCGATCGGCCGGCTGCTGGCGCCGCAGGGCCACGTCGGCCTGATCGTGGAGCCCGCCGGCGCGCTGAAGATCGGCGACCCGTACAAGGCCAAGTGCATCGGCATCCACTGGGAGTTCATGTTCGCGCGGCCGCGCTTCCGCACCGCCGACATGGCCGAGCAGGGCCGCATCCTCGAACGGGTCGCCGGCCTGATCGACGCCGGCGAGCTGCGCGGCACGCGCACCGAAACGCTGGCGCCGATCAACGCGGCGAACCTGCGCGAGGCGCACCACCGGCTGGAATCGGGCCGCACGATCGGCAAGCTGGTGCTGGCCGGCTGGTGAGGCGCCGCCGCACGATCAGCCGCGCTTGCCCACGGCTTTCCTGGCGGGCGACGGCTTGGCCGGCTCGCCCTTCTTGCCGAGCTGCTCCAGCAGCGTGTTCATGTCCTCGGCGTGCTCTTCCTCCATCGCCAAGATGCCTTCCAGCATGCGGCGGGTGGTGGGATCGTCGCTGCCGATGTAGTCGATCATCTCGCGGTAGCTGTCGATCGCGATGCGTTCGGCCACCAGATCCTCCTTGATCATGTCGACCAGGTCGTCGCCTTCCGCATAGTCGGCATGGCTGCGGCTGAGCAGGCCTTCCGGCGACAGGTTCGGCTTGCCGTCGAGCTGGGTGATCCGCTCGGCGATCAGATCGGCGTGGCCCTGCTCCTCGTTCGCATGCTGCAGGAACTCGCCCTTGATCGCCTGCGAGTTGATGCCCGACGCCATGTAGTAGTGGTACTTGTAGCGCAGCACGCAGACGATCTCGGTCGCCAATGCATGGTTGAGCAGCTTGACCACGGTGGCGCGGTCGGCGCTGTAGCCCGCCGTCATCGCGCCCTTGTCGATGTCCTTGCGCGCGCGTTTGCGGATGTTCTCGATGTCGCTGACGAACGGCTTGCTCTTGGCCATGGCTGGCTCCTCTGGACGGCATGGCTTTCCAGCCTAGGCAGGCACGCGAAAAAGCCAGGTGAAGAAGGCTTCACCCGGCTTCGCCGGCAACGCCGCTTCACGCGCCCGCTCAGGTGCGGCGATAGACCTCGGCGCCCTGCGCGCGGAACTCGGCCGCCTTCTCCGCCATGCCCTCGTCGATCGCTGCGAACGCCTCCACGCCATGTTCGGCGGCGTAGTCGCGCACGTCCTGGGTGATCTTCATCGAGCAGAACTTGGGGCCGCACATCGAGCAGAAGTGCGCGCTCTTGTGCGCGTCCTTCGGCAGCGTCTCGTCGTGGAACTCCTGCGCCTTCTCCGGATCGAGGCCGAGGTTAAACTGATCGTCCCAGCGGAACTCGAAGCGCGCCTTGCTGAGCGCGTTGTCGCGCACCTGCGCGCCGGGATGGCCCTTGGCCAGGTCCGCCGCGTGCGCGGCGATCTTGTAGGCGATGATGCCGTCGCGCACGTCCTGCTTGTTCGGCAGGCCGAGATGTTCCTTCGGCGTCACGTAGCAGAGCATCGCGGTGCCGAACCAGCCGATCATCGCCGCGCCGATCGCGCTGGTGATGTGGTCGTAGCCCGGCGCGATGTCGGTGGTGAGCGGGCCCAGCGTGTAGAACGGCGCCTCGCCGCACTTCTCCAACTGGCGGTCCATGTTCTCCTTGATCAGCTGCATCGGCACGTGGCCGGGGCCTTCGATCATGGTCTGCACGTCGTGCTTCCACGCGAGTTGCGTCAGCTCGCCCAGCGTGTCCAGCTCGCCGAACTGCGCGGCGTCGTTGGCATCCGCGATGCAACCCGGGCGCAGGCCGTCGCCGAGGCTGAAGGACACGTCGTACGCCTTCATGATCTCGCAGATGTCCTCGAAGTGCGTGTAGAGGAAATTCTCCTTGTGGTGCGCCAGGCACCACTTGGCCATGATCGAGCCGCCGCGCGAGACGATGCCGGTGACGCGCTTGGCGGTGAGCGGCACGAAGCGCAGCAAGACGCCGGCGTGGATGGTGAAGTAGTCGACTCCTTGCTCGGCCTGCTCGACCAGCGTGTCGCGGAACAGCTCCCAGCTGAGTTCCTCGGCCACGCCGCCGACCTTCTCCAGCGCCTGGTAGATCGGCACCGTGCCGATCGGCACCGGCGCGTTGCGCAGGATCCATTCGCGCGTCTCGTGGATGTGCTTGCCGGTGGAGAGATCCATCACCGTGTCGCCGCCCCAGCGGATCGACCACACCATCTTCTCGACCTCCTCGGCGATCGAGGAAGTCACCGCGCTATTGCCGATGTTCGCGTTGATCTTGGTGAGGAAGTTGCGGCCGATGATCATCGGCTCGCTTTCCGGGTGGTTGATGTTGGCCGGGATGATGGCGCGGCCGCGCGCCACCTCGTCGCGCACGAACTCCGGCGTGATCAGCCTCGGCAGCGAGGCGCCGAAGGACTGCCCGGGATGCTGCATGCGCAGCGCGCTGTCGCCCAGCGCCTCGACACGCTGGTTCTCGCGGATCGCGATGTATTCCATCTCCGGCGTCACGATGCCGCGGCGCGCATAGTGCATCTGGGTGACGTTGGCGCCGGCCTTGGCGCGGCGCGGCACGGGCAGCCGCGGAAAGCGGATCGCCGCCAGTTCCGGCGCGGCGGCGTGGCGGCGGCCGAATTCGGAACTGCGGCCACCCAGCACTTCGCTGTCGCCGCGTTCGGCGATCCACGCGGCGCGCAGCGGCGGCAGGCCGGCGACCAGGTCGACACGATGGTTGGGGTCGGTATACGGGCCGGACGTGTCGTAGAGGGTGATCGGCGGATTCTTCTCCACGCCGAACATCGCCGGCGTGTCGGCCTGGCCGATTTCGCGCAGCGGCACGCGCAGGTCGGGCCGGCTGCCCGGCACGTGGATCTTGCGCGAACCGGGGATCGGCCGCACGACGGACTCGGAAAGTTCCTGCGCGGCGCGCGCAAGGTCGAAGGGCTGGGCATTCATCGGCATGGCTCCGGCATTCACCTGCGTCCCCTGCGGGGACGCGCTTTGTTGAGGGTCCGCGCAAGGACGTGCAGGTCCTTGCGAGGAATTCGCATGCAGCAACAAAGCGGCGGTGCCGGACGCACGAGGGCGGATGTCGTGCGACGAAGCTCCCTACACCGGTACTAGCCGGATCAGGTTCGAAGGGACTCTCTCAGCCGACCGTGGTCGGCACCCCCGCTTCAGAACGGCACCATTCAAGCACGAAGCGGGGGTTGCAGGCGAGCGCCGCTCAACGCGGCAGGTAGGCGCGCAGGAACGTCTCGACGCCGGCGCGTGCCGTCGCCTCGATTTCCTCGACGTAGTTGTCGGTGCAGCCGGTGCAACCGAACATCTGGCGCATCATCAGGTTGCCCTTGATCAGGGTGAGGAACTGCACGCTGGCGCGCGGCACGTCGTCGATGTCCAGCCGGCCGGCGTCAACCGCCTGCTGCAGCAGGCGTTCCATCAGGCCATGCGTCCGCGTCGCGCCTTCCTCCCACATCAGCTTGCCGTAGCGAGGGTTGCCCTGCCGGCAATCGCTGAGGATGGCGCGGAACGTGCCCACGGTCTCGGCGTTGCAGTCCAGGTGGGCATGGGTCAGCGCCACCCGCATCAGCACTTCACGGATGTCGGTCTTCGGATCGAAGGAGTAGGTCTCCTCCGGCAGCAGGTCCTGGATGCGCGAACGGATCACTTCGCGGAACAGGTTGTCCTTGTCGCCGAAGTGGCTGTACACGGTGAGCTTGGACACGCCTGCATCGGCGGCGATCGCATCCATGCTGGTGCCGGCAAAGGCGTTGCGGATGAACAGCGCCTTGGCCGCCGCCAGGATCGCCGCACGCTTCTCCATGTCCTTGGGGCGACCGGGCCCCTGGGATTTGATTTGCGTGCTGCTGCTCATGCCTCCACCTTCACAAACGGATGTCCAAGCTTTATTATACGCATCGGTTCAATTATTTTCCAGAAGAGCGCCATCCCATGGCCCGATGCCTGTCGCGCCCGTGCCCGCACCGGGTGACGGCATCGGCCCATCGCGATGACTTCCGGCACTTCGTAGGCCCGCCGGCAACCGGCAGGCTTGCCGCGTCGAAGGTGTCATTGTAGGGCCGGGCGCCAGCGCTTATCCTTTTTGACCTTTTTCGATCCGTACGGGACACGAGCAGATGGCGATGAATATCGAGCAGGCGCGGCTGAACATGGTGGAAAACCAGGTGCGCCCGTGGGAAGTACTGGACGGCCGCGTGCTGGACGTGCTCGGCCGCGTGCGCCGCGAAAATTTCGTCGCTGCCGAGCACCGCCAGCTTGCCTTCGCCGACCTGTGCCTGCCGCTGGGCCACGGCGAGGTGATGATGAAGCCGGTGGTGGAGGGCCGCGTGCTGCAGGCGCTGGAATTGCTGCCCACCGACAGCGTGCTGGAAATCGGCACCGGCTCGGGCTTCCTCACCGCCTGCCTGGCCAGCCTGTCGGCCCGGGTGAGCAGCGTCGACATCCATGCCGATTTCACCGCTGCCGCCGCCCGGCGCCTGCAGGATGCCGGCATCGCCAACGCCAGCCTGGCCACCGGCGAGGCGGTCAACGAATGGCAACCCGACGGCCTGTTCGACGCGCTGGTGGTGACCGGTGCGGTATACGCGATTCCGCCACGCTGGCTGGCCTGGCTCAAGCCCGGTGCCCGCGCGCTGGTCATCCGCGGCGAGTCGCCGGCGCAGCAGGCCACCTTGCTGACCCACGAGGGCGCCGGCCGCTGCCGCGAAGAAACCCTGTTCGAAACCGACCTCCCCTACCTGACCCACGCCGAGCCGCCGCGACGGTTCGTGTTCTGACTCCTCCCGAACCATCCCCACGAGGCATTCCATGCGCTTGAAGCTGCTTACCCTTGCACTGGCCCTGGCCGCCATCTCGCTGCCCAGCCACGGCGAGGATCTGCTCGATGCCTACCGCGAGGCGCGCGCCAGCGACCCGGTGCTGTCGCAGGCCGATGCCTCCCGGCTGGCTACCGGCGAAGGGGTGGACCAGGCGCGCGCGCTGCTGCTGCCGCAGGTCAACGCCAGCCTGAGCCTGAACCAGACCGACGGCGGCAACCTGATCGGCCATGCCCGCTCGCGCTCGCTCAAGGGCACGCTCAGCCAGACCGTGCTCGACTTCAGCAAGTACGCCAACCTCAAGGCCGCGCACTCGGCGTCGGACGCGCAGGACGAGCTGTACCAGGCCGCGGCGCAGGAGTTGTACGTGCGCGTCGCCTCCGCCTACTTCGGCGTGCTGACCAGCGAGGACGAACTGACCTACGCCAAGGCCAACGAGGATGCGTTCCGGCAGCAGTATGAACAGTCCGACCAGCGCTTCAAGGTCGGCCTCTCGGCGGTCACCGACGTCTACCAGGCCAAGGCCTACTACGAGGCGGCCAAGTCGCAGACCATCGTCGCGCAGAACGCGTTGAACGACGCTCGCGAGGCGCTTGCCCAGATCACCGGCAAGCCCACCGGCGACCTGAAGAAACTGCGCGACGACCTGCCGATGCAGCCGCCGGCGCCGGCCGACCAGGACAGCTGGGTGAAGCAGGCGCTGCAGACCAACCCGAACCTGCTCGCACAGAAGAACAACGTGCAGACGGCCGAACACAACATCAGCGCCGCGCGCGCCGGCCACCTGCCCACGATCACCGCCGGCGTCACCTACGGCAAGGATGCCGGCTGGTCCGACACCAATGCCTCGGCGCGCTACCACGATCCGTCCTCGACCACGATCGGGCTGACCCTGAACGTGCCGATCTTCTCCGGCGGCGCGACCCAGTCGCGCGTGCGCCAGTCGATCTACCAGCGCGATGCGGCCACCGACGCGATGGAGGCGCAGCGCCGCCAGATCGTGCGCGACACGCTCAACTATTACCGCTCGGTGATCGCCGGCATCGCCCAGGTGGAATCGGCGAAGGCCTCGGTGGAATCCGGCCGCAAGGCGCTCGAGGCGACCCGCGCGGGCTTCGAGGTGGGCACCCAGACCATGACCAACGTGCTGCTGGCGATCCAGACCCTGACCTCCTCGGAGAGCAACTACTCGCAGGCCCGCCACCGGTTCATCCTGAACAAGCTGCTGCTGAAGCAGACCGCCGGCACCGCCGACCTGAAGGACATCGAGGCCATCAACACGCTGCTGCAGTAAGCCGCCGCGCCGCGCACGCGCCGGACGGCCGGGCTCGCCCCGGCCGTTTTGCCGTCTGGCGCGTGATCATTCCTGCAGCAGCGCGTCGATCAGCCGCATCACCCGCTGCACCGCGCCGCGCTCGCGCTGGAACACCTGCTGCGCCGCCTGCCCCATCCGCTCGCGCCTGGCGGTGTCGCGCAACAACGTCAGCACGCTGGACCCCAGCCGCCCGGCATCCGCCACGCGCTCGGCGCCGCCGTGCTCGATCAGGCTGCGGGTGATCTCCTCGAAGTTGAACGTGTGCGGCCCCACCAGCACCGGCACCGACAGGGCCGCCGGCTCCAGCACGTTGTGGCCGCCTATCGGCACCAGGCTGCCGCCGACGAAGGCGACGTCGGATGCCGCGAAGAACGGCATCAGCTGTCCCATCGCATCGATCACGAACACCTGGTGCGAGACCGACGGCACGCCTTCGCCACTGCGCGTGGCGATCGTGAAACCCAGGCTGCGCACCGTGTTCTCGACCAGCTTGAAGCGTTCCGGATGGCGCGGCGCCAGCAACAGCAGCGCGTCCGGCAGCCGCTTCAGCACCTGCAGGTGCGCCTCCAGCGCCGCCAGTTCCTCGCCCTCGTGCGTGCTGGCCGCCATCCATACCGGTCGCCGCCGGCCCCAGTGCTCGCGCATCTCCGTGCCCACGGCCACCGCGCCGTCCGGGATCGGCATGTCGAACTTCATGTTGCCGGTGACCAGCACCTGCTCCGGGTCGGCGCCGAGCAGCCGGTAGCGCGCGGCGTCGGTGCGCGACTGCGCCGCGATCAGCCGCACGCAGCGCAACGCCGAGCGCGCCAGCCCGCGCAGCGGCGCATAGCCGCGCAGCGAGCGTTCGGACAGCCGCGCATTGACGATCATCAGCGGGATGCCGCGCCGGCGGCAGGCGAAGTACAGGTTCGGCCAGATCTCGGTTTCCACGATCAGCGCCAGCCGCGGCCGGATCTTCTTCAGGAAGCGGCTCACCGAATACGGCAGGTCGTACGGCAGATAGACGTGGAACACGCTGTCGCCGAACAGCTGGTGCACGCGTGCGGTGCCGGTCGGCGTGACCGTGGTGACCACCAGCGGCGCGTTCGGGTAATCGCGGCGCAGCGCCTTGATCAGCGGCTCGGCCGCATTCACCTCGCCCACCGATACCGCGTGCACCCACAGGCTGCCGCTGAAGCCGGGCGGGTCGAAGAAGCCGAAGCGCTCCGGCCAGCGCCGGTGATAGGGCCGCGAACGCACCCCGCGCGCCAGCAGCCGCAGCACCAGCAGCGGCGTCACCAGGAACATCGCGAGGGTGTAGAGATAGCGCAACGTCACGGCCCGTCAGTCCAGCGCGGCAGTATACGAGAGCGGGGAGCCGGGAACCGGGAACCGCGATCGAGGCCTGCGGCACGCTGTCGCCCCGCTGCCCGTTGCCGGTTCCCGCGTCCACTACAATGCGCACGATGCCCGGCATGCCCCGCCCCACCTTCACCCGCTCGCTGCTCGCGCCGCGCCACTGGCCGGCCTGGCTGGGCGTGGCCGCGATCTGGCTGATCGCGCGGCTGCCGCAGCGCGCGCTGATGTGGCTGGGGCGCCGGCTCGGCACACTGGTGCCACGGATCCCTTCCGAACGACGGCATATCGCCTCGGCGAACATCGCGCTGTGCTTCCCCGAACTCGATGACGCGGCACAGGCGGCACTGGTCGAGGCGAACCTGCGCGACATCGGCCTGATGCTGGTGGAGTTCGCGCTGGGCTGGATGGGCAGCGACCGCCGCATGGCCGCCATCCCCACCCGCATCGAGGGGCTGGAACACCTCGAGGCGGCGCGCGCGCAGGGCAAGGGCGTGCTGCTGGTGGGCGGGCACTTCTCGCACCTGGAGCTGTGCGCGCGGCTGGTTTCGCAGCGCATCCGCATCGCCGGCATGTACCGGCGGATGGACTCGGCCGTGTTCGAGTGGGCGGTGCTGCGCGCGCGGCTGGACTACGCCGACGCGATGTTCGAGAAGGACGACATCCGCGGCACCGTGAAATACCTGCGCGGCGGCGGCACGCTGTGGTATGCGCCGGACCAGGACATGCGCAGCAAGGACAGCGTGTTCGTGCCGTTCTTCGGCGTGCCGGCCGCCACCATCACCGCCACCCACCACCTGGCGCGGATGTCCGGCGCGCTGGTGGTCCCGTTCTTCCACCGCCGCCTGCCGGGCGGCGAAGGCTACGCGCTGCGCCTCGGCGCGCCGCTGGACGGCTTTCCCGGCACCGACGTGCTGGCCGATACCGCCCGCATCAACGTCTGCATCGAGCAGATGGTGCGCGAGGCGCCCGAGCAGTACCTGTGGGTGCACAAGCGCTTCAAGACCCGGCCCGCCGGCGCACCCGTGGTCTACTGACTCCGCCCGACAGCTGGGCGAAAGCCTGGCCGGCTGAAATGGCGCCGTTTCCGCGACCGGGCGCGACCATGTCGAACCGCCCTCGCGCCGGGTGCCGGCTTCGTGCAGGAAACTCACGCCGCCCGCCCGGCAAGCCGCGCGGGCGGCGTGGCGTGGCGTTGCGTATCATGGCCGTCTCTTCATCACACCGTCGGCGGAGGAGTCGGCATGGGCCAGGTCAGGTCGCAGGGAACGCATGCCCTGCCGATCCTCATGTATCACAACATCGCGCAGGCGCCGCGCGACCTGCAGGTGTACCGCAGCCTGTTCGTGGGCCCGGCCGCGTTCGCGCGGCAGATGTGGTTGCTGCGCCGGCTCGGCTATACCGGCCTGTCGATGTCCGCCGCGATGCCCTACCTGCGTGGCGAGCGTACCGGCCGCATCGTCGTCATCACTCTCGACGACGGCTACGCGGACAACCTGGACGCCGCGCTGCCGATCCTGCAGCGTCATGGCTTCAGCGCCACCTGCTACGTCGTCAGCGGCAGCATCGGCCGGTACAACCAGTGGGACGCCGAGCGGCTGGGCCTGCGCAAGCCGTTGATGTCGACGGAGCAGCTGCGCGAGTGGCATCGCGGCGGGATGGAGGTCGGCGCGCACACCCAGAGCCACCCCCGGCTGACGCAATGCAGCGACGCGCAGCTGCACGACGAAATCCACGGCTGCAGGGCAACGCTGGAAGACCGCCTCGGCGCACCCGTCACGCAATTCTGCTACCCGTACGGCGACGCCGACGACCGCGTGGCCGGCGTGGCGCGCGAGGCCGGCTACGCCGCGGCCACCACGACCCGGCGCGGCCGGGCGCGCGCCGGCATGGACCTGTGGCAACTGCCGCGGATCCAGATCGCGCGCCACCACCTGCTACCGCAGTTCGCCATGCGGACCCTCACCGGCTACGAGGATCGGCGCGCGTGAAACTGCTCTTCGTCGGCACCAATCCGGAAAACACCGGCGCCGCCAGCCATTTCGTCGCGCTGGTGCAGGCCATGGCCGAGGCCGGACACGACGTCGGCGTGGTGGCCTACCCGGACGGCCTGATCTGGCAGGGACTGTCGACCTCCCGTGTCCGCCTGACCCGGGCGAAGTTCCGCAACGTGTTCGACCTGCGCGGCTATGCCGCCGTGTTCGCGGCGGCGCGGCAGCTCGGCCCCGACTGGCTGGTCGGCAATTTCGGCAAGGAGTACTGGCCGCTGATCCTGGCCGGGCGGCTGCTGCGCGTGCCGGTCGCACTGTTCCGGCACCGCACGCCGCCGATGAAGCGCCTGTCGGCCTGGCTGGTCCCGCGCCTCGCGCAACGCTTCCTGGCCGTCTCCCGCCATGCCCGCCAGGCCTATCTCGACCGCGGCATCCCGGGCCGGCTGGTGCAGGTGCTGTACAACCCGGTGAACATGGAACTGTGCCGGCCCGATCCGCAGCGGCGCGGCGAGATCCTGCGTTCGCTCGGCCTGGATGACGAGGCGATCGTGCTCGGCTACAGCGGCCGCATGCACAACGGCAAGGGCATCTTCCCGCTGTTCGAGGCCGCCAGCGCGGCCATGGCGGAACAGCCGCGGCTGCATTGCCTGTGGCTGGGCGACGGCCCGGATGCGCAGGCGCTGCGCGAACGCGCCGCCGCCCATCCGCTGGCGGCGCGGCACCACTTCCTGGGCTGGCTCCCCGACGTCCATCCCTATTACAGCGTGATGTCCATGCTGGCCTTCCCGTCGATCGCGACGGAAACCTTCGGCCGCGTCTCGATCGAGGCGCAGGCCGCCGGCGTGCCGGTGCTGGGCAGCGACATCGGCGGGATTCCGGAGACGCTGGACGCGGGCGTGAGCGGCCTGCTGCTGCCGCCGGGCGACGTGGCCGCATGGCGGGATGCCATCCTCGCCCTGTGCGACCCGTCCGTGCGCCTGCCGATGGGCGTGGCCGCGCACGCCTTCGTGCAGGCCCATTTCAGCACCGGCGTGATCGCCGACGAGTTCGTGCGGATCCTGACCACCGACCGCTGATCCGCGCGCCGGCTCAGCCCTGCTGCCTGCGCCGCTGCTCGTACAGCTTCGCGTACTTCAGGAACGCGTAGAACGCATGGATGCGCGCCGCGATGAAACCGGCCCAGCCGGAGCGCCAGTGCCCGCGCAGTACGTAGTAGCGCAGGAACGCCACGGTCGGATACGCCACCATGCGCAGCCGCAGCCAGCTCGTCCGGCGCGGCGCCAGGTCGGCCAGTTGCAGGCTGGAGTAGCGGTTCGCCTTGGCCACGCGGCCGGCGATGTCGGGCTCGCCGTAGTGGTCGATGACCACGTCGAGCACGCCCACCGGGCCATCCACCAGCACCGACTCGTGCACCTCGTGGCCGCTCATCCGCGCGCGCTGTCGGTCGAACAGGCGCACGTAGTGGTTGAGCCGGCCGCGCCGCGACTGCCAGCGCCAGAACTGCCACTCGCGCCGCCACAGCTGGTAGCCCGCCTGCGCCGGCGCCCGCAGCACCTGCTGCAGCGGCGCGGCGGCGTCCGCCTCCAGCGACTCGTCGGAATCCAGCAGCAGCACCCAGCGATGGCTGGCCAGGTCGATCGCCGCCTGCTTCTGCGCGCTGTAGCCGGCGAACGGCTGGGCGTGGACGCGCGCGCCGTGGTGCGCGGCGATCGCCGCGGTGGCGTCGGTCGAGCCCGAATCCAGCACCACGATCTCGTCGGCCCAGGCCACGCTGCGCAGGCAGGCGTCGAGCGTGCCGGCACTGTTGAACGTGGTCACCACCACCGACAGCAACTCACGCCCCATCGTGACTCCCCCGAGGATGCGCTTCTTCGAAGAGTCCGGCAGGGATGCCGGGCTTTGCTCCGCCGGCAGGGATGCCGGCTACAAATAGACTGGCGCACCAGAGCCCGAGCAACCAGGCGAACAGCAGCCCCCACCACGCCGAATAGAACGCCAGGTGGGTGTTCAGCGGGAACAGCATCACGCCCAGCGCCAGCGTGGCCGGGAATGCCCGTGCCCGCGCCGCCGCGCCGACCCGGCGCCATGCGCGCAGCGCCAGCACCACGGCGGCAAGCCACAGCAGCAGGCCCAGCGCGCCGGTCTCGGTGAGGATCTCTAGCACCAGCTGGTGCGCATGGCAGGCGCCTTCGCCCACGCCGCAGGCTTCGCCGGTGACCACGAAATGATCGTTCGCCGGCGCGTACTGCGGGTAGGCGTAGCGGAAACCGCGCACACCGACGCCGTTGACCGGGTGCGCCATGAACATGCCGAGGCTCGCGTGCCAGATGTCGAGCCGACCGCTCAGCGCGGTGTCGAGCGACTGGTCGGTGCCATGCAGCACCAGCAGCGTGCGCTCCATGCGGTCATGGAAGCGCGCGGAAGCCTTCCAGGCAACGCCGCCGGCCAGCGCCAGCAACACCGCCGCGACCG
This sequence comes from Rhodanobacter sp. FW101-FHT13A11, assembly GCF_058790335.1. NCBI lineage: Bacteria > Pseudomonadati > Pseudomonadota > Gammaproteobacteria > Lysobacterales > Rhodanobacteraceae > Rhodanobacter > Rhodanobacter sp. FW101-FHT13A11. The sequence continues at coordinate 27,914 of NZ_JBYTCN010000016.1, read as the reverse complement.
CGCAGAACCCGGCGAAGCGCAGCGGCGACCTCGCCTCGCGCCAGGCAAACCCCAGCGCCACCAGCGCGTAGCACAGCCAGGCTGCGCGCGAGCCGGCCAGCAGCACCGGCCCGAGCACCAGCGCGAAGGCGAACAGCAGGCCCGGCAACCCCCAGCGCTGCCGTGCCGCCCACAGCGCGAACGACGACAGCACGGCCAGGCTCGGGCCAAGCTTGAGGTTGTCCGCGCCGAAGATGCCGGAAACGCGCTCGGCCTCGGCGTGCCCGCCCAGGCTCCAGCCGGTCAGCGCCTGCAGCCACGCATCGGCGCACCACAGCGCCAGCACCCACGCCACCGCCACGTACAGCGCCCGCAGCTTCTGTTCGCGCCGGATCGCGAAGCAGGCGTACAGCCCCAGCGGCACGTAGCGCAGCAGCGCGGCCACCGTGCCCCAGCTCTTGCCCGGCCGGATCGCGTCGACGGCGGAAAACAGCGCCGCGCCCACGTAGGCGGCCAGCAGCCACAGCAGCAGGCGCGCCCCCGGATGCCCGTGCAACGCCTGCGGATCGCGCACGAACAGCATGATCATGCCGAGCAGGCACAGCACCGTGCCCAGTTCGGAGCTGCGCCCGAACGGCAGCAGCGCGATCACCAGCCAGAACGGCAGCAACGGGGAACGCAGCGCGTCCTTGAGCGAGGTGGCGAAGGCATTCATGCGCGGGCGGACCGGAACGGAGACGATCACGCATTGTAGGCGAGCGGACGCGCCCGCTGCCGCCTCAGCCGGCGGCCACCTCGTCGTACAGCGCTAGCGTGGCCTGCTGCATGTCGCTCAGGCGATAGCTCTGCAGCGGCGAGATCGGCGGCGCTACCCGCAGCAGTTCGGCAGCCCGCTCCACCAGCCGCTCGCGGTCGCCCGGCGGCACCCGGCCGGCCGGGTACAGTTCGGCCAGCAACTCGCCGACGCCGCCGTGCGCGTAGCCGAGCACCGGACGGCACAGCGACAACGCCTCGATCACCGTGCGCCCGAACGACTCGGGCCGGTTCGACAGCTGCAGCACCAGCGCCGAGACCGCGTAGATGTCGCGCACGTCGCGACGCGGCGGCGTCATCACCACTTGCGCGGCCATTCCGCGCAGCTGGATCAGCTCCCTCAGCTCGGCCACATAGGCCTCGCGCCCGGGCTCGATCACGCCCAGCAGCAGCAACCGCGCCTCGATGCCGCGGCGCTTGAGGTCGACCAGCAGCTCGATCGCATCGTGATGGCCCTTCAGCCGCGTGCCGCGCCCCGGCAGGGTCAGCAGCGGCGCTTCGGCGAGCACGGGAAACTCGGCGAAAAACGCCTTGCGCCAGGCCTCATCCGGCCGATGGCCGTAGGGAAACGCCTGCGGGTCGATGCCGCGCGGGATCACCCGCACCCGCCCCGGCTCCAGCCAGCGGTAATGGCTCAGCACGTAGTCGCGCAGGGTCTGCGAGACCGCCACCACGCGCTCGCCGCGCAGCAGGATCGCGCTGTAGCGGCCCGGCGAATTGAGCCCGTGCACGGTGGTGACGAAATGCGGCCGTGGCGTCATACCCTTCAGCGCCCACCAGCCCATCCAGGCCGGCAGCCGCGAACGGGCATGCACGATGTCCGGCTTCAGCGCGCGCAGTACCCGCCGCAGCGCGCCGAACCGCGCCAGCGTGAACAGTGACTTGCGGCCCAGATCCAGCGTGACATGTTCGCTACCCTCGGCCTGCAACTGCTCGACCAAGCGCCCTCCGGCGGAGATCACCACCGAACGGTGGCCGGCCTGCACCAGCGCCCGCGCGATCTCCAGCGCCGAGCGCTCCGCGCCGCCGGAATCCAGCGCAGGGATCAGTTGGACCACCGTCAGCAGCTTGGCAGGCACGGCGATGCTGGACATGAGTTCGGGGCTGGATGCCTTCATTCCCTGGAGACATGCAAAAATAGTGCCGCCAGCAGTCTGGAGTCGGGCCGATGGATCAGTCGCGCAGCACGTAGCGCGCGCCGCAGTAAGCGCAGACTGACTCGCCACCGTCATCGACGATCGGCAAGTATACCTTCGGGTGCGAATTCCACAGCGCCATGCCGGGCATCGGACAGGACAGCGGCAGGTCCGCGCGCGTCACTTCGTAACGATTTTCGGCATTTGCCGGCACCAGCGGCGCCGTCGGGGAATGCGGGGATAACATCGGAGGGCTCCGGACTGGACAGCAGGCCGCGAATGGTAGCAGGCTGCGGCCTTCTGTCGGGGGACAGAATGGGGAAAGCGGGGATGCAGCCGTGGCGGAAAACCATCGCCGGCTGCCGCAACGATCGTCACGAAGCGAGCACAGCAGCCTCGGTCCGCCGCGCTGCGCCGGGCCCACCGACACGAGCTTAGGGAGCTGACCATGGATTTCGGAAAGATCATCGAGCGAATCAAGGCCATCCTGACCACGCCGAAGACGGAGTGGCCCGTGGTCGCCGCCGAGGCGACCTCGGTGAACGGCCTCTACACCGGCTACATCGCGATCGTCGCCGCCCTGCCGATCATCGCCCACTTCATCAAGGGCAGCCTGATCGGCGCCGGTGTGTTCGGCATCACCGTGCGCACGCCGATCGGCATGGGCATCGTGGGCATGGTGCTGCACTACGTGCTGGCACTGGTGATCGTCTACGTGGTGGCGCTGATCATCAACGCGCTGGCGCCTACCTTCGGCGGCCAGAAGGACATGACCCAGGCGCTGAAGACCGTGGCCTACTCGTGGACCGCCAGCTGGGTCGCCGGCATCGCGGTGATCGTGCCGTGGCTGGGCTGGCTGATCGCGATCGCCGGCGCGGTCTACGCCATCTACCTGCTGTACCTGGGCCTGCCGCACACCATGAAGTGCCCGCCGGACAAGGCCGGCGGCTACACCGCGGTCAGCGTGATCATCGCCATCGTGCTGAGCTGGATCGTCGGCGCCATCGTCGTCGGCGTGATCGGCACCGCCGCGATGACCGGCGCCACGATGGGCGGCATGCACGTCACCGGCAGCAACGGCGACAGCGTCACCATCGACGGCAACAGCGCACTGGGCAAGCTCGCCGCGATGGGCCAGCGCGCCGAGCAGGCCGGCAAGGAGACGGAAGCAGCGCAGAAATCCGGCGGCGGCAGCGTCGAGGCGCTGGCGCCCGAGCAGATCAAGGCCTTCCTGCCCGACGGCCTGGGCAGCTTCAAGCGCACCGGCCTGTCCGCCCAGCGCAATACCGCGATGGGCATGCAGATCTCCCAGGCCAGCGCCGACTACGCGGCCGGCAACGGCCAGCACATCACGCTGGAGGTCTCCGACACCGGCGGCGCCAAGGGCCTCATGTCGCTGGCCAGCGCCATGGCGCCGGAGGAGGAGAAGCAGACCGAGCACGGCTATGAGAAGACCTACAGCGCCGACGGCAACCTGATCCACGAGGCGTGGGACACGCAATCGAAGTACGGCGAGTACAGCATGGTGGTCGGCAAACGCTTCGCAGTGAAGGCGAACGGCAACGTCGACGGCATCGACCAGCTGAAACAGGCGGTGGCCAGCATCGACCTGGCCAAGCTCGAATCGCTGAAGGACGCCGGCGTGAAATCGAACTGAGCCGGATTCGTTCGCGCACAAAAAAACCGCGCCGTCACCGGCGCGGTTTTTTCGTGCCACGAAGCCTTACTTGGCTGCGGCTTTCTTCGGCACCGAGGCTTCGGTGGTGATGCGGATAGCGATCTCGTCGCTGACGTTCGGCACATAGGCGCCGACGCCGAAATCCGAGCGCTTGATGCTGGCGGTGGCATCGAAACCGATCGACGGCGCCTTGGTCATCGGATGCGGACCGACCTTGTTCAGCGTCGCGTCCAACACCACCGGCCGGGTCACGCCGTGCACGGTGAGGTTGCCGGTGACCTTGAACTTGTCGCCGCCCAGCGGCTGCACCTCGGTGCTCTTGAAGGTCACCACCGGATACTGGCCGGCATCGAGGAAATCCGGCTTCTTCAAGTGCTCGTCCAGCGCCGGCACGTGGGTGTCGAGATCGGCCAGCGGCAGGGTCACTTCCACGCTGGACTTGGCCGGATGCTGCTCGTCGAACACCAGGGTGCCTTCGCCCAGGCCGAAATTGGCGGTGGGGTTGGAATAGCCGAAATGGTTCCAGCTGAACAGCACCATCGTGTGGCCCGGGTCGAGCTTGTAGGTGACCGGGGCGGCCTGGGCCGATACGGCGGCGCCGAGCAGGCCGGCGAGAGCGAGATACTTCAATGCACGCATGAAAAGGCTCCTTGGAAAATAGGGGAAAAGTGGGGACGGGATGTGGACTTCAGGCGATCGTGCAGGCTTCGCCGAACGCGAGGCGGGGGCTGCGCGGGAACAGGTTGCGGCTGGCGTCGCCGTAGCCGATGCTGATCAGGAAGTTCGACCTGACCGCGGTGCCGGCGAAGAACGCCGCATCCACGCCGGCGTTGTCGAAGCCGGACATCGGGCCGCAGTCCAGCCCGACCGCGCGCGCCGCCAGCAGCAGGTAGGCACCCTGCAGGGTGGCGTTGCGGAACGCGGTGGTATCGATCAGCGGCTGGTTGCCGACGAACCAGCTCTTCGCGTCGGCATGCGGGAACAGCCTCGGCAACTGCTCGTAGAACGCGTGGTCGGTGGCGACGATCGCGGTCACCGGCGCCTCCATGGTCTTGGCGCGGTTGCCCTCGGACAGGAACGGCTCCAGCTTCGCCTTCGCCGCCTGCGACTTCACGAACACCACCCGCATCGGCGAGGAGTTCGCGCTGGTCGGGCCGAACTTGGCCAGGTCATAGAGCTGGTGCAGCTGCTCGTCGCTCACCTCTTTCGGCAGCCACGCGTTGAACGTGCGGGCGCTGCGGAACAACTGGTCCAGACCGGCCTCGGAAAGCAACTCGCTCATCGGTATCCTCTGTGGAAAGGCGCGTCTGCGATGACGCCGTTCTGCCAGTGTATAAGTGGTAGCCAACGAACGGTCCAGCCGCCAACAGAACATAGAGTGCTCATTTGGGAAACAGTGACGCGATGCCCATGTCGAGGCTGCACGGCGAATGCTGGGTGATCACCGACAGCGCCGCCGGCAACCAGCGCCAGGCGCTGGCGCTGGCCGAACAGCTGCAGTTGCCGCTACGCCACCTGGTGCTGCAGCCGCGCGCGCCGTGGTCGTGGCTGGCGCCGCGGCTGACGCTGGGCGGCCGGCTCGCCCTGCCCGCGCGCCAGCGCCGCCTGTTCGCGCCGCCGTGGCCGACCGTGGCGATCGGCTGCGGCCGCGCCGCCGCCCTGTTCACCCGCCTGCTGCGCCGGCTCTCGGACGGCCACTGCTACACCGTGCAGATCCTGAACCCGCGCCTCGACCCCGCGCACTGGGACACCGTGATCGCGCCCCGGCACGACCAGCTCGACGGCCCCAACGTACTGCGCCCGCTCGGTTCGCTGAACACGGTGGACGACGCGTGGCTGGCCGACGGCCGCGAAGCCTGCCCCAGTTTCGCCGAGCTGCCGCAGCCGCGCGTGGGCGTGCTGCTCGGTGGCCCGCGGCGGGGCATCGCGCTGGACGCGGACTACGCGCGGCGGCTGGCCGCCCGCCTGCTCGAACGCCGACGCCGGGAAGGCGGCAGCCTGCTGGTGCTGGGTTCGCGCCGCACCCCGCTAGCGCTGGTGGACGTTTTCCGCGCCGCCCTGCGCGACGTCCCCGGCCTGGTCTGGGCCGGCCCCGACGACGGCCGCAACCCCTACCCCGGCGTACTCGGCTGGGCCGACCGGCTGGTGGTCACGCCCGATTCGGTGAACATGCTCTCGGAAGCCTGCGCGGTCGGCTGCCCGGTGTCGACCCTCGTCACCAGGCCGCTCCCGGCCAGGCTCGAACGCTTCCATCGGGCCCTGCGCACGGCCGGCCTGCTGCACGACATGGATGCCGACGCCGGCATGGCGCCTGCCGCGCCGTTGCGCGAGACCGCGGCGATCGCGGCGACCTTGCGCGAGCGCATCCTCGCCCGTCCGCACGATTCATGACATCTCGCGCACCCAACGCAGGCAGCCCGAGACGAGCAGCGTGTCGAGTTGCGGCCCGAACGGAGTACACAGGACGTCCGCCGGCAGCGGTGCGCTGGCGACCAGGCCGACACTGACGTTGCGGCCGTCCTGCTTGGCGCGGTACAGCGCAAGGTCGGCCAGTTCGAGTGCAGCCTCGAACGTGCGGGCGTCGGCATGTGCGGCCAGCGGGTGCATGCTGAAGCCGATCGAGCAGGTCAACCGGAGGCTGCCGCCGCGGCCATCGGGGAATTCCTGCGCGGTGATCTCCCGGCGCAGGCGTTCGGCAATGCCCAGCGCACCGGCGGCATCGACGTCCGCCAGCAGCAGCAGGAACTCCTCGCCGCCCCAGCGCACGGTGATGTCGCTGTCGCGCCGCGCCGCGGTCAGCATGCGGCCCAGTTCGCGCAGGACCGCATCGCCGACCGCATGGCCGTAGCGGTCGTTGACCTCCTTGAAATAATCGATGTCGATCTGCAGCACTCCAATGCAGGCGTCGCCATCAAGCACGCCGGGCAGGCGCTTCAGCAGGTAGCGGCGATTGTGCAGCGAGGTCAGCGCGTCGGTATGGCTTTCCTCGGCCAGCGCCAGGTTGGTCACGCGCAGGCGTTCGACGGCGCGCGTCAGCTGTTCGGTGCGCTGCGCGACCTGTGCCTCCAGCCACGCGTTGCGGCGGCGTTGCGAACGCATGCTCCAACGGAGCAGCAGGGCCACGACGAGACACAGCAGCAGGGCCGCCGCCAAACGTACCCAAGTGCGTTCATACCAGAACGGCGTGACCCTGACCGGCAGGTTCGCCTCGTCACCGTAGCCGGGTGCGCCAGATACCGTGGCGGCGACGCGGAAACGGTAGCTGCCCGGCGGCAGGTGCGTGTAGAACGCGATGCGCCGTTCGCCGGCATCCTGCCAGGTGGCGTCGTAGCCTTCCAGCCGATAGCGGAAACGCAACGCCCCCGGACGCAGGTAGGGCGCGGTGTAGTGGATGGCCAGGTCGCGTGCGCCCTCGTGCAGTTCGAAAGCGTCGCCCAGGAACTGCCGGCCGGCACGCTCGACCGATTCGATCATCGCCGGCGGCGGCTTCGGCGGCGTGCCCAGCGCGCGCGTGTCCACACCGAGCGCGCCATCGGTGGTGCTGTACCAGATGATGTCGCCGTCGATCAGGCTGCGCGCGCCGGCGCCACCATTGCAGCAACGCCCGCTGTTCACGCGGCTGCTGCGCTCTTCCCCGGCGATCCGCTGCGGCGCGACCCGGCGTGCCGGCGAACCGGGCCGGGGCAGCTGCGCCAGCGGCAGCCGCCAGGCGCCGGCAATCGAGCCGACGTAGAGATCGCTGCCGATCACGTCCAGGGTCCAGGCATTGTCGCTGGGCAGGCCGTCCTTCTGGCTGGTCATGCGCAGTTGCCCGTCGACCATCGCTCCGACGCCGGCATCGCTGGTCGCGACGCCGAGCAGGCCGGGCCCGAGCATGGCCAGACGGGTGACGAAATGGCCGCGCAGCGGCCGGGCCCAGGCCGGTTCCGCCAGCTTGCCGCCATGCCACTCGCGCACGCCGTCCTCGGTGCCGAGATACAGATGATCGGGCGCCAGCGGCAGGATCGAGCGGATGATCGCCGCGGCCGACGACGCACCCGGATCGGCGCGCACGAGGCCGCCCTGGCGCCAGCGGTACAGGCCTTCGGAGGTGCCGATCCAGAAGTCGTCGTCGGCGACTTCGCGGATATCGTCGATCCGCAAATTGTCCAGCGCCGCCAGTGCCGGCGGAGTGACCTTGCGGCCATGCTCGAACACCGCGATGCCCGCGCGGGTACCGACCCACAGCCGGCCCCGATGATCGTGGAACAACTCGTACGCCGACGGATTCGGCAGGGCGCTGCCCGGGATCAGCGGATGCACGCGCTTGCCGTCGAAGACCTGCACGCCGGAATTGGTGCCGAGCACGATGCCGCCCTGCGGCGCACGTACGATGCTCCAGACCAGCGTGTCGTCCACCCCGTCGCGGCCCGACACGCGGCGCGTCCAGCCGTTCCACACCCGGTACAGGCCTTCGATGTGGGTGCCCAGCCACAGGTTGCCGGCGTGATCCTCGTACAGCGCACGCACCCATGGATGGCGAACGAGATCGCCGTCGCCGACCTGCTCCAGGCTGCCGCTCGGCAGGCGCCGGTACAGTGCCGGCACGGTGCCGATCCACAGCGTGCCGCCGCGGTCGATCAGCAGGCTCTCGATCTCGGTGGCATCGAGCCCCGCGTCCAACCCGGACGGAACGATGCGATCGCCGTCCAGCCGCATCAGGCCCAGGCGGGTGCCCAGCCACAGGCTCCCGCGCGTACCCGCCATGCGGCTGATCGCCACGCGCTGGGAGCCCGCAGCCTGCTCCACGCAGGCCGCGGCGGGCGGGCCGGTCGTGGGATCAAGCCGGCACACGCGCCCGAGGCCGCCGATCCACAAGGTGCTGCCGTCACGCAACACGCTGAACACGGCGCCGCTGTAGCCGGGCACCGCCTCGATCCGGTCGTTGCGCACGCGCGCCAGGCCCTTCGCGGTGGCCAGCAGCGGGGTGCCGTCGCCCGCATCGATGATCGCATTGACCGCATCGCCGCCCAGCGCGACGAAGTGGCCATCGCGTTCGCGCAGCAGCCCATGCGCCCCGCCGAACCAGACCTGCCCCTGCGGATCGGCCCATGCCGCCGCCAGCATGCTGGTGTCGACGCCGGCACTGGTACGGTCGAAGGTGACGAAACGCGTGCCGTCGAAACGCGCCACCGCGGCCTGCGTGTTGACCCACAGGAAGCCCGCGCGGTCCTCCGTGATGTCCAGCACGGTGATCTGCGGCAAACCCTGCTCGACGCCCCAGTGGTCAAGCACAAAGGCATGGAACGGAACCTGCGGATCCATGCCCAGGGCCGCCCGCATACCGAATATGCAGATCGCTGCCGTGAACAGGATGGTGTACGACACCCTTGCCATGATCCCCCTGCAGCGGCGTCGACACTCCCTCGATGACGCCCGCTCTGCTGGCCCGATCTTGCCCTGTCGGCAAGGTGCCCGACAAGCCCGGCCGCCGGGCCATGTTCGAGCCCGCGGAGCTACGGCAGGTTGTCGGGTCCGTCGAAGGCGAAACCGAGCGCGGCGGTGACCTCGCGCACGCTGGCGCACAGCTGCTCCAGTTGCGCGTCGCGCGGTGCGATGCGCGGGCGCAGGTCGAGCGTGCAGGCCAGCGCGCGTTGCAGCAGGTCGGCATGGGCCACGGCGAGGATCGCCGCCTGGTTGCCGTCGAGCAGGCCGGCGACGCGGCACGCCTCGATCAGCCCGGCATTCGCGGTGACGCCAAGCAGGGCCGGCTGCCCGGCCGCGTGCGCCAGCACCAGCCCCTGCAGCGCGAACTCGATGTCGAGCAGGCCGCCGTGGCCCTGCTTCAGGTCGAACCGGCGCTGGTCGGAGCGGTCGCGCTCGGCGCGCCAGCGCGCCCGCATGCTGCCGACCTCGGCCAGCACCGTGGCGCGCTCGCGCGGCACCATCAGGATCGCGCGGCGCACTCCCGCCAGCTCGGCGTTGAGCGCCGCGTCGCCGGCCACCGGCCGCGCGCGCAGCAGCGCCTGGTGTTCCCACGTCCACGCGCGGCTCTGCTGGTAGGCCACGAAGGCGTCCAGGCTGCCGACCAGCAGGCCCTTGGAGCCGTCCGGGCGCAGGCGCGTGTCGACTTCGTACAGGCGCCCGCCGCGGGTCAGCACGGTAAGCCAGTTCATCACCCGCTGGGCCAGCCGCTGGTACCAGCGCGAACCCTCGATCGGCCTTGCGCCGTCGCTCAGGGCCTGCGCGCGCCGGCCGTCGTAGACAAACACGAGGTCGAGGTCCGAGGCGAAACCGAGCTCCTCGCCGCCGAGGCTGCCGTAGCCCAGCACGGAAAATCCGGAGCCCGGCTGCATGCCGGTTCCCGGCAGGCGGCCGTGCTGGGCGACCAGCTCGCGCTCGGCCAGCGCCAGCACCGCACCGACCACCGACTCGGCCAGCGCCGCCAGCCGGCGCGCGGTGGCTACCGCGTCGGCGCGGCCGTCGTTGAACGCCAGGCCGAGGCGGAACGCGGTGGAGGCCTTGAACTCGTTGATCCGCTCGAGCTCCGCCTCGGCTTCGCGTTCCTCCAGCGTGCCCAGCACGCGGGCGATCTCGGCGGTGATGTCGGCGCGCTTGAGCGGCAATTGGTCGATGCGCGGGTCGAGCACGTCGTCCAGCAGCAGCGGCTGCGCGATCACGCGCTCGGCCAGGAACGCGCTGTCGGCGAACAACCGCACCAGCCGCCGCCGCGCCGCCGGCTGTTCTTCCAACAGGGCGAGATAGGACGAGCGCCGCGCCACCGCCTGCATCAGCCGGCACAATCGCAGCAGGCTGGCCACCGGCGCCACGGTGGCGCGGGCGGCGTCGAACAGCTGCGGCATCAGATGGTCGAGCCGCTCGCGCGAGCGCGCCGACATCGCGCGCACCGCCGCGGCCTGCGGCAATTTCAGCAAGGCGTCCGCCAGCTCGGCGCCGGGCGCGAAACCGGAGGCCTCCAGCATGGCGGCATCCAGCGATTCGTCGCAGGCATGCTGCCACAGCAGCTTGTCGGCGGCCGGCACGCGGGCGGCACGGCCGCCCTGCGGCATCAGCACCGCGGCGAACTCCTCGCCGACCACCGCACGCCGGGCCGCCAGCGCCGCGTGCAGACTGTCCCAGTCGGGATAGTCGAGGCCGCGCGCGATACGCTCACGGCTCAGCGCGTCGGCGGGGATGTCGTGGGCCTGGGCATCGCGCAGCATCTGCACGCGGTTCTCGACCCGGCGCAGCAGCACGTAGGCCTCGCGCAGCGCCTTCGCCCGTGCCGCGCCGATGTGCCCGCGCGCCTCGCACGCGGTGAGCGCCGGCAGCAGGCCGCGCACGCGCAGCGACGGCTCGCGGCCGCCGCGGATCAGCTGGGTCAGTTGCACGATGAACTCGATCTCGCGGATGCCGCCGGGGCCGAGCTTGAGGTTGTCGGCGAGGTCCTTGCGCGCCACTTCCGCATCGATCAGCGCCTTCATCTCGCGCAGCCCGGCGAACGCGGTGTAGTCGAGGTATTTGCGGTAGACGAACGGCCGCAGCAGTTCCTGCAGCTGCTTGCCGGCGGCGCGGTCGCCGGCCACCGGGCGCGCCTTGATCCAGGCGTAGCGCTCCCAGTCGCGGCCCTCGCTCTGGTAGTACTGCTCCATCGCCGCGAACGACAGCGCCAGCCGCCCGGCGTTGCCGAACGGGCGCAGGCGCAGGTCGACGCGGGCGCAGATGCCGTCCACCGTGGTCTCGTTGAGCAGGCGCACCAGCTGGCGGCCCAGCCGCACGAAATACTCGCTGTGGTCGAGCGGGCGCGCGCCGTCGGTCTGCCCGCCGTGCGGGTAGGCCAACACCAGGTCGATGTCGGAGGAGAAGTTCAGCTCGGCCCCGCCGAGCTTGCCGAAGCCGAGCACCAGCAGCCGCTGCAGCGCGCCGTCGGGGCCGTGCGCGTGGCCGTAGCGCGCCGCCAGCGCGCGCTCGGACCAGCCCAGCGCGGCCTCCAGCAAGGCCTCGTACAGCACGCTGGTGGCGGACAGGGTCTCCGGCAGCTCGTCCAGCCCGTTGACGTCGCGGAACACCAGCCGCAGCGCCTCGGCATGGCGGAAGCGGCGCAACGCCGCCATGCAGGCGGCCTCGTCGTCGGGCAGCTTCAGCGCGTCGATGCGCGCGCCGGCGTCGCTGCCCGAGCGCAGCCGTTCCAGCCCGGCCGGCGCCAGCAGCTGCGGCTGGCGGCACCACACGTCGAAGGCGAAGTCGCTGGCCATCAGGGTGCGGCGGATCCGCTCGGCCACCCCGGCGTCGTCGTGCAGCGGCACGCCGGCGGCGCGGCAATGGGCGGCCAGGTCGGCGTAGCGGTCGTCGATCAGCGCGCGCAGCGCGGGGGACTCAGGGATGGCCATCCGCACATTGTGCCGCAGTGCGGCAACCGGCGCCGCCCCGCGGGCCAGTGCACCAATGCCGCGCTGGAGCGTTGGATCAACCTGCGCCGGCCCCGGGTTTTCCCGCCCATCCGCGGTTCATCTGTTCCAGATTACATTCGAGTGTCCGCAACATGACAGCAAGCGCAGGACTGCCATGCCCCTGACCCCCGCCAACCAGCCTGCACGCTGGCGCGCCGCCATTCCGCGCGTCGTGCTGCTGCTGTTGCTGGCGCTGGCCTTCGTGCTGCTGACCGGCCTGCTGGACGGCGGCATCGGGGTGAGTCCGCCGCGCATGTTCGACCAGGCCCGCTATCCCCTGGCCAATGCCTGGCCGGGCCTGCTGCTGGCCTTGGTGCTGCTGGCGATCAGCCGACGCGCGGTGCTGTCGTTCGCCCTGGCGTTCCTGCTGCAGGGGCTGCTGTACGCGGCCAATGTGCTGAAGAAAGCGAATCTCGGCACGCCGCTGCTGCCGGACGATTTCCGCATCGTCGGCCAGTTGCGCAAGGGCGGCCTGCACATCCTGTCCGGCTACCTGCCGCACGGCCCGTGGCCCTATCTCGGCGCACTCGCCGCGGTGGCGCTGATCGTCGCGGCATGGCGGCTGGAGCCGCCCCTGTTCCCGCGGCGCACGCGCGGCCTGCGCCTGCTCGGCGGCGGCATGCTGGCGCTGGCGCTGGCCAGCATGCTGGCCGGACGGCCGGTGTGGAGCCGGGTTTACAACGCGAATACGCTGTGGCTGGAACCGTGGTCGGCGATTTCCACCGCCACCCATTCCGGCCTGGTCAGCTCGCTGATGCTGTTCCACCTGGAATACAACAAGGGCGAGCGCAAGCCGGACCGCACCGCGGCCACGCAACTGATCGAACAGTCCACGCCGGCCCTGCTGCAGTCCATGCGGGCGCCGGCAGCGGGCGGCGAACTGCCCGACATCGTGGTGGTGCAGAGCGAATCGTTCTTCGACCCCGCCATCATGCGCGGCTACGAGCACAGCGACCTCACGTCGAACCTGCGCCGGCTCGCCGCCGGCGGCACCAGCGGCATGCTGCACGTGCCCACCTTCGGCGGCGGCACCATCCGCACCGAGTTCGAGGTGCTCACCGGGCTGTCGCTGCGCTATTTCGACAACCTGCAGTTCCCCTACCTGCAGATGGGCCGCAAGCCGCTGCCGGGGCTGGTGCGCACGCTCAGCCGCCATGGCTACTCGACGCTGGCGCTGCACGGCAACGACCCGGCGTTCTGGAACCGCACCGCCGCGTTCAAGGCGATCGGCTTCGACCGCTTCGTGTCGCAGTCGTCGTTCCCGCACGACGCGCCCGACGACGGCAAGTACATGGCCGACAGTGCGATGACCGACGAGATCATGACGCAGCTGAAGGACGACGGCCCGCCGCAGTTCATCTTCGCCATCAGCATCGAGGCGCACGGCCCGTACGACGTCGAGCCTGCCCACGTCGCCGAACGCGACGCGATCCCGGTGCCGGAGGGCATCGAAGGCCGCGACAAGCGGGAACTGCAAACCTATCTCTATCACCTGAAGCACGCCGACGCCGAACTTGGCCGGCTGGTGAAGCTGCTGGCCCAGCGCCGGCGGCCCAGCGTGGTGCTGTTCTACGGCGACCACCTGCCCGCGCTCAGCAACAGCTACCACACCACCGGCTTCGTCGACGGCGGCGACATGCTGAGCCAGGCCGGCGTGTGGCTGCTGGTCGACCCGAAGCAGCCGGGCCAGCCCGCGCAGGTGGAAACCGCCTCATGGCTGCTGCCCGGCAAGCTGCTGGCGCACATCGGCATCCACGACGATGCCTATTTCGCGCTGACCGAACTGGTCGGTCCCCAACTGGCCGCGCTCACCGAGGCTCCCGGTGCCCCGCCGCTGCCCGAAGGCAACGACCAGCACCGGCTCGACCAGGCGATGGCCAGCATCGGCCAGTTGCGCATGCGCGGCAAGCTGGACCACCTGCTGCCGCAACCACCCGAACCATCTCCGGCCAGCGTCGCCCACCGCGGTGAACCGGCAGCTCCGTTGCCCGCAGGCGTGATGCTGCTCGATGCGGCGGGTGGACACGGCTCTCGGCCGCCGTTCAGCGAGCTGTCCGCCGACTGAAGGCCGCGGCGGCCGTTCAGACGGGAGTCCGGGAGCAGCACCTAGGTTGGTGACGTCCGCAGCAGGCGTGGCACGCCTCGCCTCGCGGCATCCCCCCACTGGAGGTCACCCCCATGCGCAAGACCATGCTTTCCGCCCTCGTCCTCGGCGCCAGCGTTCTCACCGCCTCCGCCTTCGCCCAGGCCAACCTGGGCGGCGCCGCCCAGGTCGGCGCCGGCGTCCACGCGGGCGCGGCCATACCGGACGCCATGCACGCGGCCGGCCAGACCACCGCCCAGACCGAGCAGACCCTGCACCGCGCCGGTTCCCACGTGAAGCACAAGGCCCACAAGGTCGCCGACAAGACCGCGTCGACCGCCAATGACAACACCGACACGAACGCCAACGCGAATGCCAACGGCGCGATCGAGGCGGGTGCCGGCGACTCGCACGCCAGCGCCAACGCCAATGTCGATGCCGGCGAAGGGATCGATACCGCCACCACCGCCGGCAAGGCAGGCGATATGGGCCGGGGCGTGGGCGGCGACGTGCGCGACGCCGCCCACTCGGCGATCCAGTCCACCGACCGTGCCGCCGGCTCGGTCGGCGATGCGGTGAAGGGCCTCAACGCCAGCGGCAACGCCGGTGCCAGCGGCAATGCCAGCGGGAATGCGAACGCCAACGCCCACGGGCACTGAGCCCGCCCCACCACCGGCCCGGCATGCCGCCCGGGTCGGCAGGGCAAAAAAGAAAACCCCGCCGAGGCGGGGTTTTCTTTGGTCGTAGTGTAGACGCTGGCTTAGAAATCCATGCCGCCCATACCGCCCATGCCGCCGCCCATGCCGCCGCCGTGGCTGTGGCCTTCGTCCTTCTTCGGCAGCTCGGCCACCATCGCTTCGGTGGTGATCGCCAGGCCGGCGACCGACGCGGCGTACTGCAGCGCCGAACGGGTGACCTTGGTCGGGTCCAGGATGCCCATCGCGACCATGTCGCCGAACTCGCCGGTGGCGGCGTTGTAGCCGAAGTTGCCCTTGCCTTCCTTCACCTGGTTGACGATGACGGACGGCTCGGCGCCGGCGTTGAACACGATCTCGCGCAGCGGCGCTTCCAGCGCGCGGCGGGTGATCGCGATGCCGAGGTTCTGGTCCTCGTTGTCGCCCTTGAGGTTCTCGACCGCCTTCAGCGCGCGGATCAGCGCCACGCCGCCGCCCGGTACCACGCCTTCCTCGACCGCCGCACGGGTGGCGTGCAGGGCGTCTTCGACGCGGGCCTTCTTTTCCTTCATCTCGACTTCCGTCGCCGCGCCGACCTTGATCACGGCCACGCCGCCGGCCAGCTTGGCCACGCGCTCCTGCAGCTTCTCGCGGTCGTAGTCGGAGGAGGTCTCCTCGATCTGCGCCTTGACCTGCTTGATGCGCGACTGGATCTTCTCCGCGTCGCCGGCGCCGTCGATGATGGTGGTGTTTTCCTTGGTGATCACCACGCGCTTGGCGCGGCCCAGATCGGCGATGGTGGTCTTCTCCAGCGACAGGCCGACTTCCTCGGACACGACCTGGCCGTTGGTGAGGATCGCGATGTCCTCGAGGATCGCCTTGCGGCGGTCGCCGAAGCCCGGGGCCTTCACGGCGGCGACCTTGACGATGCCGCGGATGGTGTTGACCACCAGCGTGGCCAGCGCCTCGCCCTCGACTTCCTCGGCGACGATCAGCAGCGGCTTGCCCGCCTTGGCCACGGCTTCCAGCACGGGCAGCAGCTCGCGCACGTTGGAAACCTTCTTGTCGTGGATCAGGATGTACGGGTCGTCCAGCTCGACCTGCTGGCTCTGCTGGTTGTTGATGAAGTACGGCGACAGGTAGCCGCGGTCGAACTGCATGCCCTCGACCACGTCCAGCTCGTTGTCCAGGCCCGAGCCTTCCTCGACGGTGATCACGCCTTCCTTGCCGACCTTCTTCATCGCGGTGGCGATGATGTCGCCGATGGCGACGTCGGAGTTGGCGGAGATGGTGCCGACCTGGGCGATCGCCTTGTCGTCGGCGGTGGGCTTGCTGAGGTTCTTCAGCTCGCCGACGGCGGCGACCACGGCCTTGTCGATGCCGCGCTTCAGGTCCATCGGGTTGATGCCCGCGGCGACGGCCTTGAGGCCCTCGCGGATGAACGCCTGCGCCAGCACGGTGGCGGTGGTGGTGCCGTCACCGGCGTTGTCGGAGGTCTTGGAAGCGGCTTCCTTGACGATCTGCGCGCCCATGTTCTCGTAGGGGTCGGCCAGCTCGATCTCCTTCGCCACGGATACGCCGTCCTTGGTGATCGTGGGGGCGCCGAAGCTCTTCTGGAGCACGACGTTGCGGCCCTTCGGGCCGAGGGTGACCTTGACGGCATTGGCGAGCGTGTTCACGCCCTTGAGGATGCGTGCGCGGGCGTCTTCGCCGAAACGGACTTCTTTAGCGGCCATAAATTTTTCCTTGAAAAATTTGAAATAGGTACGGGCAATCTTGCGAAAGTGGTGCAGGAAGGAGCCGAAGGCGACTGGTGTGCGCGCTTTTTCGCGCTCAGCCAATCAGCAGCCGATCAGCCCTCGATCACCGCCACGACGTCGTCTTCCTTCAGGAAGACCAGCTCTTCGCCGTCGATCTTGATTTCCTGGCCGGCGTACTTGCCGAACAGCACCACGTCGCCGGCCTTCAGCGACATCGGGCGCACCTTGCCGTCGCTCAGGATCAGGCCGGTGCCGGCGGCGACGACCTTGCCGCGGGTCGGCTTCTCGGTGGCGCTGTCGGGGATGACGATGCCGCCGGCGGAGACGCGCTCCTCTTCGAGGCGCTTGACGATGACGCGGTCGTGCAACGGACGCAGTGTGCTCATGGATGACTCCAGCTGACTAGGTTGTTGATGGGCAAGGCTTTCAAGACCCGGGCCGGCGATCTTGTTAGCACTCATGGTGAATGAGTGCCAATTCTACGGGTCTGCGACGCCGCTGCAAGAACTGTGTGCCCCGGGATGAGCAAGCTAATTGGGCGAACGGGCGCGACTTTCAAGAGTCGCCGGCGAAATCGACCCGCGGCCGGGGTAGGCTTGGCCGATGACCTCGCCCATCGCGCCCGCCACCGTCCTGCTCTGCTATTGCGCCTGCCCCGACGCGGCCAGCGCGCAGATGATCGCCGGGGCACTGGTGGACGAACGGCTGGCCGCCTGCGTGAATCGCCTGCCCGGGGTCGCCTCGACCTACCGGTGGCAGGGCCGCGTGACCACCGAGGGCGAGGACCTGCTGTTGATCAAGACCACCGCCACGCGCTTCGACGCGCTGAAGGCGCGCCTGCTGGAACTGCACCCCTACGCGCTGCCCGAGCTGGTCGCGGTGCCGGTGGAGCGCGGCCACGCGGCCTACCTGGACTGGGTGCGCGTCGCGACCGGCGAGGCGCCGCAAGACTGCTGACAGCCCTTGGCAGTGGCACTTGGGCACACTGGACATCCCCGCCCCTGCCGCTCCCCCGAGATGAAGAAGATCGACCATGCCGTGCTGCTGTCGCTGGGCGCCCTGTGGGGCGGCTCGTTCCTGTTCATGCGGATGGGCGCCGGCGCCTTCGGTGCCCTGCCGCTGGCCGGCTTGCGCGCGATCGGCGCGGCGTTGTGCTTCCTGCCGCTGCTGGCCTCGCGCGCGCGGCTCGCCGAATGGCGCGCGCACTGGAAACCCATCGCCGTGGTCGGACTGACCAACTCGGCGCTGCCGTTCGTGCTGTTCACCTTCGCCACGCGCAGCCTGCCGGCGGGGCTGGCCTCGATCATCGACGGCATGACGCCGATGTTCGCCGCGCTGATCGGCTGGCTCTGGCTGGGCCAGCGACTGGACGCCTGGCGCGGTGCCGGACTGGCGATCGGCTTCGCCGGCGTGGTCTGGCTGGCCGAGGGCAGCCTCGCGCTGGGGCCGGGTGCGGGCATGGCGCTGCTCGCCTGCGTCGCCGCCACCGTGCTGTACGGCTACGCGGTGCACTACACCCACCTGCGCCTGGCCGGCGTGACGCCGCTGGTGGTGACGGTCGGCAGCCACATGGTCGCCGCGCTCCTGCTGCTGCCGACGACGCTGCTGGCGTGGCCGGCGCGGACGCCGCCGCTGCAGGCGTGGCTGGCGGCCGCGGGGCTGGCCGTGCTGTGCACCGCGCTGGCCTATGTGCTGTTCTTCTGGGTGCTGGCGCGGGTCGGCGCAACGCGGATCATGGTGATCCCCTACCTGATCCCGGCGTTCGGCGTGCTGTGGGGCGCCCTGCTGCTCCACGAGCCGGTGAGCGCCCGCATGCTCGGCGGCTGCGCGGTGATCCTGCTGGGCACGGCACTCACCACCGGGCTGGTGCGCACGCGCCGTACGGCGCCGGCACTGGCCGCCGAGAAGACATAAGGCCG
Source organism: Rhodanobacter sp. FW101-FHT13A11 (assembly GCF_058790335.1). NCBI lineage: Bacteria > Pseudomonadati > Pseudomonadota > Gammaproteobacteria > Lysobacterales > Rhodanobacteraceae > Rhodanobacter > Rhodanobacter sp. FW101-FHT13A11. The sequence continues at coordinate 9,443 of NZ_JBYTCN010000016.1, read as the reverse complement.
CAACGAGCGGAGGCGCGGCCGGCATGGTCCATAATGGCCTTCTCGCTGCTGCGCCTCTGGAATCGCGATGCGTCTGATCACCGGCCGTCTGGCCGCCCGCCTGCCCGCACTGGCCTTCCTGCTGCTCGGCCTGCTGTGCGCCGCGCCCGCGCCGGCGCAGGACACGGACAACCTGCTGCCGGTGACCGAGGCGTACAAGCTGAGCGCCGACACCGCCACGCCCGGCATGCTGAAGCTGCACTGGACCATCGCGCCGGACTACTACCTCTACCGCGGCCGCATGAAGTTCAAGGGCGGCGACGGCGTCACCCTGGGCGAGGCGCAGCTGCCCGACGGCGAGAAGCACCACGACGAATACCTCGGCGACGTGGAGACCTACCACCACGGCGTCGACGCCAGCATCCCGTACAGCGTCGCCGCCGGGACCACGCGGCTGCAACTGAGCGTGCAGTACCAGGGCTGCCACGAGGTCGATCCGAAGATCTGCTACCCGCCGCATACCGAGAAGCTGGACCTGCCGCTGCCGGCCAGCGCCGGCGTCGCGGCAACCCCGGCGACGGGCAACGCCCTGGGCGCGGCGCTGAGCCAGCTCGGCAGCCGCACGGGCACGGCGGCGGCCGGCGCACCGCTGCCGGCCGAGCAGGCGTTCCGCTTCGAGGCGCTGGCGCAGGGTCCGCAGCAGTTGCTGCTGCGCTGGACGATGCCGAAGGGCTACTACCTGTACCGCAACCAGACCACGCTGAAGCTCGGCGACGCCGCCGGCCTCACGCTGAAGCCCGCATGGCCGGCCGGCACCGCGCACCGCGACGAACACTACGGCGAGGTCACCGTGTATTTCGACCAGGTCGAGCTGCCGGTGACGGTGGAAGGCGACCTGGCCGGCCGCAGGCAGCTCGCGCTGCAGGCGAGTTTCCAGGGCTGCCAGGACGGCGGCCTGTGTTATCCGCTGATGACCCGCGCGGTGGACATCGACCTCGGCAGCGGCGCCGTGGCATCCGGTGCCGTGGCACCGGAAATGCCGCCCGCCGATCTTGCCGGCGGTCCGCTGCAGGTCAGCCTGGTCGCCGCGCTGCTGCTGGCGCTGGGCGGCGGCCTGGTGCTGAACCTGATGCCATGCGTGCTGCCGGTGCTGTCGATCAAGGCGGTCAGCGTGCTGGAAAGCGGCGAGAACCGCGCCACCGCCCGCCGCCACGCGCTGTTCTACACCGCCGGCGTGCTGTGCAGCTTTGCCGCGCTGGGGCTGGGCATCCTCGCGCTGCGCGCGGCCGGCCACGCGCTCGGCTGGGGCTCGCAGCTGCAGCAGCCGCTGCTGGTCGGCGCGCTGGCCTGCGTGATGCTGGCGGTGGGCCTGTCGATGTCCGGCGTGGTGCAGTTCGGCGCGTCGCTGGGCAATACCGGCGCCGGCCTCGCCGCGCGCTCCGGCCCGGCCGGCGACTTCTTCACCGGCGTGCTGGCGGTGGTGGTGGCCAGCCCGTGCACCGCGCCGTTCATGGGTGGCGCACTGGCGTATGCGTTCGCCGCACCGATGCTGTCCGCGCTGCTGGTGTTCCTGATGCTGGGCGTCGGGCTGGCGCTGCCGTTCCTGGCGGTCGGCTTCGTGCCCGCGCTGGCGCGCCTGCTGCCGAAGCCCGGCCGCTGGATGGAAACGCTGAAGCAGGTGCTGGCCTTCCCAATGTACCTCACCGCCGCCTGGCTGGTGTGGGTGCTGGCGAACCAGCGCGGCGCCGACGCGGTCGGCCTGGTGCTGGTGGCGATGGTGCTGCTGGCGATGACGCTGTGGTGGTTCGAGCGCAGCCGCTCGCGCGGGGCGCCCAGCAAGTTGATGGTGGCGGTGCTGGCGCTCGCCACCCTGGTGCCGATGTACCTGCTCGCTCACGTGCCGCCACCGTCGAACACGGCCGTGGCCGAGGAAGGCGTGGTCGCCTACAGCCCGCAGAAACTCGCCGAGCTGCGCGCGGCCGGCACGCCGGTGTTCGTCGACATGACCGCCGACTGGTGCGTCACCTGCAAGGCGAACGAACACGCCGTGCTGGGCACGCAGGCCTTCCGCGACCTGCTGCAGCGCACCGGCGCGGTCTACATGAAGGGCGACTGGACCGACGTCAACCCGACCATCAGTGAGTTCCTGCAGGCCTACCACTCGCCGGGCGTGCCGCTGTACGTGGTGTTCCCGAAGCACGGCGGCCCGGGCCGGAAGCTGTCCACCGTGCTGACTGCCGCGCTGGTCGAACAGGCGCTGACGGAAGCCGCACGCTGATGCTCAGCCGCGGCAACTGGCTGATCCTCGGCCTGGCGGTGCTGGCCGCCGCGCTGGGCGGCTACGCGCAGCACCGCAGCCGGCCGCCGGCGTCCACCGCCGACGCGCCGCCGACGCTGCTCGGCCAGCCGCTGCCGCCGCTCAGCCTGCCCGACCTTGACGGCGCATCGCACCGGCTGGACAGCTACCGCGGGCGTCGCGTGCTGCTGAACTTCTGGGCCAGCTGGTGCGCGCCGTGCCTGCGGGAGATGCCGGCGCTGGCCGAGGCACAGGCCAAGTTCGGCGAAAAAGCGCCGATCGTGGTCGGAATTGCGATGGACGAGCCTGCTCGCATCCGGGCGTTTTTGGCCGCACATCCGGTGAATTACCCGATCTTGATCGGCCGGATGGGTCCACCGAGTACCTCGCTGCTGCTGGGCAATACGCGCCAGGTCCTCCCCTATAGCGTGCTGATCGACGCCGATGGGCGCCTGTTGGCTACACAAGCGGGCCCGCTATCCGCCACGCAGCTGGCACAGTGGCTGGCACCGGCGAAAGATCGGCACTGACATACGCCTACGCACGGAAACCCGGGACTTCTCCGTCAAACATCGTCGATCTGCAGCGAACTGGACAATATCCCGGACTACGCGCACACTGCGCCGGTTTCCGATGCTGGCTGGACGGTTTCGTGGCGAAAATCCTGGTCCTGCACGGACCCAATCTCAATCTGCTGGGCGTACGCGAGCCGCAAGTCTACGGCCATGACACGCTGGCTGACATCAACCAGCGGCTGGCCGAGCGCGCGCATGCGGCCGGGCACGAGCTGGTCTGGTTCCAGTCGAACGCCGAGCACGAGCTGATCGGCCGCATCCACCAGGGCCGCGACGACCGCACCGCGATGATCCTGTGCAACGCCGGCGCACTCACCCATACCAGCATCGCCCTGCGCGACGCGTTCGCCGCGGTGGCGATCCCGTTCATCGAGGTGCACTTGTCGAACGTGTTCGCCCGCGAACCGTTCCGCCACCACTCGTACCTGTCCGACCTCGCGCTCGGCGTGATCTGCGGTTTCGGCGCCGACAGCTACCGGCTGGCGCTGGACGCGGCGCTGCAGCGCCTGCAGACGTCCGCCGCGAATTGACCGGCGCCGTCCGCGCGCCCCTCATCCACCATCCAGCCGCCCCGGGCGGCATGACTGACCAAAGGCTGATCCGATGGATTTGCGCAAAATAAAGAAACTGATCGACCTGCTCGAGGAATCCAACCTCGCCGAGCTGGAAATCAAGGAGGGCGAGGAGGTCGTCCGCCTGTCGCGCGTGCCGAAGAACGCTGCGCCCGCCCCGGCTGCCGCGCCGGCCGCCGCGCCGGTGATGGTGGCCGCCGCGCCCGCCCCGGCCGCCGCGACCTCGGCAGCGGCGGCCGCCGAGGCTCCGGCCGCGAACGCGCTGCCCGCCGGCCACGTGGTGAAGGCGCCGATGGTCGGCACCTTCTACGCCTCGGCCAGCCCGGGCACGCCGGCCTTCGTCAAGGTCGGCCAGCAGGTCAAGGCCGGCGAGACGCTGGGCATCATCGAGGCGATGAAGATGTTCAACCAGATCGAGGCCGACGTGGCCGGCACCGTGCAGGCGATCCTGGTCGAGAACGGCCAGCCGGTGGAATTCGACGAACCCATGTTCGTGATTGCCTGAGGCCGCCCGGATGCTCGAGAAGGTCGTCATCGCCAACCGCGGCGAAATCGCGCTGCGCGTGTTGCGCGCCTGCCACAGTCTGGGCATCAAGACCGTGGCGGTGCACTCCACCGTGGACCGCAACCTGAAGCATGTCGGCCTCGCCGACGAGTCGATCTGCATCGGTCCCGGGCCGTCGGTCGACAGCTACCTCAACATCCCGCGGATCATCGCGGCGGCGGAGATCACCGACGCCCAGGCGATCCACCCCGGCTACGGCTTCCTGTCCGAGCGCGCCGACTTTGCCGAGCAGGTGGAGCAGTCCGGCTTCGTCTTCATCGGGCCGACCGCCGAGGTGATCCGCCTGATGGGCGACAAGGTCGAGGCGATCCGCGCGATGAAGGCGGCCGGCGTGCCGTGCGTGCCCGGCTCCGGCGGCCCGCTCGGCGAGGACGTGGACACCAACATCAAGATCGCCCGCGAGATCGGTTACCCGGTGATCATCAAGGCCGCCGGCGGCGGCGGCGGCCGCGGCATGCGCGTGGTGCGCACCGAGGCGCACCTGGGCAACGCCATCACCATGACCAAGCAGGAAGCCAAGGCGGCCTTCGGCAACGATCAGGTCTACATGGAGAAGTTCCTGGAGAACCCGCGTCACGTGGAGGTCCAGGTGCTCGCCGACGGCCAGGGCAACGCGATCCACCTGGGCGAGCGCGACTGCTCGATGCAGCGCCGCCACCAGAAGGTGGTGGAGGAGGCGCCGGCGCCGGGCATCACGCCCGAGCAGCGCGCGGCGATCGGCAAGGTCTGCGTCGATGCCTGCCTGCGCATCGGCTACCGCGGCGCCGGCACGTTCGAGTTCCTGTACGAGAACGGCCGCTTCTACTTCATCGAGATGAACACCCGCATCCAGGTCGAGCACCCGGTGACCGAGTGGATCACCGGCATCGACCTGGTGCGCGAGCAGTTGCTGATCGCCGGTGGCGAGAAGCTCACGATCCGGCAGGAAGACGTGGTGATCCACGGCCATGCGATCGAGTGCCGCATCAACGCCGAGGACCCGGACACGTTCATGCCCAGCCCCGGCACGGTGAAGCGCTTCGAGGCGCCCGGCGGCCCCGGCGTGCGCGTGGACACCCACCTGTACGACGGCTACCGCATCCCGCCGAACTACGACTCGATGATCGGCAAGCTGATCGTGTACGGCCCCGACCGCGAGACCGCGATCGCGCGCATGCGCCTGGCGCTGGCCGAGACGGTGATCGAGGGCGTCAAGTGCAATATCCCGCTGCAGCAGCGGATCATGGCCGACGCCGGTTTCCAGCACGGCGGCCAGAACATCCACTACCTCGAGAAGCGGATGGCCGAGCAGAAAGAGAAAGCCGCCGCCGGCACCTGACCACCTGCAGGAGCGCACCCTGTGCGCGAATGCTCTGATGTCGACACGAGCCAAGAGCATTCGCGCACAGGGTGCGCTCCTACCGCCATCGAATACGTCCATGCCTTTCCTCGAACTCTCCCTGGTCGTCCGCATCGAGCAGCAGCCCCGCGCGGAGGAAGCGCTGGACGACCTCGGCGCACTGTCGATCACGCTGCGGGACGCCGACGCGGAGACGCCGGACGAGCAGGCGATCTTCGAGCCGGGCGTGGGCGAGCTGCCACTGTGGCCCACGATCACCCTCAACGCGCTGTTCCACGAAGACGCCGACCGGCGCGGCCTCGCCGCCGCGCTGGGCGAACTGCTGCCATGGCTGGAACCCGACCAGCTCGCCTTCGCCGAGGTCGCCGACCAGGAGTGGGAGCGCGCATGGATGGACCAGTTCAAGCCGATGCCGTTCGGCCGGCGGCTGTGGATCTACCCGTGGAACATCGAGCCGCCCGTCGATGACGATCTCGTCGTGGTGCGCCTCGATCCCGGCCTCGCCTTCGGCAGCGGCACCCATCCCACCACCGCGTTGTGCCTGGAATGGCTGGACGGCCTCGACCTCGCCGGCAAGACGGTTACCGACTACGGCTGCGGTTCCGGCATCCTGGCGATCGCCGCGCTGAAGCTCGGCGCGGCCGGCGCGGTCGGCGTCGACAACGATCCGCAGGCGCTCACCGCCTCGCGCGACAACGCCGAACGCAACGGCGTGGCCGACCGGCTCGCGCTGTTTCTCCCGGAGGACGTCGAGGCGGAGGCCACTGACGTATTCATCGCCAACATCCTCGCCGGACCGCTCGGCGAACTGGCGCCCACCTTCGCCGCGGCGGCAAAGCCCGGCGCGCCGTTCGCGATCTCCGGCATCCTCGCCGGCCAGCAGGACGAGCTGCTGCAGCGCTATGCCGAATGGTTCGACGAACTGCGCGTGGATACCCGCGAGGACTGGGTGCGCATCAGCGGCCGCCGCCGCTGAGTGGGCAACGGCTGCCGGCGGCTCCCTGCTAAGCTTGCCGCGGTTTGATCGAAGCGGCTCGCATGTACACCCAATGTCCCGAATGCCTGTCCGTGTTTTCGCTGGATGCGCAGACACTCGCGAAGGCGCACGGCCACGCCGTGTGCGGACACTGCCACGCCAGCTTCGACAGCCTCGCCACGCTGACCGGGCAGTTGCCGCCGGAGCCGTTCGTCGAGTTGCCGGTCAACGAGTCCGCGTTCGAGCCGCCGTGCCTCGACCTGGTGGTCTACCGGCCACGCTCGGAGCCGCCCGTGGTGGTGGTGGCTGGCGACAATGCGGTAGCGGCGGGCGCGGCGGCGATCGAGGATTTTTCGCAGTTGGTGTTCGCCCCCCGCTTTGCGCGCGAACCGCAGGCCCGCCAGTCCGGGCACCCGGGCCGGCGCGAGCGGCGGCGGCACGGGGCGGCGTCCGCCGAACGGCGCTGGCCGTGGGTGCTGGCATGCCTGATGCTGGCGCTGCTGCTCGGCGCCCAGCTGGCCTGGGCCAAGCGCGGCGAGCTGATCCGCAACCCGCTCACCGGCAACTGGTTGCGCGGCAGCTGCGCCCTGCTCGGCTGCCGCCTGCCGCTGGTCGCCGCGCCGCCGCAGCTGCGCCTGCTGGCCAGCAACGTGCAGGCCCACCCCAGCGTTGCCGGCGCGCTGATGATCAGCGCCAGCGTGCGCAACGACGCCGCGTTCACCCAGCCGTATCCGGTGCTGACGATCACCCTGTCCGACGCGCAGGGCCAGCGCATCGCGATGCGCCGGCTGCAGCCGCACGAGTACCTCGACGACGAGGCGACCCTGCAGCGCGGCCTGGCGCCGGGCGCCAGCGCAGTGCTGCTGCTGGAAGTGGAGGACCCCGGCGACAAGGCGGTGGGGTTCGAACTCGGTTTCGAATAGCACTTAAAATTATCGGCACGCGCGGGTAGACTCGACCCTCTGCGCAGATCGCCAAGCCGGTACCCGACACGCCCCGCGATCTGCCGCGACAGCCATGACCATAACGCAGCGGCCCATGCAGCCGCCGCCTCGCACGTGAGGGAAGATGTCCGTGAATGCCGTAAGACTGCCTGCTGTCGAGGCCGCAAAACAGACCTCGTCGCAGAACGCAGGTTCGCCAGGCGTCAGCTCGCAGGGCCAGAGCGCATTGGGCGAATGCGTCACCCGCACGGTACGCCGCTACCTCGCCGACATCGGCGACACCGAATGCGCCGAGGGCCTGCACGCGCTGGTCCTGCGCGAGGTCGAACTGCCGCTGCTGCGCGAGGTGCTGGCCTTCCACGACGGCAACCAGAGCCGCGCCGCCACGGCGCTGGGCATCAACCGCGCCACCCTGCGCAAGAAGCTGGCCGCGCACGGCCTGCTGTAATCCCTCGACCCGGCCGCCCCTGCACGGGGTGGCTATAATGAGCGGCTTTCCCGCCAAGGAACCCCGCCCATGTCCGCCCCCCAGCTCGTCCCGGTCCGTCGCGCCCTGCTCAGTGTCTCCGACAAGACCGGCCTGATCGATCTGGGCCGGCGCCTCGCCGCGAAAGGCATCGAGCTGCTCTCCACCGGCGGCAGCGCGAAGGCGCTGCGCGAGGCCGGCATCGCGGTCACCGAGGTCAGCGGCCTCACCGGCTTCCCCGAGATCATGGACGGCCGCGTGAAGACGCTGCATCCGAAGGTGCACGGCGGCCTGCTCGGCCGCCGCGGCACCGACGACCAGGTGATGGCCGAGCTGGGCATCGCGCCGATCGACCTGCTGGTGCTGAACCTGTACCCGTTCGAAGCCACCGTGGCGAAACCCGGCTGCACGCTAAGCCAAGCGATCGAGAACATCGACATCGGCGGCCCGGCGATGCTGCGTTCGGCGGCGAAGAACTGGAACGACGTGGGCGTGCTGACTTCGCCGGAGCAATACACCGATGCCCTGGCCGAGATCGAGCAGCACGGCGGCCTCGGCCGTGCGACGCGCTTCAAGCTCGCGGTCGCCGCGTTCAACAACGTGTCCAGCTACGACGGCGCCATCAGCGACTACCTGTCCGGGCTGGAACTCAACGACACGCAGGACGCGATCGCCGGCCATGCCGCCTTCCCCGGCCAGATCAACGGCCGCTTCGTGAAACTGATGGACCTGCGCTACGGCGAGAACCCGCACCAGCAGGCGGCGTTCTACCGCGACCTGTATCCGGCGCCGGGCACGCTGGCCACCTTCCGCCAGCTGCAGGGCAAGGAACTGTCGTTCAACAACATCGCCGACGCCGACGCGGCGTGGGAGTGCGTGCGCAGCTTCAAGAAGCCGGCCTGCGTGATCGTCAAGCACGCCAACCCCTGCGGCGTGGCAGTGAGCCTGGACGGCATCGGCAAGGCGTATGACCTCGCCTTCCAGACCGACCCCACCTCGGCGTTCGGCGGCATCATCGCGTTCAACCGCGAGGTCGACGGCGCCACCGCGCGCGCCATCGTCGAGCGCCAGTTCGTCGAGGTGGTGCTGGCGCCGGGCTACGCGGACGACGCACTGAAGGCGTTCGCGAAGAAGGGCAACGTGCGCGTGCTGGCGATCCCGCTGCCGGCCGACGGCAACCTGCTCGGCGCCCACCCCGGCAACAGTTCCAAGCGCGTCGGTTCCGGCCTGCTGATCCAGAGCGCCGACACCGGCATGATCACGGCCGCCGACCTCAAGGTGGTCACCCGCCGCGCGCCCACCGAGGCGCAGATCCACGACCTGATCTTCGCCTGGAAGGTAGCCAAGTTCGTCAAGTCCAACGCCATCGTCTACGCCCGCGACCGCCAGACCATCGGCATCGGCGCCGGCCAGATGAGCCGCGTCTACAGCGCGAAGATCGCCGGCATCAAGGCGGCCGACGAGAAACTCGAGGTGCGCGGCTCGGTGATGGCAAGCGATGCGTTCTTCCCGTTCCGCGACGGCATCGACGCCGCCGCCGCCGCGGGCATCAGCGCGGTGATCCAGCCTGGCGGCTCGATGCGCGACGCCGAGGTGATCGCCGCCGCCGACGAGCACGACATGGCGATGGTGTTCACCGGGATGCGCCACTTCCGGCATTGAGTCCCGACGTGTAGGAGCGCACCCTGTGCGCGACGGCTCTCCATCACGTAACGAAGAGCCGTCGCGCAC
>NZ_JBYTCN010000015.1:0-82773 GCF_058790335.1 Rhodanobacter sp. FW101-FHT13A11 | reverse complement strand
CCCTTTCGGTGATCGCCCCGAGACCTTTCGTCCCGGGTGAGCCGCCCATTCTACATCGCTTTTTACGTCCGTCAACACCTCGGAAGAAGCTTCTTCGATGTCCCGTCAGCTCGTCTGACGACGTTGGGCGACTGCGGGGCGCGAATAATACGACGTGGGATTATTTTGGCAAGCGTTTCTTCAGAAGAATCTCGCGTAAGTGTTGCAAACGGCTGAGTGGTCGCGAGATTTCCCCTGTGCCGGCAGGCACGCCAGCCCGGGCGGGCGGCGCCGGATCAACCCACGGTTCGGGCGGAGACGAGCCGGACGCGAGCGAAATTCCGCTTGCCCACCTGCAGCACGCCCTCGAAGCCGGCACCAAAGACGCGCTGCGCATCCTCGACGACATCCGCGTCGATGCGCACGGCGCGCTCCTTCAGCTTGCGGTTCGCCTCGGAGTTGCTCGCGGTGAGACCGGCCGCAGTCAGCAGGGCGGCCAGACGGATGCCCTCGGCGGGCACCGCGATGTCCGCCTGCGGCAGCAGCGAGGTATCGCCTTCGCCTCGCACCACCGCCTGCCAGCCGGCGATCGCCTGCTCGGCGGCGGCCGCATCGTGGAAGCGCGTGGCCAGTTCGCGCGCCAGCCGCAGCTTGGCGTCGCGCGGGTTGAGTGTGCCGCCGGCCACATCCCGCTTCATCCGCGCCAGCTCGTCCAGCGTCACCTCGAAGCTGAGCAGCTCGAACCAGCGCCACATCAGCTCGTCGCCGATCTTCATGGTCTTGGTGACGATGTCGATCGCCGGCTCGTTGATGCCGATGTAGTTGCCCAGCGACTTGGACATCTTGTTCACGCCGTCCAGGCCTTCCAGCAGCGGCATGGTCAGCACGATCTGCGGCGGCTGGCCGTGATGCTCCTGCAGCGCGCGGCCCATCAGCAGGTTGAACTTCTGGTCGGTGCCGCCAAGCTCCACGTCCGCCTTCAACGCCACCGAGTCGTAGCCCTGCACCAGCGGATACAGGAATTCATGGATCGCGATCGGCTGCTGCGCCGCGTAGCGCTTGGTGAAGTCGTCGCGCTCGAGCATGCGCGCCACGGTGTGCTGGGCGGCGAGCTTGATCATGTCGGCCGCATTCATCTTGCCGAACCACTCGGAGTTGAAGCGCAGTTCGGTCTTCTCGCGATCGAGCACCTTGTAGACCTGCTCGGCATAGGTCTCGGCGTTGGCCAGCACGTCCTCGCGGGTGAGCGGCTTGCGGGTGACGTTCTTGCCGGTGGGGTCGCCGATCATGCCGGTGAAGTCACCGATCAGGAAGATTACCTGGTGGCCCAGGTTCTGGAACTGGCGCATCTTGTTCAGCAGCACGGTGTGGCCCAGGTGCAGGTCCGGTGCGGTCGGATCGAAGCCCGCCTTGACCCGCAACGGGCGACCGCCCTTCAGCCGTTCGGCCAGGTCTTCCCGCTTGATGATTTCGTCGGCGCCGCGCGCAATCGTGGCCAGCGCCTGGTCGAACTCGCTCATGCATTTCTCTCTGGAGGATGACGATGACGGGCAGCAGTCGGGATTGTGACTGCGCTGTCGGCGTTAATTGTGCGTTAACCGGGAATATCGCGCAAACCCTTGATGGAAAAGGCGTTGACGCCATTTACACATGACCGTTATGGTACGCGCAGTTTGCGACTTTGTATCGCGGGGCGCGTACGGCATGGCAGAAGAAAATCAGGGGGCGCGGCAAGCCCGCAGGCAGGCGATCTGCCGCAAAACGCTGCGTCGCCACTCCCGTTTCTACGAGCGTTGCGCGCACTGGTCGTTCAACCGTTCGGGCGAAGTCGAACCGATCCGCTGGCACCGCGAGCGCCTGGTGCTCGCCGGCACCGCGCTGCTGATCACCCTGTTGTCCGGCTTCATCATGCCCGCCTGGGCCAGCGCCATGCGCCCCGCTCCCGCGCCGGAACTGCATTCGTTGCTGCCGCTGGCGTTGCCCAAGGTCGCACCGCCGGATGCCTCGGCCGCCACCGTCGACGAATGGCAGGTGGTACGGGTGCAGCCCGGCCAGACGCTGTCGGATATCTTCACCGCGCGTGGCCTCGGCATGGCCGACCTGCAGAAGGTGCTGGACGCCGCCGGTGACGCCCGATCCGCGCTGCACAGCATCCGCCCGGGGGAGGAATTCGACTTCCTGCTCGGCGCCGACGGCAGCCTCAACGGCTTCCGCTTCGACCGCGACCAGGCCAGCCGCGCGACGGTCCGCTTCGACGGCACGCAACCCACCGTGGCCGTCCAGCAACGCGACATGGACCTGCGCGAACAGGTGGCGCACGGCGTGATCCGCAGCAGCCTGTACGCCGCCGGCGACCAGGCCGGCATGGACGCGGCGATGGTGGGCAAGCTCGCCGACCTGTTCAAGTACGACATCGACTTCGTGCAGGACCTGCGCGAGGGCGACAGCTTCACGGTGATCTACGACGACATCTACCGCGACGGCGTGCGCTACGGCCAGGGCAACATCATCGCGGCGGAGTTCATCAACCAGGGCAAGCGCTATACCGCCTACCGCTTCAGGAAGGCCGACGGCAGCTACGGCTGGTACAGCGAGGACGGCCGGCCGATCCAGAAATCGTTCCTGCGCATCCCGGTCGACTTCACCCGGATTTCCTCGACTTTCAGCGTTGCCCGCATGCATCCGATCCTTGGTCGCATGCGCGCACACAAGGGCGTCGACTACGCCGCGCCCAGCGGCACCCCGATCCATGCCGCCGGCGATGGCGTGATCAAGTTCCACGGCTGGGAACGCGGCTACGGCAACTTCGTGGTGATCCAGCACAACAGCAGCATCAGCACCGCCTACGGCCACATGTCGCGCTTCGTGAAGGGCCAGCGCGTGGGCGAGCGCGTGCGCCAGGGCGAGGTGATCGGCTACGTCGGCATGACCGGCCTGGCCACCGGCCCGCACCTGCACTACGAATTCCGCGTCAATGGCGCGCAGCGCAACCCGCAGACGGTGACCCTGCCCAAGCCCGAGCCGCTGCCCGCCGCGCAGATGGCGCGCTTCAAGGCCGAGGTGGTGAAGCCGCAGCTGGCGCGACTGACCGAGCTGGACGCGCGCATCAGGCTGGCGCGCACTGGCGCCCCGGCCAACCACGACAACTGAGCGCCCGCCGCGCATGGACGACGCCTCGGCGCTTTATATCGGGCTGATCTCCGGCACCAGCGCCGACAGCATCGACGCCGCACTGATCGGCTTCAGTCGCGGCGTGCCGCAACTGCAAGCGAGTCGCGCACTCCCCTGGCCGGAGGATCTGCGCAGGCAGATGCTCGCACTGGCCCAGGGCGAAGGTGCGCTCGACCTGGATGCATTTGGACGGCTGGACGTCCAGATCGGCCACTGCTTCGCCGATGCCGCGACGCAGCTGCTCGAACGCAGCGGCACGCCGGCAGCGGCCGTCCGCGCGATAGGTTCACACGGCCAGACGCTGCGCCATCGCCCCACCGGCGAATACCCGTTCACCCTGCAGCTGGGCGACCCCAGCGTGATCGCCGAACGCTGCGGCATCGATGTGGTGGCGGATTTTCGCCGTGCCGACGTCGCGGCAGGCGGGCAGGGCGCGCCGCTGCTGCCGGCGCTGCATGCGATGCTGCTGGCGCGCCCAGGGCATGCGCGGGTGGTGCTCAACCTCGGCGGCATCGCCAACATCACCGTGCTGGGCGCCGACGGCAGCGTGTTCGGCTTCGATACCGGCCCGGCCAACGGCCTGCTCGACGCCTGGTGCCTGCGCCAGCGCGGCGAACCGTTCGATCGCGCTGGCGCGTATGCCGCCAGCGGCCGCGTCGACGCCGGCCTGCTCGATGCGTTGCTGGCCGATCCCTACTTCGCGCTGCCGCCGCCGAAGAGCACCGGGCGCGAATACTTCCATCTGGACTGGCTGGCCGCGCGCGCACCGCGCGCCACGCTGGACCCGGCCGACGTGCAGGCGACGCTGCTGGAGCTCACCGCGCGCAGCATCGCCTCGGCGATCGCCCGGCACGCGCCGCAGGCGCAGGAGGTGCTGGCCTGCGGCGGCGGCGTGCACAACAATGCGCTGATGCACCGCCTTGGCGAACTGCTGGCGCCGCGCGTGTTGCTGGGCACCTCGCGCTACGGCATCGACCCGGACTTCCTCGAAGCCACCGCGTTCGCCTGGCTGGCGCGGCAGCGCCTGCTCGGCCTGCCCGGCAACCTGCCGACGGTGACCGGCGCCCGCGGGCCGCGGGTGCTGGGTGCGATCTATTCCGCGCCCGCCGCGCGCCCGGCATAGCCGATGCTTTCCGGCGCCAGTTGAGTCGGCCGGGTCTGCGCCAGCGCGCGCAACGCTTCCTGGAACACCCCCTGTTCCGCGGCCTCCCAATCGCCATCGAGGACCGCCAGTGCATCGGGGTCACGCAGACTCTCGCTGAATTGCTGCGCGGCCGAGATGCCCAGGCCGCAGCGCAGGGCGTGCAGCATCACGTCATTGATCGAGCACTGGCGATCCCTGGCCAGCGACCTGATGCGCTCGACGAGCAGGCTGTCGATATGCTGCAGGATCATGTCCGGCATAAGCGTCACTCCGTGTTACACATGCCCTGTGTCGCGGATCCTTGCACAACCGCCGCCGCGGTACACACCGCGATGACGATTTCGTGGCCGACTTGGCAATTCCGCTGTGAACGCAGCCACGCCCGGCGATCGACGACCTAGGCGGCGCCTTCCGCCGCCGCACGCGCACGCTCTTCGCCGCGGAAGTATCGCCACAGGCCGGCGAACAGCAGCACCGACGGCAGCACCGCCAGCACCGTGATGACGAAGTAGCCGCCGTAGCCGGTGGCGGTGGCGATGCCGCCGGCGAAGAAGCCGAGCAGCTTGCCGGGCAGGTTAACCAGCGAGCTCAGCAGCGCGTACTGGGTGGCGGTGTGCTGGCGGTTGACCAGCGAGGAGAGGAACGCCACCGTCGGCGGCCCCAGCATGCCCAGGGTGAGGTTCTCGCCGGAGATCACCAGGGTCAGCACCAGCAGGTCGCCCGGATGGTCGATCAGCAGCAGGTACAGCAGGTTGCTGCAGCCACACAGCACGATGGTGGCGCCGAGCGGGCGCCACGCGCCCCAGCGTGCCACCGCGGCGCCGCCGAGGAACACGCCGACGATGCCGATCCAGATCCCGTAGATCTTGGTGATCGTGCCGATCTCGGTCTTGGAGAAACCCATGTCGCGGTAGAACGGGCTCATGATGCCGCCGATCGTGGCCTGCTCGGGTATCTTGAACAGCAGCAGGAACAGCAGCGTCACGCCGGCCAGCACCCAGCCGTAGCGGCGGAAGAAATCGGCGAACGGATCGATCACGCTCTCGCGCATCGCATCGCGCCAGCACGTGGCCCGTACCCGCAGCACCTCCGGCTCGCGCGCGACCAGCGTGGTCGCCAGCGGTACCGCCATCGCCAGCGCCATCAGCGCGTAGACCAGCCGCCACGGCAGGTGGTCGGCCAGGATCAGCGCCACCGCACCGGCCAGCAGCAGGCCGATGCGGTAGCCGAGCGAGTAGGTGGCCACCAGCGCGCCCTGCGCCTCGATCGGTGCGATCTCGATGCGATAGGCATCCACCGCGATGTCCTGGGTGGCGCCGAAAAACGCCACCGCCAGCGTGGCGGCGACGAACGGCACCAGCTGCTGCGGAGTCAGCACGGCCATCGCAATCAGGCCCGCGGTCACGCCCAGTTGCGCGAACAGCAGCCAGCCGCGGCGCTGGCCGAGGCGGCCGAAGCCGGGGATCCGCCCATGGTCGAGCAGCGGTGCCCACACGAACTTGAACGCATAGGTCATGCCGGCACTGGCGATCATCGTGATGTCTTTCAGCTCGATGCCGTTTTCCTTCAGCCAGTACGCCAGCGTGCCGGCCACCAGCAGGAACGGCAGGCCGGAGGAGAAGCCGAACAGGAACATCGTCCACGCCGCCGGTTGGGCGAACGCCCGCCATACCGACGGCTTCGCCGGCTTACGCGCCAGCGGCTCAGTCGGCATAGTCGACGGTATATGGCGCGTGGTCGGAGAAGCGCTCGTCGCGGTAGATCGAGCAGGCCTTCAGGCGCTCGCGCAAGCTTGGCGAGACGACCTGGTAGTCGATGCGCCACCCCACATTGTTCGCCCGCGCCTGGCCGCGGTTCGACCACCAGGTGTATTCGACCGCGTCCGGCTTGATCGCGCGGAAACTGTCTACCCAGCCGCGCTCGCGGAACAGCAGGTCCAGCCATGCGCGCTCTTCCGGCAGGCAGCCGGAATTCTTCTGGTTGGAACTCCAGTTCTTGATGTCGTTCTTGGTGTGCACGATGTTCCAGTCGCCGCAGATCACGTAGTCGCGGCCGCTCTTCAGCCACGCATCGAAGATCGGCGTGATCCACTCCATCGCCTTGAACTTGAACTGCTGGCGCTCGTCGCCGGAGGAGCCGGACGGGAAGTACAGCGAGACCACGCTGAGCTGGCCGAAGCGCGCCTCGATGTAGCGCCCCTCGTTGTCGAACTCGTCCCAGCCCAGTCCGGTGAGTACCTGGTCGGGCTCGCGCCTGGCGTAGATCGCCACGCCGCTGTAGCCCTTCTTGCTGGTCGCGTCGCGATAGAAGCAGTGATGGCCGTCGGGGCGGAACATCGGGTCGGTGAGCTGGCCTTCCTGCGCCTTGGTCTCCTGCAGGCAGACCACGTCGGCGCGCTGACGCCGCAGCCACTCGAACACGCCCTTGCTGGCGGCCGAACGAATGCCGTTGGCATTGAAGCTGATGATGCGCATGCGAACTCCTCGGGCGGCGGATCATCATAGCAACCATACCGGCCCGGTCCGTCCTCCGCGCGGGCGCCAGCGCCGGCTTCGTCCGCGACGGCTGTACCATGGCGGCCGTGCCGGCCCGCAGCGCCCGCTGTCGCGGCCCGACTTCCACCGTTTGCGAGATTTTCCGTGCACGACTACCAGCGCGACTTCATCGAACTCACCCTGCGCCGCGAGGTGCTGCGCTTCGGCGAATTCACCCTGAAATCCGGCCGCCAGAGCCCGTACTTCTTCAACATGGGCCGGATCGACTCGGGCGCTGCGCTGGCCCAGCTCGGCCGCGCCTACGCCGCCGCCGTGATGAACTCCGGCATCGCCGTCGACATGCTGTTCGGCCCGGCCTACAAGGGCATCGCGCTGGCCGCCGCCACTGCCATCGCGCTGGCCGATGGCCACGGCCGCGACCTGCCGTGGGCATACAACCGCAAGGAGGCGAAGGATCACGGCGAGGGTGGGGTGCTGGTCGGTGCACCTCTGGAGGGCCGGGTGCTGATCGTGGACGATGTGATGACCGCCGGCACCGCGGTGCGCGAGTCGCTGGCGCTGATCCGCGCCCATGGCGCCAGCCCGGCCGGCGTGCTGATCGCGCTGGACCGGCAGGAGCGCGGGCAGGGCGAGCGCTCCGCCGCGCAGGAGCTGGCGGCCGACTACGGCATCCCGGTGATCGCGATCACCAGCCTCGACGACGTGCTGGCATATGCCGGCGAACGGCCGCAACTGGCGGCCGAACACGCCCGCCTGCTGGCCTACCGCGAACGCTACGGCGTCCGGCGCTGATCCCGGCTTCCGGCCGGCGCACTCCAGCGAACCCGGTCACAGTGGCGACCATCGCCGCCGGCACCACGGTAGGCAGCGCGATGACGGCGGCTATACTTGGCCTTCCAAGGGGGAGTTCATGCGTAATACCTTGCTCATCGCCGCTGCCGTCATGCTGCTCGCCAGCCTGTCCGTGCGCGCACAGAACAGCGGCAACATCCGCTACAAGTGGCATGACGCCCAGGGCCTGATGCATTTCAGCGACAGCCTCACCGCCGAGGCGATGAAGTACGGCTATGACCTGGTCAACGACCACGGCATGGTGGTGCAGCACGTGCCGCGTCAGCTGACCGCCGAGGAACGCGCCGCCGCCAACAAGCTGGCCGCCGAACAGGCCGCCAGGCAGCGGGCCGCGCAGGAGCAGGCGAATGCCGATGCCCAGATGCTGTCGGCCTACCCGGACGAGGAGTCATACAAGATCTCGCTGCAGCAGGTGCTGGACACCATCGACCAGCAGATCCACACCACCCAGATCAACCTGCGCAGCCAGGAGAAGGCGCTGACCGACCTGCTCGGCCGCGCGGCCGATATCGAGAACGCCAAGGACGCGGTGCCCAAGACCCTCGCCGACAGCATCGCCCAGCAGCGCAACGTGGTCGCCGGGCAGCGCACTACGCTGCGCCGCCAGCAGGCCTTGCGGGAACAGACCGTGCAGTCGCAGGCCAAGCAGCGGGCGCATTACCGCGAACTCAAGGCGGCCCAGGCGCAGCCGGCACAGTAACGTCCGCCACGGAACCGGCCGCGGCGAGGCGCCTCTCCCGCCATGACGCGACGGGCGTATTCCCGTCCACGCACGAGCCTGTCTTCCGCAGCGGCAAGCGGGCGCATTCGCGCGGGCCCCGGCGACGGCGGGGTCCGCGGCTTTTCAGAAGGGCAGATTCAGCGTGGCGTCCACCGCCAGCAGCTGCCTGCGGAAGACCTGCTGGATCCGCTTCAGCGCAGCCGGGTTGTCCGCTTCGAACCGCAGCACCAGCACCGGCGTGGTGTTCGACGCGCGCACCAGGCCCCAGCCGTCCGGCCAGTCCGCGCGCAGGCCGTCGATAGTGATCAGGCTGGCGCCCTCGAAGCTGGCCTGCTGGCGCAGCTTGTCCATGAAGCGGTAGTGCTCGCCCTCGGCCAGCTCGACCTTCAGTTCCGGCGTGGAGGTGCTCTTGGGCAGGGTGGCGAAGATCTCCTCCGCGCTGCGCCCCTCCAGGTCGCCGGCGAGGATCTCCAGCAGCCGCGCGGCGGCGTAGATGCCGTCGTCGAAGCCGTACCAGCGCTCCTTGAAGAAGAAGTGCCCGCTCATCTCGCCGGCCAGCTCGGCGCCGGTCTCGCGCATCTTCGCCTTGATCAGCGAATGCCCGGTGCGCCACATCAGCGGGCTGCCGCCGGCGTCCAGGATCTGCCCCTTCAGGTGGCTGGTGCACTTCACGTCATAGATGACCGTGGCACCGGGCTGGCGCGACAGCACGTCGCGCGCGAACAGCATCAGCAGGCGGTCCGGATAGACGATCTCGCCGGAACGGCTGACCACGCCGAGCCGGTCGCCGTCGCCGTCGAACGCCAGGCCGAGATCGGCGCCGGTCTGCCGCACGGCGTGGACCAGGTCCTCCAGGTTGTGCGGGTCGGACGGATCCGGGTGATGGTTGGGGAAGGTGCCGTCGACGTCGCAGTACAGCGGCACCACCTCGCAGCCGACGCCTTCCAGCAGTTGCGGCGCGATCGCGCCGGGAATGCCGTTGCCGCAGTCGACCACCACCTTCAGGCGGCGCTCGGCCAGCACGTCGGAGACGATCTTCTCGATATAGTCCGGCACCACGTCGACCTGGCGCACGCTGCCGCCGCCACCGCCGGCCAGCGCGCCGCTGGCGATGCGCTGATACAGGTCCTGGATCGCGCCTTCGGACAGCGTCTCGCCGCCGACCACGATCTTGAAGCCGTTGTAGTCCGGCGGGTTGTGGCTGCCGGTGACCGCCACGCCGCAGCCGGTGTTGAAGCGGTAGGCGGCGTAGTACACCACCGGGGTCGGCACCGCGCCGACGTCGATCACGTCGACGCCGGCCTCGCGCAGGCCCTCGGCCAGCGCACCGGCCAGCTCGGGCCCGGACAAGCGGCCGTCGCGGCCCACCACGATCTCGCGCAGACCCTTCTCGCCCATCAAGGTGCCGATCGACTGACCCAGTGCCCGTGCCACGTCGCGGTTCAGGCTCTTGCCGACCACGCCGCGCACGTCGTAGGCGCGGAAGATGCTCGGATCCATACTGGCCGGCGCGGCGACCGGCGGCGCGGGCGGCAGCTCCAGCGGCTTGACCCGGGCCGGAGCGGCCTGGCGGGCCGGCAGCGGCACATCGGGCTCCTCGGCCTCCGGCTCCGCTTTCCAGCGCAGGCGCAGACGCAGCAGGTGGATGCCGCCGCCGAGGCCGAGCAAGGCCAGCAACCCGCCCAGCAGCCACGACCGCGGCAATACGATGAAGGCGCCCGGCAGGCCGGCGCCCACGCTGAACGCGCTGCCGGGAACCGGCTTGCCGACCGCCTCGGCCTCGGCCGAAGCCGCGCCATGCGAATACAGCTGCACGTTGCCGCGATCGTCGCCCTGGCGCAGGTCGAGCCGGCCGCCGGCCGGGGAAACCGCATCGAAACGCTGCTTCAGCGGCGCGAACGGCAATTCGATCCAGGCCCAGGCCTGGGCCTGCTGCGGCGGCCCCAGCGGAATCACCAGACTCAGCCGACGGTCGCCGCTGCCATAGGAAACGCTCTGCACCGGCGGGATCCCATCGGCACTCTGCGCCCCCATCAGCTGAGCCGCCTTGGCATAGCCGAACACGCGATAGTTGGCGTGCAGCACCTCGCCCAGGTCGCCGCTGTACAGCTCCAGCTTTTTCACCTGCGGCAGGCGCTGACGCAGCGCAGCGGCGGATTGCGCCGGGGCGCTCATCAGCGTCGCCGGATCCACCGAGGCGAGCACCTTCTCGACCGCGGCGCGCTGGCCGGCGATTTCCTCGGACAGCGCCTTGACCGCCTCGTCCTGGGCCAGGTGTACCTGCCGGACCGCGTCGCCTTCGTCGGCGATCAGCCAGGTCTGCCAGGCGCAGAACAGCCCCAGCAACAGCAGGGCGGTGCCGCCAGCCAGGGGCAGCAGGTCCCGCCAGTCGACCTGGAAGCCCCGCAGCCGTTCTTTGCCGATGTTCAACGCCATACCCGTCCCCGCGGCTGTACTTCAGGCCGGACCGCTGCTGCCGGGCCGACCCTCGATTATTGGACGCCGGTCGAGCCGAACCCGCCGCTGCCGCGTGCGCTCGGCGCGAAATCGGCCACGATGTTCAGCCGCGCCTGTGCCACCGGCACCAACAGCAGCTGGGCGATGCGGTCGCCCACGGCGATGGTGTACGCCCGGCTGCCGCGGTTCCAGCACGAAATCATCAGGGGCCCCTGGTAGTCGGCGTCGATCACGCCGACCAGGTTGCCCATCACCAGCCCATGCTTGTGGCCCAGCCCCGAGCGCGGCACGACCAGCGCGCACCAGCCCGGATCGCCGATGTGGATGGCGATGCCGCTGGGCACCAGCGCACTCTCGCCTGGTTGCAATGTCAGCGGCTGCTCCAGCGCGGCGCGCAGGTCCATGCCGGCACTGCCGGCGGTGGCAGCCTGCGGCAGCGGAATGCTGTCGCCCAGGCGCGCATCGAGGATCTTCAGCTCGACATCGATCGTCATCCGCGCGTCGCCCGGTAGCGCTCGGCCACGTGGGCGACCAGCTGGCATGCCAGCTCGGGCTTGGCCGCGCGCGGCAGCTCCACCGCACCGCCGGCCCAGTACAGGGTCAACGCATTGTCGGCGGCCTCGAAACCGAGGCCGTCGCCCACCTGGTTTGCCGCGATCATGTCCAGCCCCTTGCGCTGCAGCTTGTCCTGCGCATAACCCGCCACATCATGCGTCTCCGCGGCGAATCCGACCAGGAACGGGTGCGCGGTTTGCGCCGAGAGGCTGGCCAGGATGTCCGGATTCTCGCCCAGGCGCAGCACCAGGTCGCCGCCGTCGCGCTTCTTCAGCTTCTGCGCGGATACCTGCTGCGGGCGGTAGTCGCCGACCGCCGCCGCGCCGATATAGATATCCGCCTGCGCTGCCGCCTGCAGCACCGCCGCGTGCATCTGCGCCGCGCTGCGCACGTCGACGCGCCGCGCCACGCCAGTAGGCGTGGCCAGGCCCACCGGCCCGGCCACCAGGGTCACCTCGGCGCCAGCCTGCGCGGCAGCCGCGGCCACCGCGAAACCCATCTTCCCCGAGCTGCGGTTGCCGATGAAGCGCACCGGGTCGATGTCCTCGTAGGTGGGACCGGCACTGACCACCACCTTCAGCCCGGCCAGCGAGCGAGCGCCGAACGAGGCCACCAGCGCGTCGCGCAACTCGTGCGGCTCCAGCATGCGGCCGCTGCCGATGTCGCCGCAGGCCTGGTCGCCGGATGCCGGCCCGAGGATCAACGCGCCATGCCGGCGCAGCGTGTCGAGGTTCGCCTGCACCGCCGGGTGCGCCCACATCTGCTGGTTCATCGCCGGCGCCAGGTACAACGGCGCGGCGCTGGCCAGGCACAAGGTGGTCAGCAGGTCATCGGCCAGGCCATGCGCCAGCCGCGCCAGCAGGTCGGCGCTGGCCGGCGCCACCAGGATCCGTTCGGCCCAGCGCGCCAGTTCGATATGCCCCATCGCCGCCTCGGCCTGCGCGTCCCACAGGCTCGCCCGCACGGGCTGGCCGGACAGCGCCTGGAACGTGGTCGGGCTGACGAAGCGGGTGGCGCCCTCGGTCATCACCACGCGCACCTCGGCGCCGAGGTCGCGCAGGCGGCGGACCAGTTCGCAGGACTTGTAGGCGGCGATGCCGCCCGACACTCCGAGCAGGATGCGGCGTTGGGCAAGACTCATGTAGGGCGGGCCTGACAATCGGGCAGACACGTAGCTTACCGGATTCGTTCGCGCGTACCGCTGCCCGGCGACGGCGGCCTCGGGCACGGTACGGCCATGAGCATCCGTCACTGGCCCGAAGGGGAACGCCCCCGCGAAAAATTGCTGGCGCGCGGTTGCGGCGCGCTGTCCGACGCCGAGCTGCTGGCGGTGCTGCTGGGCAACGGCAGCCGCGGCAAGGACGCGCTGGCGCTGGGCCGTGAACTGCTGGCCCACGCCGGCAGCCTGGGCGCACTGCTGGCCCGGCCCGAGCGGCCGATCCGCGTCGGCGGACTGGGTCCGGCCAAGCGCGCGCGGATCGCCGCCGCGCTGGAACTGGCCCGGCGCAGCCTGGCCGAACAGCTGCTGGAGAAGCCCAGCCTGGGCAACCCGCGCGACAGCGGCAACTACCTGCGCGCGCAATTGCGTCACCTGCCCTACGAGGTGTTCGGCTGCCTGTACCTGGACAACCGCCACCGCGTGCTGGCGTTCGAGGAACTGTTCCGAGGCACCGTGGACGGCGCCAGCGTGCATCCGCGCGAGGTGGTGCGGGCCTGCCTGCAACACAACGCCTGCGCGGTGATCTTCGCCCACAACCATCCTTCCGGCGTGGCCGAACCGAGCGCCGCCGACCGGGCGATCACCCATGAATTGCGCGATGCGTTGCAACTGGTCGGCGTGCGCGTGCTCGACCACCTGGTGATCGGCAGCGGCGAGCCGGTGTCGATGGCCGCCCGCGGCCTGCTCTGAATGCCACCCCACAAAAAAACGGCGTGGCATGAGCCACGCCG
Organism: Rhodanobacter sp. FW101-FHT13A11; assembly: GCF_058790335.1. Taxonomy (NCBI): domain Bacteria; kingdom Pseudomonadati; phylum Pseudomonadota; class Gammaproteobacteria; order Lysobacterales; family Rhodanobacteraceae; genus Rhodanobacter; species Rhodanobacter sp. FW101-FHT13A11. The sequence continues at coordinate 69,449 of NZ_JBYTCN010000015.1, read as the reverse complement.
CGAGGCCGATTGTGGGAGGTGGGGGGAGAGCGGCATCCCCGGGCCGTGACATGGAGGGGAGTTCATGCCCCGGCCTGATCAGTGTCGCAGTGCCGCATGACGAAAGCATGACGCCTGCACTGAGCGGAAGTGTCGCCAAGTCGCGGGAACTTATGCACAAAGCGACAACACCGGCACCTGCCAGGCCCATCCACCCATCGACTCTAGATTGATTATGTAGCTGGTTGATTTAAATCAATAATTTATTCTTGCCGCGGGATAATCGGTGCCCGCAAGCCGGTACCGCATCATGGCTTGCCGCTTTCCCCACAGACTTATCCACAGACCGGCTCGCGGCGGCGCATCATAATTTGGTCATACCCGGATCAACGCATTGACCCGCATCGCCACCGCCCATGACGGCGCGTTTCGTCACGGGTCGGTCTGTTAGGATTGGCGGTTCCATCACGAAACCGACCCCACCCGTGAAAGAACAGCTGCGCGAATTGGTGCTGCAGGCGATCCAGACCCTGCAAGGCACCGCCACCTTGCCCGCCGACCTGGTCCTGCCCGGTTTCGTGATCGAGCGCGCGCGCAGCCGCGAGCATGGCGATTTCGCCAGCAACGTGGCGATGCTGCTGGCCAAGCATGTCCTGAGCCCCGTCGAAGGGACGGCGCGTGCCAAGCCGCGCGAACTGGCCGAGAAACTGGTTGCCGCCCTGCCGGCGAACACGCTGGTGGAGAAGGTCGAGATCGCCGGCCCCGGCTTCATCAACTTCTTCCTTGCGTCGGGCGCCTACCACGCCGAAGTACGCCGGATCTTGGCCGAAGGCGACGCCTACGGGCGCAGTGTCAGTGGCCGCGGCAAGACCGTGGGCGTGGAGTTCGTCTCGGCCAACCCGACCGGACCGCTGCACGTGGGCCACGGCCGCAACGCGGCGATCGGCGACTGCCTGAGCCGGCTGCTCGACGCCACCGGCTGGAACGTGAAGCGCGAGTTCTACTACAACGATGCCGGCGTGCAGATCGCCAACCTGGCGATCTCGGTGCAGGCGCGAGCCCGCGGCATCACGCCGGACGACAGCAACTGGCCGGAGAATGGCTACCGCGGCGACTACATCGCCGACGTGGCGCGCGCCTACCTCGATCGCGAGTCGGTGCTGGCGGGCGGCGAGACGGTGACCGGCGCCGGCGACGTGGACAACCTCGACGCAATCCGCCACTTCGCCGTGGCCTACCTGCGCCGCGAGCAGGACCTGGACCTGCAGGCCTTCGGCGTGGGCTTCGACACCTATTTCCTGGAGTCCTCGCTGTACAGCGACGGCAAGGTGGAGGAGACCGTGCGCGAACTCATCGCGCACGGCCATACCTACGAGGAAGGCGGCGCGCTCTGGTTGCGCACCACCGATTTCGGCGACGACAAGGACCGCGTGATGCGCAAGTCCGACGGCACCTACACCTACTTCGTGCCGGACGTGGCCTACCACCTGTCGAAATGGCAGCGCGGCTACGGCAAGGCCATCACCGTGCTGGGCTCGGACCATCACGGCTCGCTGGCGCGGGTGAAGGCCGGCCTGCAGGCGCTCGATTGCGGGATTCCCAGGGGCTACCCCGACTACATGCTGTACCAGATGGTCACGGTGATGCGCGGCGGCGAGGAGGTGAAGATCTCCAAGCGCGCCGGTAGCTACGTCACCCTGCGCGACCTGATCGACGAGGTCGGCAAGGACGCCACGCGCTACTTCCTGATCTCGCGCAAGTCCGACTCGCAGCTGGTGTTCGACATCGACCTGGCCCGCTCGCAGTCGAACGACAACCCGGTGTACTACATCCAGTACGCGCATGCCCGCGTCTGCAGCGTGCTGCGCCAGGCGCCGGAGAAGGGCTTCACCGTCGACCTCGCCGACGGCTTGGCCAACCTGGCCCGGCTGGACAACGAGCACGAGCAGATCCTGCTGACCGAGCTGTCGAAGTACCCCGAGCTGGTCGAGGCCGCCGCGGCGAACCTGGAGCCGCACCTGGTCGCGGCATGGCTGCGCGAGCTGGCCAACGCGTTCCACACCTACTACAACTCGCACCAGTTCCTGGTCGAGGACGCCGCACTGCGCAACGCGCGCCTGGTGCTGGTAGTGGCGACCCGCCAGGTGTTGAAGAATGGTCTGGATTTGCTGGGCCTCGGCGCCCCGGAGAAGATGTAATGGCAGCACGCAAGGGCAGGGGCCGGCAGGCCGTGCGCAACGGCAGCAACGGTTTCCCGGGCTGGGGCTACGCGGTCATCGGCCTGGTGGCCGGCGCGATCCTGATGGCGGTGTTGATGCGCGGCAGCCTGCTGACGGGCCTGCGCAAGAGCGACGGCCCGCAGGCGAACCCGCAGGCCACCGCCGAGCGCGGCAGCGCGCCAGGCATGCTCGAATCGGGCGCCGGGGACAACGCGCCGAAGAAGCCGCAATTCGATTTCTACTCGGTGCTGTCGGAGAAGGAAGTACGCATTCCCGACGCCGAGATCAGCGCGCAGGCGCGCGTCGAGCAGCAGCAGAAGCAGCAACAGGCGGCGCAGTTGCAGGCGCAGCGGGCCGCGCCGGCAGCGGCACCGGCGAACGCGCCGGCCACGGTCACCCAGGACGTCACCGCCGCACCGGCCAGCGCCATGCCGCAACCCGCGACCGGCAGCGGCTACCTGCTGCAGGTCGGCGCCTTCCCGAACGCCGCCGACGCCGAAACGCTGAAGGCGAAGCTCGCGCTGCAGGGCTTCGTCGCCAACGTGCAGTCGGTCAGCATCGGCGGGCAGACCTACAACCGGGTGCGCCTGGGCCCGTTCCGCTCGGCCACCGAGCTGGAATCGACCAAGCAGCGCCTGGCCGGCGCCGGGATCAACGCGATCGCACTGAAGGAAGGCCGCTAGGTTCCGCTCCCCGGCTACCCGGTCGCCCGAGGCCGCGCCCGCAGCGCGGCCTTTTTGTTGCCTTAAACACGCGTGAAGTCCGTCCACGGCAACCTTCACGCCCCGCTTCGCCGGCGCTGCGCACAATCGCCGCTGCGCTCCATTACACCGGCACGCAAGGGATGTCCTATCGACGCAAGGGGGCAAGTGCCCAGGGGAGGTTCACATGAAGATCAGCACAGTCTGGCTGGCGCTGGCGTTCGCGCTGGCGTGCACCGGCGCACAGGCGGCGGACAACGTGCGCGTCATCCGCGATTTCACCGACATGGTGGCGCCCGCCGACCAGCAGGCGTACGAGGCCGGCACCAAGAACTTCAACCAGTGCCTGCACCAGCACGGCTTCAAGTACAACTGGACGGCCTGGACGCACGAAACCGGCGATACCTACAGCTACTCCTATGTGTCCGACCCGGTGCCGTGGGCCAGCTTCGACGCCATGGACACTGCGATCAAGGCGTGCCTCGGGGTGATCAAGTCCGACGTCAACCCGCACCTGAAGAGCGAGTCCAGCGCGTTCCTGCAGGCGATGCCCGAGCTGAGCCACCAGCCCAAGGACATGGGTCCGGCATCGCCGTTCATCGAGGTCACCTACTTCACGCTCAAGTCCGGCCACCAGGCCGCGGAGACCTTCATGGCCGCCGCGAAGAAGATCGCCGCCGCCGCCACGAAGTCGAACTGGCCCCACTACTACCAGATCGGCCGGCTGGTCGACGCCGGCGACGGCGCACCCGACTTCATCCTGGTGATCCCCGGCAAGAGCTGGGCGGACCTGGGCACGGAACCCGACCCCGGCGTGTGGAAGATGGTCGAGAACGTGTACGGCAAGAGCGAAGCCGCCGCGATCCGACAGTCGATCGGCGACGTGGTCACGAAGGAGTCCTCGCACGTGGACAGCTACAACGCGGAGCTGAGCTACATCGCCTCCAGCAAGTGAGTCATGCCACCCGATCCGGACGGCCGGGACAGGAAGCACGGTCGCCCGGATTCGCGCGCGTCATCGTGCCTGCCACTACACTGGCGGCCATGACGACCAAAACTGCCTGGATCACCGGCGCCACCTCCGGGTTCGGCGCCGCCACCGTGGAACGCTTCGTGGCCGGCGGCTGGCGGGTGATCGCCAGCGGCCGCCGCATGGAACGGCTGCAGCAACTGGTGGCGCGCCACGGCGCCGAGCGCGTGCACCCGATGGCATTCGACGTTCGTGACGAGACGGCGATGCGCGCCGCGCACGCGGGCCTGCCGTCCGCGTTCGCCGGCATCGACCTGCTGGTCAACAACGCCGGCCTCGCGCTGGGCACCGCGCCGGCGCAGCAGGCCGACCTCGTGCAGTGGAAGCAGATGATCGACACCAACGTCACCGCGCTGGTGACGCTGACCCACCTGCTGCTGCCCCAGCTGATCGCGCGCCGCGGCGCGATCGTCAACATCAGCTCGATCTCGGGCAGCTACGCCTACCGCGGCGGCAACGTCTACGGCGGCACCAAGGCCTTCGTCACCCAGTTCTCGCAGAACCTGCGCGTGGACCTGCACGGCAGCGGCGTGCGGGTGAGTTCAATCGAGCCGGGCATGGCTGAGACCGAGTTCACCCTGGTGCGCACCGGCGGCGACCAGGCCGCCTCCGACCAGCTCTACGCCGGCGTCCACCCGATCACCGCCGGCGACATTGCCGACACGATCTGGTGGATCGCCAACCTGCCGCCGCACCTCGACGTCACCCGGTTGGAAATCATGCCGACCAGCCAGTCGGCGGCGGGGCTGCAGGTGGCTCGGGATGGCTGAAGGCTTGCGCCGGCGCTGCCCGACCGCGAGCCTTCAGCCGCCGTTGCCGCGATGCACGTCGTGGGTCACGAAGGGATGTTCGGGATCCGGCACGGCCAGCCAGTGCGGGTGCGCCAGTGTGTGGCGCATATCGTCCCGCCCGCTCTGCCAGTGGCCGCGCATGCTGGCGGCGCTGAACTCGTAATCCTTGAAATGGCCTTCGTGCGGCCGGTCCTGGTAGATCAGGTGGATCACGTTGGTCAGCGCCACCGCCGAGCGCGCCTCGGCATGGCGATACGCCGGGTCGCTGCGGCGCTCGGCCGGCACCAGCGCCATCACGTCGTGCAGCAGGCGGCGGTGTTCCTGCGTGCGGCGCATGAACTCGGTGACCAGCCGGGTGCGGCTGGAGTACTGGATCTCCTTGCTGCGCTCGGCCACGTCGGCGAGGTCGCGCGGCAGCGTGCCGCGGGCACTCCACAGATCGACCTGGAACACCAGCGTGTCGCAACCGGGGCGTTCGCTCAGCACTTCGTACAGCGGGGTGTTGGAGACCATGCCGCCATCCCAGTAGAACTCGCCGTCGATCTCCACCGCGGGGAAGCCCGGCGGCAGCGCGCCGGAGGCCATGAAGTGCTCGGAACGCAGGCGTTCGCGGCGATTGTCGAAGTAGGCGAAGTTGCCGCTGCGCACGTTCACCGCACCCACCGCCACGCGCATCCCGCGCGGATCGTTGAGACGGTCGAAATCGGCCAGCCGCTCCAGCGTGCTGCGCAGCGGCGCGGTGTCATACCAGCTCACGCTGCCCGGCGTGGCGTGGGCACCCATGAACGGCGACGGCTGGCGCGGGCGGAAGAAGCCGGCCTGGCCTTCGGTCATCGCGCGCCAGGCAGCCAGGCCGCTCAGTCCGTTGAGCCATGACGTGGGCCACGCCACGGCGTCAAACCAGGGCAGCGCCGGCGTGTCCGGCCACAGCGGCGGGCGGCAGATTGCCTCCCAGAACTCGCGCAGCCGCTCCACCCGTCGCTCGGGCGCGTTGCCGGCGATGATCGCCGCGTTCAGCGCGCCGATCGAGATGCCGGCCAGGCGGGTGGGCTGCAGGCCGGCCTCGTCCAGTGCCTCGAACACACCGGCCTGGTAGGCGCCGAGCGCGCCGCCGCCCTGCAACACCAGGGCGACGGTACGGTAATCGCGGGCCACCGCCGCGGCCAACGACCCCGCCGGATCGTGCGTGGCCGCCATTACTGCATGAACCAGCCGTGGCTGACCACGATGCTCTGGCCGGTCAGCGCGGCGGACGGGAAGGTGGCCAGGTACAGCGCGGTCTGCGCGATGTCCTCCACCGTGGTGAAGACGCCGTCGACGGTGTCCTTCAGCATCACGTTCTTGATCACGTCGGCTTCGCTGATGCCCAGCTCCTTCGCCTGCTCGGGAATCTGCTTCTCGACCAGCGGCGTGCGCACGAAGCCGGGGCAGATCACGTGCGAGCGCACGTTGTGCGGCGCGCCTTCCTTGGCCAACGTGCGTGCCAGGCCGAGCAGGCCGTGCTTGGCAGCGACGTAGGCGGACTTCAGCTTCGATGCCTCGTGCGAGTGCACCGAGCCCATGTAGATCACGATGCCGCCGCGGCTCCTGCCGGTACCGTCATCCTGGTACATGTGCTGCAGCGCTGCCTTGGTGGTGAGGAAGCCGCCGTCGAGGTGGATCGCCAGCATCTTCTTCCAGTCGGCGAAGGCGAACTGCTCGATCGGGTTGATGATCTGCACGCCGGCGTTGGAGATCAGGATGTCCAGACGGCCAAATGCAGCGACCACCTTGTCGGTGCCGGCGTTGACCGCCTCCTCGCTGGTCACGTCCATCGCCACGCCGAGCGCCTTGCCGCCGGCCGCATTGATTTCAGCCGCCACCTTGTCCGCGGCGTCCTGGTTGATGTCGGCGATCGCCACGCTGGCGCCGTGCTTCGCATACAGCTCGGCAATCGCCTTGCCGAGGCCGCTGGCCGCGCCGGTGATCAGGGCGACCTTGCCATTGAGACTTGTCATGCGTTGCTCCTTGGATGGGAATGGGGAAGGCGCGACCACGGCGGCGCGACCATCCACCGGATTGTAGGGACCGCCGCGACCGCCGCCATCGGACCTTGGGGCAGGCCGCGCGCCCCATCACGTCGTCAGCGGGCGTCCTCGGCCAGGTAGGTGTACGCGGTGAGCCCGCCGTCGAGCGCGTCATACAGCTTCGCGGCTTCGGCGCCGGTCACGCCCGCGCCGGCGATGCGTTCGCGGTAACTCCGGCGCAGCGCCTCGAGGTCGTAGCCGACGTAGTCGAGCATGAGGTCGGTGGTGTCGCCGCGGCGTATATGCGCGAAGGTGTAGCCGTCGCCCTCCACCCGCACGTTGACCGCGTCGGTGTCGCCGAACAGGTTGTGGATGTCGCCCAGCGTCTCCTGGTAGGCGCCGACCATGAAGATGCCGAGGCGGTAGCTCTCGCCGTGCCGCAGCGCGTGCAGCGGCAGGCTGACGTCGACGCCTTCGGCGTCGACGTAGTGGTCGATGCGGCCGTCCGAGTCGCAGGTGAGGTCGACGATCACGCCGCGCCGCGCCGGCCGTTCGTCCAGCCGGGCGATCGGCGCGATCGGGAAGATCTGCCCGATCGCCCACACGTCGGGGATCGACTCGAACACCGAGAAATTGACGAAGTACTTGTCGACCAGCTTCTCGTCCAGCTCGTCCAGCGCCTGCCGGTGCGAGCGCTCGGCGGGCAGCAGGCGGGCGCGCACGGCGTTGGCGATCGCGTAGTACATCTCGTCCAGCCGCGCGCGGTCGGCCAGCGCCAGCTGGCCCAGCGCGTACAGCGTCTGGCCCTCGCTGAGGTGATGCTGGGCCTCGTGGAACAGTTCCAGCGCGGGGCGCCGGTCGAGTTCCTCCCAGGTCTCGCGCAGCCGGCGCAGCACCGCGGGCTCGTCCGCGCACGGCGGCGGGATCGCGCCGGCCGGCACCGGCTCCACCTCGGTCACGTTGACCACCATCACCGCGTGATGCGCGGTCATCGCGCGGCCCGCCTCGGTGAGGATGTGCGGCGCGTCGAGCCCTTCGGCCTCGACCGCCTCGGCCAGCGACTGCACGATGGTCGAGGCGTACTGCTCGATCGAGTAGTTGATCGAGTTGTGGCTGCGCGAGCGCGAGCCTTCGTAGTCCACGCCGAGGCCGCCGCCCACGTCGACGATCTCCAGCGGCACGCCCATCCGGCGCAGCTCGACGAAATAGCGGGTGGCCTCGCGCATGCCGTTGGCGATGTCGCGTACGTTGGAGATCTGCGAGCCCATGTGGAAGTGCTGCAGCTTCAGCGTGTGCTTGAGGCCGGCGGCGTCGAGCCGCTCGACCAGGGTCAGCACCTGGTTCGGCGACAGCCCGAACTTGCCCTTGTCGCCGCCGGTGTTCTGCCACTTGCCGGCGCCGATCGAGGCCAGCCGCACGCGCACGCCGAGCAGCGGCTCCACGCCCAGCGCCTGCGCCTCGCTGAACACGTGGTCCAGCTCGGACAGCTTCTCGATCACGATAAACACGCGCAGGCCGAGCTTCCTGCCGATCAGCGCCAGGCGGACGTATTCGCGGTCCTTGTAGCCGTTGCAGATCACGATCGAACCGGGCCGCGCCATCGCCAGCACCGCCATCAGCTCGGGCTTGGAGCCCGCTTCCAGGCCGAAGCCGTGGCTGCCGGCGGCGACCAGCTCGCCGGCCACGCCGCGCTGCTGGTTCACCTTGATCGGGTAGATCGCGGTGTAGCCGCCGGCGTAGTGCCACTCGCCGATCGCCTTGGCGAACGCGCCCTGCAGCCGCGCCAGGCGATCGGCCAGGATGTCCGGGAAACGCACCAGCAGCGGCAGCCGCAGGCCCTCGGCGCAGGCGCGTTCGACGATCCGCGGCAGCGACAGCGCCGGGCCGTACGCGCCGCGCGGGCGCATCACGATCTCGCCGGCATCATCCACGTCCACGTAGCCGTCGCCCCAGTGCGGCACGGCGTAGGTGTGGCGGGCGGTGTCGACAGTCCAATGGTTCGCCATCAGCGTTGCTCCTCGCGCAAACGAATGATGTCGTCGCAGCGGCGAGCCTTGACGCTTTAGCTCTACACGAGCACGAGCCCGAGCGACCGGAAGCCTCGCACGCCGCGGGGCCGATCGGACTGGTCGGCGGCCGGCGCGCTGCGCCGGCCATGCCGAGCGCCATTGTAATGGGCGGCTGTGACGATATGCGCAAATCGCTACCGGGCGCTTTCGGGACGTTCACCGCCGTTGTCGCTACAATTGGCGGTCTTTGTCCTTCCACCCGGTACGCCAGGAACACCCGCCATGTCGCAGCAGCCCACCTCGAATGAAGCCAGCTGGTTCACCGAAGCCCACCAGGCTTCCGGTTCCTCCATCGGTTTCCGCACCGAGCAGCTGCTGCACGCGGAGAAGACCCCGTTCCAGACCATCGAGATCCACAAGACCACCGACTGGGGCAACCTGATGGTGATCGACGGCTGCGTGATGCTGACCAGCCGCGACAACTTCCTCTACCACGAGATGATGACCCACCCGGCGCTGTTCACCCACGCGCGCGCCAAGCGCGTGGTGATCATCGGCGGCGGCGACTGCGGCACGCTGCGCGAGGTGCTCAAGCACGAGGAAGTCGAGCATGCGGTGCAAGTGGAGATCGACGAGCGCGTCACCCGCCTGGCCGAGCAGTACTTCCCCGAGCTGTGCGAGGCGAACGGCGACCCGCGCGCCGAGCTGCTGTTCATCGACGGCATCAAGTACATGGCCGAGGCGGAGCCCGATTCGCTGGACCTGATCATCGTCGATTCGACCGACCCGGTCGGCCCGGCCGAGGGCCTGTTCAACGCCGCGTTCTACGCCAGCTGCCACAAGGCGCTGCGCCACGGCGGCCTGCTGGTGCAGCAGAGCGAATCGCCGCTGGTCCACCTGGAGCTGATCAAGTCGATGCGCTCGGCGATGCGCACCACCGGCTTCAGCGCGGTGAAGACGCTGCCGTTCCCGCAGCCGTGCTACCCCACCGGCTGGTGGAGCTGCACCATGGCGCGCAAGGGCGGCGACCTGTCCGGCTTCCGCGAGCGCGGCGCGCTCAGCAAGAACTTCCCCACCCGCTACTACAACGCCGAGATCCACAAGGCCGCGCTGGCCCAGCCGGAGTTCATGCGCGAGGCGCTGGGGGAGTAAGAGCAGGGATTCGGGATTCGGAAGAGCCGCGGCCTGCTGCTTTTCCGAATATCCAATCCCGAATCCCGAATCCCGAATCCCGTCGCTCAAAACATCTTCGAGCGCACCTTCGGCAGCAGCACCAGTAGCAAGGTGGCCAGCGGGCCGAACAGCAACGACAGCAGGAACCACAGCAGGCCGCTGCGGTTCCTGCCCTGCGCCAGCGCGGCATTGATCAGGGCCAGCGTACCCCAGCCGACAAACCAGGGTGCGCCGTCGGCGAATGTCGACAGATGATCCACTACGCGTCTCCCGAACGATGATCGTGGGGGCGCGGCCCTGCGCCGGGGAACCCCATCCTAGCAAGCCTTGCCGCCCCGCTCCGTCTTCGCCGGCCGATGGATCAGCCGCGCTTAATCCGCGGGAGGTATGCTGCGCGCTTTGCCCGATTGCGGAGCCGACCCCATGATGCGTGGATGGCATAGCCTCGCCCTGGCCTGCGCCCTGTCGCTGGCCGCCGCACCGGCATTCGCCGGCAAGACCCCCGCCGACAGCGCCCGCGCCACCCCGGACAAGGCGACCCAGGCCCGCGACAAGGCCCAGCTCGCGTTCCAGCGCGACCTGGTCAGCGTGCTGGCGCCGAACGACGACCCGCAACGGCTGCTCGGCGCCGCCCTGCTGGCCCGGCCGCTGTTCAACCAGCCTCCGGAAAACAGCTTCCACCGGCTGATCGAGCGCGCCACCCGCGCCGATGGCGCCGATGCCGCGCTGTTCTGGGTGCAACTGGCCGATTGCGACGCGCAGGCCGACGCCTGCCCGAACGCCGCCGCACTGGAACGCCTGCTCGGCCAGGCACCGGACAACGCCGCCGCATGGCTGGTCAAGCTCGGTGTCGACGCGCACGACATGAAGCAGGACGCTGCCCGCGAGGACCTGGCCAAGGCGGCCGCCGGCAAGCTGTACGACGACTACACCGGCGCCAGCCTGAAGGCGCTGGCCAACGCCGTCGGCGTGCTGCCGCCGCCGCCCGCCACGCTGGACCCGGCGCATCCGGGCGGAACGGCCGGCATGCAGGCCGTGCTGGTCTTCGGGCTGGCCGGCACCCAGCCGCAGCCGAGCCTGCCGCTGGTCGCCAAACTGTGCGAAAACGCCGGCGACGACGCCTCGATCCGGGCCGACTGCCTGAAGCTGGGCAAGACTCTCGAATGGGGTTCCAGCCCGCTCGCCCGCTCGCTCGGCCTGCACTTGCGCGAGGTGCTGGCCAAGGACCCGGCCCAGCAGCAGGACGCCCGGGACGCCCGTCGCCACCTGGTCTGGCAGGTGCAGAACTTCACCCGGCTGCTGGCCCAGGCACAGGACGAACCGGCGCTGGCCCAGCACCTGCTGGCCCTGGCCCGCAACGGCGGCACCGAGACGAGCCTGCTGCTGGCCGCCCTGCGCGACCGCAACATCCCCACCGAAGCCCCCGCCGACTGGCAGCCGGCGGGAGCGAGAAGCAAGAAATGAGGAGTGCGCAGTGAGAGAGAAGCCGAAGACGCGGCACGCCTCTCACTCCTCTCCACCCACTCCTCGCCCCACCCCCATTCCCCTTTCCCACCTTGCCCGCTAGGCTTGGACCACCTTCCGTGGCAGGGGTGATCCGATGCTTACGACGCTGGTGGCAAGCAGCAAGGGTGGTTGCGGCAAGAGCACGCTGGTGACGCAACTGGCGTCGCATTGGGCCCAGGCGGGGCAGCGCACCGCGATCATCGACGCCGACCGGCAGCACTCCAGCTTCCATTGGGCCGAACTGCGGCCCGACAGCGTACCCGGCGTGCTGGCCTTCGACAGCGGCCGGCGCAACCTGCAACGCGTGCCGGCGGACACCGAGCAATTGCTGATCGACACCCCCGCCGGCTCCGGTGAAGCCGAACTGGAGCCGTACCTCGACGCGGCGGACGTGCTGCTGGTGCCGGTGCTGCCCTCCTCGTTCGACCTCGATGCCACGCTGCGCTTCCTCGGCGAGCTGCAGTCGATCCGCCGCATCCACCGCGGCAAGCTGCCGGTGGCGCTGGTCGCCAACCGGCTCAAGCTGTGGACCCACGCCAGCCAGGACGCGCTGGCCCGGCTCGCCGAGCAGTCGCCGTTCCCGATCGCCGCGCAGCTGCGCGACAGCCAGGCCTACGTGCTGCTCGCCAGCCTCGGCAAAGGCATCTTCGACTACCAGTCCGAACAGGTCCGCAGCCACCAGCAGGATTGGAAGGCCCTGCTGCGCTGGATCAAGCGCCAGCAATCGTGAGGCGCGCCATGCCGCCGGCCGCGCGCCCCGCCAACCCATCCCCGGAGTCCTCCATGCACGAACTGATCCTGTTGCGACACGCCGAAGCCGTGCCGATGGAAACCGCCGGTGACGACCGCCAGCGACCGCTCAGCGCACGCGGCGAGCAGGAGGCGCAGGCCGCCGGGCTGTGGCTGGCCAACCACGGCTTGCGGCCGGACCGCGTGCTTTGCTCGCCGGCCCGGCGTGCCGGCGAGACCACCCGGCTGGCGCTGGCCGCGATCGACGGCGCGCCGGTGCCGCAGATGGCCGACGAAATCTACGACGCCTCGCCCGGCGAACTGCTGGCGCTGCTCGACCAGCAGGCCGGTGCCGGCACGGTGCTGCTGGTCGGCCACAATCCCGGCATCGAGCGGCTGGTTGCCCTGCTGGTGGAAGGTCGCTCCGACGAATTCCGCGGCATGCCGCCCGGCGCGCTGGCGGTGCTGCACCTCGGCGGCACGCTGGAACCGGGCAACGCCCGGCTGGACGCGTTCTGGTCGCCCTGACCGGCGCGCACCCACGGTCAACGCACCAGGGACACGGACGCAACACGCGCGCCCCGTATCATCCCCGCATGCCCGTCCTGCGCCCATTCGCCCTGCCGCTCCTGTTCGCGCTGCTGCTGTTGCAGGGCTGCACGGTGTCGCGCGCACAGATCCGCCGCGCCGATGCCGTGGTCGCCGCCACCGCCGACCTCCGCAGCGACTGCGACCGGGCCGACCATTGCGCGACCCCCTCGCCGCTGCTCGAGGCGGCCACCGAGGCGATGGCCGCCTCCACGCCGCAGCAGCCGGTGCATGTGGTCACCCTGCTCGACGACAGCGCACCGGCGATGGCCGCGCGGATCAACCTGGTGCGCGCGGCACGCCGAACGATCGACGTGCAGACCTATATCTGGGACCAGGACGACGCCGGCCAGCTGATGCTGGACGAGCTGGTGCAGGCGGCGCGGCGCGGCGTGCGCGTGCGCATCCTGGCCGACCAGCTGTTCTCCTTCAACGACCCGGGCCTGCTCGACCGGCTGGCGCGGATCAGCCCGAACCTGCAGGTGCGGCTGTACAACCCCACCTTCCACAAGGCGCACATCCAGCCGCTGGAATTCGCCGCCGGCATCGTGTGCTGCTTCATGCAGTTCAACCAGCGCATGCACAACAAGCTGCTGCTGGTGGACGACACCATCGGCATCACCGGCGGGCGCAACTACCAGGACCGCTACTTCAACTGGGACGACGCGTTCGACTACATCGACCGCGACGTGATGGTCGGCGGCCCCGCCGCGGCACAGATGGCGAGCAGCTTCGCACTGTTCTGGAACCACCGGCGTGCGCTACCGCTCACCCACCTGCGCGACGTCAACCGCCGCATCCTGTCCGACCCCGCGCCGCCCGCGTGGCCGGCGCCGCACTACCGCCGGCCGCTGCGGGTGGCCCAGGTGCAGCAGGCGGCCGAGGATCCGGCCTGGCTGCAGGCCTGGCTGGTCGACCCTTCGCTGCGTGTGGGCAAGGTCGACTACTTCAGCGACCTGCCGTCGAAGACCGACAAGCCCAACAAGCAGCGCGCGCAGGAATTTACCCGCCACATCATGCGCATGATCAGCGAGGCGAAGGAGCAGGTGGTGCTGCAGACGCCGTACCTGGTGATGAGCCGCCGCGCCCAGGGCATCTTCCGGCGCCTGCACCGGCGCGACGAGCCCCCGCAGGTGCTCGTCTCCACCAACTCGCTGGCATCGACCGATGCGTTCGCCGTGTACGCGATGTCGTACAAGCACCGCAAGCGCTACCTGAAAAAGTTCGGCTTCGAGATCCACGAGATGAAGCCACACGCGCCCAGCGCGATGGAGGACTACGAGCTGGCCAACCTCGACACCGACATGACCAGCCTGCCGCCGGAAACCGCGAGCCCGGCCGGGGCCCGGCGCACCCGCTTCCACCTGCTCGGCAGCCGCGGCAGCGGCAACCGGCCGGCGCCGCTGCACAGCGAAGGCCTCCGCTTCGGCCTGCACGCGAAATCGATCGTGATCGACGGGGCGTTCGCGATGGTGGGCTCGCACAACTTCGACCCGCGCTCGGACCATTACAACACCGAGGCCGGCGTAATCGTCTATGACCACGCGTTCGCCGACCAGCTGCGCCTCAGCATCACCCAGCTCACCCAGCCGGAAAACGCCTGGGTGATCGCGCCGCGGCAGTCGAAGATACCGCTGCTGACCGACATCAACCAGGCCATCGGCAGCATCTCCGAGCAATTGCCGCTGTTCGACCTGTGGCCGTTCCGCTACGCCACCAGCTACGACCTCAAGCCCGGCTGCCAGCCGCTGCGCGCCACCGACCCGAACTTCTACGCCTGCTACGAGCCGGTCGGCGATTTCCCCGACGTGGCGCTGTCGTCGAAGCTGATCATCACGCGGCTGGTCACCGCGTTCGGAGTGGGCGCCAAGGGCGTGCTGTGATCACTGCTGGCCGTGCCTTACGCTCCGAGAAAATCGCTTTCGCAACTGTGTTTTTTGAAGCAAGAGCAAAGAGCTTTCGCCCTCCGCAGGAGGACGAAAGCTCTTTGCTCCCGAACCACCAGGGCCGTATGGCTGGACAAAACCCTACGGCAGCTTCGCGATGCCGTCGCCGCGCGAGGAAAAGCGCATCGGCAGTTCGCCGCTGAGGCCGTCGGGGCGATCCGGCGGCACGGCGAAGCGCCAGCCGCGCACGCTGCGCAAGGCGTGCGTGTCGAGGACCGGGTCGCCGCTGGATTCGGTGAGGCTGGCGGCGCTGACCCGGCCGCTGGCGTCGATGTCCACGTGCAGCAGCACGCGGCCGTCCAGATGGCCGCGCAGCTCGTCCCACGATTGCGAGGTGTCGCTGGGCGTGGCCAGCGGCACCAGTTCCGGCGGTGGCGCGGGCACGCTGGCCTGCGCCTCGCTGCCGTCGATCACCGCAGGCATGCGGCGCACCGGCGGCGCCGCGCGCGGCGGACCGTGCGCCCGCCGCGGCGAGGGCAGGGTGCGCGGCGCCGGCGCGGCGCGTCCGCCGGCGGCGGCGAACCGCGCCGGCGGTCCCGGCCAGGCGGCGGTCAGCGTACTCAGCCAGCCGGTGCCGGCGACGCCGATCGCCAGCGCCAGCAGACTCAGTCCGGTGGTGGTGCGCAGGCGCAGCATGTTCAGTCGGCCGCGTTCATGGCCGTTCGAGGATCGCGGTGACGCCCATGCCGCCGGCGGTGCAGATCGAGATCAGGCCGCGGCCCGAACCCTTCTGTTCCAGCAGCCTGGCCAGCGTGGCGACGATGCGCGCGCCGGTGGCGGCGAACGGATGGCCGACGGCGAGGCTGGA
Source organism: Rhodanobacter sp. FW101-FHT13A11 (assembly GCF_058790335.1). Classification (NCBI taxonomy): domain Bacteria; kingdom Pseudomonadati; phylum Pseudomonadota; class Gammaproteobacteria; order Lysobacterales; family Rhodanobacteraceae; genus Rhodanobacter; species Rhodanobacter sp. FW101-FHT13A11. Next base: position 53,964 of record NZ_JBYTCN010000015.1, on the reverse strand, counting down.
ACCGTGCACGTTGAGCTTCGCCGGATCGATCGTACCCAGCGGCGCGTCCAGGCCGAGCCGGTTCCGGCAGTAATCCGCCGACTCCCACGCGCGCAGCGTGCACAGCACCTGCGCCGCGAACGCCTCGTGGATCTCGTAGTAGTCGAAGTCCTGCAGGCTCAGCCCGTGGCGCGCCAGCATGCGCGGCACCGCGACGGTCGGCGCCATCAGCAGGCCTTCGCCGTGCACGAAGTCCACCGCGGCGACCTCGGCGTCGCGCAGGTAGGCCTGCACCTTCAGGCCGCGCTGCGCGGCCCACGCGTCGCTGCCCAGCAGCACCGCGGCGGCGCCGTCGGACAGGCCGGTGGAGTTGCCCGCGGTGAGCGTGCCCTGGCCGGAGGCCTTGTCGAACGCCGGCTTCAGCGCGGCCAGCTTCTCCAGGCTCGAATCCGGGCGCAGGAAGCCGTCGCGCTTGAGGCCGCGGAACGGCACCAGCAGGTCCTCGAAGAAGCCGGCGTCGTAGGCGGCGGCCAGCTTGCGGTGGCTGTCCAGCGCCAGCCGGTCCTGCGCCTCGCGGGCGATGTGCCATTCCTTCGCCATCTGCTCGCAGTGGTCGCCCATCGACTTGCCGGTACGCGGCTCGGCCACGCCGGGGAACGACGGCTTCAGCTCGCCGAGGGAGAACCCGCGCAGCGCCACGCGCAGCTTGTCCAGTGGCGTCCTGGCGCGGTTCATCGCCAGCAGGCGCTTGCGCAGGCGGGTGCCGTAGACGATCGGCACGTCGGACGTGGTGTCCGAACCGCCGGCGATGCCGGCCTCGATCTGCCCGGCGGCGATCTTGTTGGCGATGATGATGGTGTTGTCCAGCGAGGTGCCGCAGGCGCGTGCGGTGGTGATGCCCGGCGTGGTCGGCGCCAACCCGGAGCTGAGCAGCGCCTCGCGCGCGAGGTTCCAGTCGGACGAGTGCTTGATCACCGCGCCCATCGCCACTTCACCCAGTTCCGCGCCGTGCAGGCCGAAGCGCTCGACCAGCGCGCCGAGCACCTTCACCGACATGCCGAAGTTGCCGACGTCGGCGTAGGCGGTGTTGTTGCGACAGAACGGAATGCGCACGCCGCCGATCACCCCGACGCGCTTTTGCGTGTTTTCCATGCTCAGGACAGTCCACCACTCAAGTTTGTCAAGGCTAACCCGCCATGCCGCGCGGCGAAAGCCCAAATCGCTGAATGGTAGAATCCGGTCTCTTGATGTCTTCCGGACCCCCGCTCGTGGATACGAAAACGCTGCTCGCCCTGCCAGTCGTGCTGGCACTGGAACCGGTCGCGGGCGAGCCGGCGGCGAGGATGACCTTCACCCGCGACGAGGCCGCCGAGCTGGCCGCCCTGGTCGCCGCCGACCTGCATGGACTCGTGCCGCAGGTCGACGCCGCGCGGCTGGCGCTGGCCGGCGCGCTGTTCGACCAGGTCGAGCTGCTGCGGCCGGGCTTCCCGGTGTGGACCACGCTGGAGGAACTGGCCCGGCGCGTGCCGCGCGACCACCTGGAGAACGTGGTCGCGTTCGGCACCCACGAGGGGCACATGCCGGCGCCGGCGCTGGAACCGTCGGCGGTCTATGCCGACGGCCCGATGCGGCTGCTGCCGATGAGCCTGCTGGTGCCGGCGGAACAGGCCGAGGAGTTGTCCGAGCAGTTGGAGGTCCATCTGGTCGGCCGCGGCGAGATGGGGCCGCGCACCGCCGACTGGCTGATGCGCATGCTCGGCATCCGGCTGGAACATGCGCGCTATTTCAGCCGCAACGACCTGCTCGCGTTGACCTGCGTGCAGTACGAGCACGTCAACCTGGCGCCGCTGTGGGTGCTGCTGGAGGCGGCGCTGCTCACGCCGTACCACGACGAGTCGACGATGAGTGCGCGCGGACTGGCCCTGCGCTACGCCGGCGGCAAGGTGCTGGCGCAGTCGCCCTCGCAGTGGCTGGCCGAACAGGGCGGCGCGCGCGACCCCGACGGGATCCGACAGCGTGCGCACGACTTCGCCGGCATCGTGTTCGAGCTGCGCCAGTACGCCGCGCTGCTCGACGCGCATCAGCTGCCGCTGCAATTGCAGCCGCTCGACGCAGGTGCGAGCGAAGCCGCCAGCGGCTGCCTGGTGGAGACCCTGGCCGCTGCGGAACCCGGCTGCGGCCCGCCGGCTCTGTTCGCCCATGAGGCGCCCGGCCTGGGCGTGGTGGCGGTGACCGTGGCGCAGCGTGGTGGCGACGGCCATGCCCGCGCGCTGGCGCACGGCTATCCGCTGCAGCCGCAGGCGCTGGGGCCGCTGCTGGCGCGGCTGGCCGACCGCTACGGGATCGCCGCCGAGCTGCAGGCGCTGGGCCGCGTGGTGCTGGACGACGGCGGCCGGCTCGGCGCACCGGCGACCGCCCCGCACTGACGCCCGCCGGCGACGGCTGGGCAAGCGCACCAACTCGGCGCATGATGGCGGCGCGCCGAGGGGGGCGCCATGCTGACGGAATGACCATGCGGCCGCCTACGCCTGCCGAGGTATTGCCATCGCTTCCGGATGATATCGGCTGGCCCGTGCACATGCTGCGCGGCACGCCCGCGCTGCTGGCCTACCTCGACCTCGATCAGCGCTTCCGCTTCGCCAACGACACGCATCGCCGCTGGCTCGGCATCGACCCGCAGCGGCTGATCGGCCGGCGCCTGGTCGACGTGGTCGGCCGGCGCAACCACGAACTGGCCGGCGCGGCGCTGGAGCGCGCCTACGCAGGCCACATGGCCAGCTACGAGGGCGAGCTGTACAACGGTCGCGAGCGGCGCTACGCGCACGGCAACTTCCAGCCGGATTTCGACGCCGACGGCCGCGTCCGCGGCATCTTCACCGCGCTGGTCGACATCACCGAGCGCCGCGACCTGGAGCTGCAGCTGCACGAGAGCGAGCAGCGCTTCTACAGCGCGTTCCAGCACGCCGCGATCGGCATGGCGCTGACCCGTCCGGACGGCCGCTTCCTGCGCGTCAACGCGGCGGTATGCCAGATGCTCGGTTACCGCGAGGAGGAACTGCTGGCGCTGGACATCGCCGGCGTCACCCACCCGGACGACCAGGCGGCCGATGCGGCATTGATGGCGCAGCTGCTGGCCGGCGAGCGCGAGTCGTACCAGCTGGAGAAGCGCAACTTCCACCGAGACGGGCACGTGGTGCACATCCTGCTCAGCGTGTCGCTGGTGCGCGACGGGCAGGGCGCGCCGCTGTACTTCGTGTCGCAGGTGCAGGACATCAGCCAGCGCAAGGCGTTCGAGGACGCGCTGCACCGCGAGCGCGAGCTGGCCGAGGTGACCCTGCGCTCGATCGGCGACGCGGTGATCACCACCGACCCGCAACTGCGCGTCACCTCGCTCAACCCGATCGCCGAGGCGATGACCGGCTGGACCGGCACCGAGGCGCAGGGCCGGCCGATCGAGGAGATCTTCCAGCTGATCGACGCCCGGCACGGCCAAGCCGTGGCCAACCCGCTGCGCGGGGCGATCGAGCGGAACACCATCGTCGACCTGGCCGGCAAGACCCTGCTGCGCCACCGCCACGGCTTCGACACGCCGGTGGAGGATTCCTCCGCGCCGATCCACGACCATGCCGGCAACGTGATCGGCGGCGTGCTGGTGTTCCACGACGTCAGCGAAACGCGCGCGCTGGCGCTGAAGATGATCCACCTGACCCAGCACGACACGCTCACCGGGCTGCCCAACCGCAACCAGCTGCACGCGCAGGTCGGCCAGGCGATCGCCACCGCGAACCGGCGCCGGCAGCGCGCCGCGCTGCTGTACATCGACATCGACAACTTCAAGCAGGTCAACCAGCAGCACGGACATGCGGTGGGCGACCGCGTACTGCGCGCGTTCGCCGCCCGGCTGCACCGCTGCCTGCCCGGCGACGAGCTGCTCAGCCGCTACGGCGGCGACGAGTTCGTGGTGGTGCTGCCGCACCTGGACAGCGTCGGCGAGGCGGCCAGCTTGTGCCAGACCCTGATCAACCACGGCGAGCAGACCCGCGTCGAGGGCGTGGCCGAGCTGGGCCTGCACCTGAGCATCGGCATCAGCGTGTACCCCGACGACGCCGTCGAGCCGGACGCGCTGCTGCAGCACGCGGAGACCGCGCTGATGGCGGTGAAGGCGCAGGGCCTGCACGGCTACCGCTTCTTCACCGCGTCGATGAACGAGCGCGCGCGGGCGCGGCGGCGGATCGAGACGGCGCTGCGCCAGGCGCTCTCGCGGCACGAACTGGACCTGCACTACCAGCCCAAGGTGGACGCGCACGGCGGCCGCATCGTCGGCGCCGAGGCGCTGCTGCGCTGGCACGCGAACGGGCGCGAGCTGTACACGCCGGACCAGTTCGTGCCGGTCGCCGAGGATTCCGGGCTGATCCTGCCGATCGGCGCGTGGGCGCTGCGCCAGGCCTGCCTGCAGGCGCAGCGGTGGCAGGGCCTGCAGGCAGGCGCGAGCCGGCCGATCCCGGTATCGGTCAACGTGTCGCCGCTGCAGTTCCAGCATCCCGAGTTCTACAACTGGCTCGACGAAGTGCTGGACCGGAGCGGGCTGGAGGCCGGGCTGCTCGAGCTGGAGCTGACCGAGCGCATGGTGATGTCCGGCGGCGACGCCACCACCGGCCTGCTGCAGCGGATCAAGCGGCGCGGCGTGCGGCTGTCGCTGGACGACTTCGGCACCGGCTACTGCAGCCTGTCGTATCTGAAGCACTTTCCGATCGACGCGCTGAAGATCGACCGCGTGTTCGTGCGCGACCTCGCCAGCGACCGCGACACCGCCACCATCACCAGCGCGATCATCGCGATGGCGCGCGGCCTCGGCAAGCAGGTGGTCGCCGAAGGCGTGGAAACGCGCGAACAGGCCGCGTTCCTACGCCATGCCGGCTGTTCGCAATTGCAGGGTTTCCTGTTCGGCGCGCCGGTGCCGGCAACGGCGTTCCAGCAGCTGCTCGTCGCCGCCTGAGCCGCCAGCCCCCACGCCATGCCCGCAGGAGCGCACCCTGTCCACAAGGGACTCCCTTGTGGACAGGGTGCGCTCCTACAAAACCGGCTCCGCCAGCAGCGCCTCATACATGAAGTAGTGGCAGCGCTGCATGCCGAGCCCCTCGTAGGTGGCCTGCGCGCGGTCGTTCTCCGTCTCCACGTACAGGCGCAGGCCGACCGCGCCGGCCGTGGCGGCGCGTTGCGCAACCTCGGCGTACAGCGCGCGGAACGCGCCGACGCGGCGCGACGCGGGCACCACGTACACGCTCTGGATCCACCAGAAGTCGCCGCCGCGCCAGTCGCTCCATTCGAAGGTCACCAGCAGGCAGCCGACCGCCGCGCCCTCGTGCTCGGCCACCAGGTAGAAGCCGCGCCGCGGCTGCTCGAACACGCCGCGCACGCCGCGCTCCAGCGTCGCCGGATCGAGCCGCTTGTGCTCGGTTTCCCACGCCATCGCCGCGTTCCAGGCGGCCAGTGCGGGCAGATCGGTGAGGGTGGCGGCGCGAATCTGCAGCGGCACGGCATGGCTCCGGTAAAGGTCGGGCGCCCATCCTAGCGTGCGCGGCCTTCACATGCCGGCGCGTAAGGTCGGGCGCAGCGGCGATGGCCATTCCCCCACGGGCCACGCCGACGCTCCGCCCGCATGGATGCCTCGCGGCCGGTCAGTCGCGAGGCCCGAGGAAAACCGTTGTGAACATCGGCAACCTGCTCGACCTGCTCAAGCTGCGTCGCCTGCACGCGTTCCGCCGCCGCCGCGCCGCCGCACGTACGCGCCCGGAGCAGGAGCCGGCGCTGCGCGCGGAACTGTTCAGCACCGAGCAGATGGAACGGCACGGCCGCACGCTGGCCGGCCAGCACCGGCTCAGCGCGCGCTCGAGCATGGACCTGCTGCTGGAACGGCTGGCCGACAACGAGGCGGTGCTCGCGCACACCTGCGAACGACTGACCAGCGCGACCCGCAAGCGGCGCCGGGTCACCCCCGCCGGCGAGTGGCTGCTGGACAACTTCTACCTGATCGAGGAACAGATCCGCATCGCGCGGCGGCACCTGCCGAAGGGCTACAGCCGCGAGCTGCCGCGGCTGGCGAACGGGCCCTCGGCCGGCCTGCCGCGGGTGTACGACATCGCGCTGGAGATCATTTCGCACGGCGACGGCCGGGTCGACACGCACAGCCTGCGCCGCTTCGTCGACGCCTACCAGGACGTGGCCCCACTCAGCCTGGGCGAGCTGTGGGCGATACCGATCATGCTGCGGCTGGCGCTGATCGAGAACCTGCGCCGCGTCGCCGCGCGGGTGATGGCGGACTGGCGCAGCCGCGGCAAGGCTGCGCGCTGGGCCGAGAACATGACCGCCACCGCCGAACGCGACCCGAACTCGGTGGTGCTGGTGGTAGCCGACATGGCGCGCTCGGACCCGCCGATGAACGGCCCTTTCGTGGCCGAGATGGCGCGCCGGCTGCAGGGCCAGAGCCCGGCGCTGGCGCTGCCGCTGAGCTGGATCGAGCAGCGCCTGGCCGCGTCGGGGCAGAGCGTCGAGCACCTGGTGCAGCAGGAGGCGCAGCAGCAGGCCGCCAACCAGGTCTCGATCGGCAACAGCATCGGCAGCCTGCGCACGCTGTCGGCGATCGACTGGCGCGACTTCGTCGAACGCTGCAGCCTGGTCGAACACTGCCTGCGCGAGGATCCGGCCGGCGTCTACGCGGCGATGGATTTCGCCACCCGCGACCGCTACCGCCACATGGTGGAGGCGATCGCGCGAAAGCACCGGCTGACCGAGCTGGCGGTGGCCGAGGCGACCGTGGCGCTGTGCCGGGACGAGGTCCGCGCCGACGACACCGCGCCGCTGCCCGCGCACGTGGGCTACTACCTGATCGACCGCGGGCGGTACCGGCTGGAGCAGCGGCTCGGCGTCCGCCCGCGCCTGCGCGAACGGCTGCGGCGCGGCTTCGACCGCGCGCCGCTGCCGATCTACCTGGGCCTGCTGGCGCTGCTGACGTTCGCGTTCGCGCAGCCGCTGGTCGCCGCCGCCGCGCACGCGCGGCTGCCGGCCTGGGCGCTGGTCGCGATCGCGCTGCCGGCGGTCGTGCTGGCCAGCCAGCTGGGCCTGAGCCTGCTCAACTGGATGGCCACGCTGGCGATCGCGCCGCGGCGGCTGCCGCGGATGAACTACACGCACGGCATCCCGGCCAGCGCGCGCACGCTGGTGGCGGTGCCCAGCCTGATCGCCGCCGCGCAGGACGTCGAGGACCTGGTCGAGGCGCTGGAGGTGCGCTTCCTCGGCAACCGCGACGATCACCTGCACTTCGCCCTGCTCACCGACTTCGCCGACGCGGAGCGCGAGGCGCTGCCCGGCGACGAGGCGCTGCTGCGGCTGGCGCGGCGCCGCATCGAGGCGCTCAACGAGCGCTACGCCGACGCCGGCGCCGATCGCTTCTTCCTGTTCCACCGGCCGCGCCGCTGGAACGCCGGCGAGCAACGCTGGATGGGCCACGAGCGCAAGCGCGGCAAGCTGGCCGACCTCAACGCGCTGCTGCGCGGCAACGCGCACGACCGCTTCATGCTGATCGTGGGCGACATCGCGACGCTCCCGCCGGTGCAGTACGTGATCACCCTGGACACCGACACCGAGCTGCCGCGCGACACCGCGCAGGCGCTCGTGGGCACCATCGACCACCCGCTCAACCGCGCCGTGTACGACCCCGAGCGGCGCCGCGTGGTCAGCGGCTACGCGATTTTGCAGCCGCGCGTGGGGATCAGCCTGCCCAGCACCGCGCGCTCGCGCTACGCGCAGCTGTACGGCAGCGACGCCGGCATCGACCCGTACACGCAGATGGTCTCGGACGTGTACCAGGACGTGTTCGGCGAGGGCTCGTTCATCGGCAAGGGCATCTACGCGATCGACCCGTTCGAGCGCACCCTGGACGGCCGCTTCCCCGAGAACCGCATTCTCAGCCACGACCTGGTCGAAGGTTGCCACGCACGCTCGGGCCTGCTCAGCGACGTGCAGCTGTTCGAGAGCTGCCCGGTCCGCTACGGCGACGACGTGAAGCGCCGCCACCGCTGGATCCGCGGCGACTGGCAGCTGCTGCCGTGGCTGCTGCCGTGGGCGCCGACCGCGCGCGACGGCTGGCGCCGCAATGCGCTGACCGCACTGTCGCGCTGGAAGATCCTCGACAACCTGCGCCGCAGCCTGGTGCCGGTGGCGGTGCTGGCGCTGCTGGTGGCCGGCTGGCTGGCGATCGTGCCGGCGCTCTCGTGGACGCTGGCGGTGCTCTCGATGGTGCTGCTGCCGCCGCTGCTGTCGGCGCTGCTGGAACTGGTGCAGAAGCCGCGCGAGGTGCAGCTCGACCAGCACCTGCGCGCCGGCTTCCGCACCGGCATGCAGCACCTCGCGCGGATGGCGCTGGGGCTGGCGTGGCTGCCGCACGAGGCGCTGTACCACCTCGACGCCATCGTGCGCACGTTGTGGCGGATGGCGGTCAGCCGGCGCCACCTGCTGCAGTGGCAGACCTCCGGCGAGGTCGAGCGGCGCAGCGGCAACACGGCCGCCGCGCTGTGGCGGCTGATGGGGATCGGCCCGGCGCTGGCGCTGCTGCTGGGCGTGGCGCTGGCGCTGCAGCGTCCGGCCGCGCTGTGGCTGGCGGCGCCGTTGCTGCTGCTGTGGCTGGGCTCGCCCGCGATCGCCTGGTGGATCAGCCAGCCGCGCGCGCCGGACACGTTCGCACCCAGCGCGGCACAGCGGCGTTTCCTGCGCACGCTGGCGCGGCAGACCTGGGCGTTCTTCGAGGTCCACGTCGGCGCCGACGAGCACTGGCTACCGCCGGACAACCTGCAGGAGCAGCCGGGCCCGGCGATCGCCCACCGCACCTCGCCCACCAACATCGGCATGGCGCTGCTGGCGAACCTGGCCGCGCACGACTTCGGCTTCATCGACGGCGGCCGCCTGCTCGAGCGCACCCGGCTGACCCTGGCCACCATGCAGCAGCTGCCGCGCCACCGCGGCCACTTCTACAACTGGTACGACACGCAGAGCCTGCAGCCGCTGCCGCCGCTGTACGTCTCGGCAGTGGACAGCGGCAACCTCGCCGGCCACCTGCTGACCCTGCGCCGGGGCCTGCTGGCGCTGGCCGACGAGCCGGTGTTCCAGCCGCGCGCGCTGCATGGCATGGGCGACACGCTGGCGCTGCTGCACGACACGCTCGACGCCGACGTCGCCCGCGCGCTGCGGCCCCTGCAGCAGGAACTGCAGGCCGCGCTGGACGCCCCGCCGCAACGCAGCAGCGCCGCACTGGCGCTGCTGCAGCGGCTGGACGGGCACGCCCGCGCGCTGGCGCAGACCCTTGCGCCCGAACCCGCCGGCGACGCGGCGTTCTGGCTCGACGCGCTGATCGACCAGGCCAGCCGGCTGATCGACGAGACGCTCGCCTTCGAACTCGACCCGCCGGACGACGACGCCGCCGGCTTCGGCGGCATCCCCGCCCTGCGCCAGCTGGCGCGGATCGAGCCGCTGTGCTGGCCGGCCGAGGCCGGCGCCGACGCCGTGCGCGAACGCGCGGCCGAACGCATCGCCGCGATCGAACGGCTGGCGCAGCAGGCCGGCGAGCTGGCCGAGATGGATTTCCGCTTCCTGTACGACAGCGCGCGCGACCTGCTGGCGATCGGCTACAACGCGGACCAGCGCCGGCTCGACGCCGGCTACTACGACCTGCTGGCGTCGGAGGCGCGGCTGGCCAGTTTCGTCGGCATCGCGCAGGGCCAGCTGCCACAGGACAACTGGTTCGCGCTGGGCCGCCTGCTCACCACCGTGGGCGGCGAGCCGGTGCTGCTGTCGTGGACCGGCTCGATGTTCGAGTACCTGATGCCGAACCTGGTGATGCCCAGCTACGAGGGCACCCTGCTCGACCAGACCTGCCGCGCCGCGGTGGCGCGGCAGATCGAGTACGGCAACCAGATCGGCCGGCCGTGGGGCATTTCCGAATCCGGCTACAACATGCTGGACTCGCACTTCACCTACCAGTACCGCGCGTTCGGCGTGCCCGGGCTGGGCCTGAAACGCGGGCTCGGCGACGACGTGGTGATCGCGCCATACGCCAGCGCGCTGGCGCTGATGGTGGCACCGGCGGCGGCGACGCGGAACCTGCAGCGGCTGGCCGAAGCCGGCGCGCGCGGGCGCTACGGCCTGTACGAAGCGATCGACTGCACGCCGGCGCGGCTGCCGCTGGGGCAGGACTGGGCGCTGGTGCGGCAGTTCATGGCGCACCACCAGGGCATGAGCCTGCTGGCGCTGGGCCACGCGCTGCTGGACCGGCCGATGCAGCGGCGCTTCGAATCCGACCCGCAGTTCCAGGCCACCAGCCTGCTGCTGCAGGAGCGCGTGCCGAAGACCGCCGCCGAATACCTGCACGCCTCCGGCTTCCCCGAATCGGACGGCACGCCGCGGCCGGCCGAGGCGCGGCTGCGCGTGTTCACCGACCCGGACCGCCCGCGACCGGCGGTGCAACTGCTCTCCAACGGCCGCTACCACGTGATGCTGAGCAGCGCCGGCGGCGGCTACGTGCGCCGCGGCGAGCTGGCGCTGACCCGCTGGCACGAGGACATCACACGCGACCACCGCGGCATGTTCTGCTACCTGCGCGACGTCGCCAGCGGCGACTGCTGGTCCACCACCTACCAGCCCACGCGGCGCAAGACCGAGCTGTACGAGGCGATCTTCTCCGACGCGCGCGCCGAGTTCCGCGTGCGCGAACGCGAGTTCGACGCGCATACCGAGATCGTGGTGTCGCCGGAGGACGACATCGGCCTGCGCCGCACCCACCTCACCAACCGCGGCCGCACCCGGCGCACCATCGAGCTGACCAGCTACGCCGAAGTGGTGCTGGCGCCGGCGCTGGCCGACGCGATGCACCCGGCCTTCAGCAAGCTGTTCGTGCAGACCGAACTGGTGCCGGCGCTGCAGGCGATCGTGTGCACGCGGCGGCCGCGCGCCGCCGACGAGCGGCCGCCGTGGCTGTTCCACCTGCTGGCGGTGCACGACGCCGACATCGACCAGATCTCCTACGAAACCGATCGCGCCCGCTTCATCGGCCGCGGCCGCGACACCGCCGAGCCGCAGATGCTCGACCGCGAGCAGGCGCAGCTGTCCAACAGCGCCGGCCCGGTGCTCGACCCGATCGTGGCGATCCGCTGCCGCATCACGCTGGAGCCGGAGCAGACCGCCACCATCGACTTCGTCACCGGCTTCGCCGAACAGCGCGACGACTGCCTGCGGCTGATCGGCAAGTACCGCGACCGCCACCTCGCCGACCGCGTGTTCGACCTGGCCTGGACGCACAGCCAGGTGCTGCTGCGCCAGCTCAACGCCAGCCTCGCCGACGCCCAGCTGTACGAGCACATGGCCACCGGCGTCCTGTACCCGAACGCCACCCTGCGCGCCGACCCGGCGGTGCTGCGCGGCAACCGGCGCGGCCAGTCCGGGCTGTGGGGGCAGTCGGTCTCCGGCGACCTGCCGATCGTGCTGCTGCAGATCGCCAGCCCGTCGCGGATCGAGCTGGTGCGCCAGCTGGTGCAGGCGCACGCGTACTGGCGGCTGAAGGGGCTGGCGGTGGACCTGGTGATCTGGAACGAGGACCGCGCCGGCTACCGGCAGGAACTGCACGACCTGATCATGGGCCTGATCGCCTCCGGCAGCGAGGCCAGCCTGCTCGACCGCCCCGGCGGCATCTTCGTGCGCCCGGCGCAGCAGCTCTCCGGCGAGGACCGGCTGGTGATGCTGGCCAGCGCGCGGATGGTGCTCAGCGACAGTCGCGGCAGCCTGGCCGAGCAGATCAACCGCCGCCACGTGGAAACCCACGCGCCGCGCTTCGAGCCGAGCCGGCCGCGGCGCATCGGCAGCGCCGTGCTCGGCGCCGATGCCTCGAGCGGCTTGCAGCTGGCCAACCCGCACGGCGGCTTCAGCGCCGACGGCCGCGAGTACGTGATCACCCAGACGGCCGGCAGCGCCACCCCGGCGCCGTGGTGCAACGTGCTGGCCAACCCGCAGTTCGGCACGGTGATCTCCGACAGCGGCAGCGCCTACAGCTGGGGCGAGAACGCGCACGAGTTCCGGCTCACCCCGTGGCACAACGACCCGGTCGGCGATGGCAGCGGCGAGGCGCTGTACCTGCGCGACGAGGAAACCGGCCAGCTGTGGTCGCCCACGCCGCTGCCCTGCGGCGGCAGCGGCAACTACATCACCCGCCACGGCTTCGGCTACAGCGTGTTCGAGCACCACGAGGACGGCATCCACTCCGAGCTGTGGGTCTACGTGGCGCTGGATGCGTCGGTGAAGTTCTCGGTGCTGAAGCTGCGCAACGACTCCGGCGCGCCGCGCCGGCTCAGCATCACCGCCTATGTCGAATGGCTGCTCGGCGACCTGCGCGAGAAGACCGCGATGCACGTGGTCACCGAGTCGGACCCGGCCAGCGGCGCGCTGTTGGCGCGCAACGCGTACAACAGCGAGTTCCCGAACCGGGTCGCCTTCCTCGACGTGGACGACCCCGCGCGCGGCATCGACGGCGACCGCAGCGAATTCCTCGGCCGCAACGGCAGCATGCGTGCGCCGGCCGGGCTGGGCCGCGCGCACCTGTCCGGCCGGCTCGGCGCCGGGCTCGACCCGTGCGCGGCGCTGCAGTCGGTGGTGAGCCTGGACGACGGCGAGCAGCGCCAGCTGATCTTCCGCCTCGGCCTGGGCCGCGACGCCGCCGACGCCAGCGCGCTGGTGCAGCGCTTCCGCGGCAACGGCAGCGCCGCCGACGCGCTGGACAAGGTGCGCGCGCACTGGGCGCGCGTGCTCGGCACGGTGCAGGTGCGCACGCCGGAGCCGGCGCTCGACGTGCTCGCCAACGGCTGGCTGCTGTACCAGACCATCGCCTGCCGGCTGTGGGCGCGCAGCGGCTACTACCAGTCCGGCGGCGCGTTCGGTTTCCGCGACCAGCTGCAGGATTCGATGGCGACGATCCACGCCGCGCCCGAACTGTCGCGCGCGCAATTGCTGCTGAGCGCGGCGCACCAGTTCCCCGAGGGCGACGTGCAGCACTGGTGGCACCCGCCGCTGGACCGCGGCGTGCGCACCACCTGCTCCGACGACTACCTGTGGCTGCCGCTGGCCACCGCGCGCTACGTGCTGGCCAGCGGCGATTCCGGCGTGCTGGACGAGCGCGTCGGCTACATCGAGGGCCGCGCGCTGCACCCCGGCGAGGAGTCGTACTACGACCTGCCGCAGCCCTCCGGCCTGCACGAGACCCTGTACTGGCACAACGTGCGCGCGATCGAACGCAGCTTCGCGCAGCGCGGCGCGCACGGCCTGCCGCTGATCGGCGGCGGCGACTGGAACGACGGCATGAACCGGGTCGGCGAACAGGGCCGCGGCGAAAGCGTGTGGCTGGGCTTCTTCAGCGGCGAGGTGCTGACCCGCTTCGCCGAAGTGGCCCGGCTGCGCGGCGACGAGGCGTTCGCGCAACGCTGCGTAGGCGAGGTGGACCGCCTGCGCGCCGCGCTGGAGCAGCACGGCTGGGACGGCGCCTGGTACCGCCGCGCCTACTTCGACGACGGCACCCCGCTGGGCTCGGCCGGCAACGAGGAGTGCCGGATCGACTCGATCGCGCAGAGCTGGTCGGTGCTGTCCGGCCTCGCCGCGCCCGAGCGCCAGCGCCAGGCGATGGAATCGCTGGACACCCACCTGGTGCGCCGCGATGCCGGCCTGGTGCAGCTGCTGCGGCCGCCGTTCGACAAATCACCGCTCGACCCCGGCTACATCAAGGGCTACCTGCCCGGCGTGCGCGAGAACGGCGGCCAGTACACGCATGCCGCGATCTGGGCCACGATGGCCTTCGCCGAGCTCGGCGACCGCGAGCGCGCGTGGGAACTGCTGCGGATGATCAATCCGGTCGACCACGGCACCGGCGCCGCGCGAACGGACGTCTACAAGGTCGAGCCCTACGTGGTCAGCGCCGACGTGTACGCGGTCGAGCCGCACGTCGGCCGCGGCGGCTGGAGCTGGTACACCGGCTCCGCCGGCTGGATGTACCGCCTCATCGTGGAATCCCTGCTCGGCCTGCGCCGGGAGGCCGGCAGGCTGCGCTTCGCGCCGGTGCTGCCGGCGGCGTGGGAAGGCTTCGAGCTGGACTACCGCCACCACGGCACGCTGTACCGCATCGACATGCGGCAGAGCGAACCCGGCACGCTCGGCGAGGTATGGCTGGACGGCGTCGAACAGCCCGACGGCTCGATCCCGCTGCTCGACGACGGCGCCGAGCACAGCGTGGTGCTCAACCATCCACGTTCGCCGTGAGCCGATGACGAAGCACCGCCCCCGGCCTCAGCGGTCCAGCGGGCTCTGCACGCCGTGGCCGCCACGGTTGAGCACGTGGGTATAAATCTGGGTAGTCGCTACGTCTTTGTGGCCGAGCAGTTCCTGGACGGTACGGATGTCATACCCGGATTCCAGCAGATGCGTGGCGAAAGAGTGACGCAACGTATGCGCACTCACTGGCTTGACAATGCCTGCGCGGCGACAGGCACTTTTCAGTGAGCGCGACAGCAGCCCCTCATCAAAGTGATGACGACGCTCCACACCATCCAGTGGATCGACCGAGCGTTGCGCCGACGGAAATACGAATTGCCAGCCAAATTCCCGCCCGGCATGGGGATACTTGCGCGCCAGAGCGTGAGGCAGGCGAGCCACGCCAAAACCCGCAAGCAGGTCGCTCTCATGCAGCACGCTGGCGCGGTCGATCTCGCGCTGCAAAGGCTCGACCAACCGCTTCGGCAATACCGTGCGGCGATCCTTGCCACCCTTGCCGTCACGCACGGTAATTTCATTGCGCGCAAAATCCACATCCTTCACGCGCAGCCGCATGCACTCCATCAACCGCATGCCGGTGCCATACAACAGACTGGCCAACAGCCACGGACGACCTTCCATCTGCGCCAACAACGCCTGTACCTCCTCACGTGACAACACCGTGGGAACACGCTGCGAACGCTTCGCGCGCACCATCGTCTCCATCCAGGGCAAGTCGATCCGCAACACCTCGCGATAGAGAAAAAGCAGCGCCGACAGCGCCTGATTCTGCGTGCTGGCAGCCACGCCACCACGCACGGCCAGACCGGACAGGAAGCCTTCCACTTCCACCGCGCCCATATCACGCGGATGGCGCTTTCCATTCGCCAGAATGAACCGGCGTATCCATCCCACGTAGATGGTTTCGGTACGCAAACTGTAGTGTTTGAGCCGCAAACGTCGCCGAACCTCGTCAAGCAGGCGGGGCGCAGGCGCACCCGAACGAGCGGCAGATATCACCGGCGATTGTGAGGGATAAGACATAGGACCTCGATCCGTGAGATATGCAGTGGCAGCATCGCCGCCGCACACCGTAGCCGCCATCCGGCAACCCCTTGCCCGCTCGTAGGATTTGTCCGCTTGACCAAGGACAGCCGAAAGCTGAACATCGGTTGCATATGCCCCGATGTGGGGTCTACTAAGCGTTAGACGAAACAAGGGGAAGATCATGGCACTCATTCAATGTCCAGACTGCGGCTCTCAGGTATCCAGCAGCGCCGACACATGTATAAAGTGCGGTTACCCAATCGCTGGCGGAGGCACCACTCAAGCGCATGGTGGCAAAGTGCAAACGATTGAGCAGACGTCAAAGCGGTACAAGCTGCACCAGCTACTTTCCGTGCTGCTAATCATCGTTGGGGTCGTCGTAATTTTTACTGGTGGGTCTGGCGGCGAGGCCACATTCGGCGTACTTGCAATCGTGGTTGGGCTAATTTGGTACATCACTAATAGGTTCGCAACATGGTGGCATCACGGCTAGTGGCACGCATTGTTGTCTAACATCTCGTTCAAGGCGGACGGCTACGCCGCCGCTTAACTCCAGCGTTCGGCATCGAGAGCGGCGGACACGTTTCAGGGGAAAGTCCCTGCGTAAGACAGCGGAGCATCCGGATTGACGAAGCCGCGCGATCATCAATACTCAGCAAAGCGCCTGCGGCGGTCGGATAACGATGTTGATCCGACCGCCGCAGGCGCTTTGCTGTTTTCAGACACACGACCTCGTCGTCGCTGCGGTCCGCCATCGGAAGCGACGAGGCCCGAACAACCCGTCGGGAATCCGCCACTCTCGCTCCCGAACAGCGCGTTCGACCGGACTGCGGGTATAGGATGTCGCGGCAATCAAGCGCTGCGCGCCGCAGCCAGTCAACTTTAGCGTTAGGCAGGTCAAGGAAGGTCTATGGATGAGAGGGTAAAGCGGCGATATTCGTACCTGGTGGCGTCAGTGCCGCTGGTAATCTCTGGCTTGCAAGTGCTGCTGGGCTCGGCTCCGGTCATCATGCTTGCTTTCGGGGCGGCAATGGCCGTGGTTGCGATCGTACTGTTTCGCTTCCTTTCCGGCATTCGCTTGTTCAAGCCAGGTCAGTTGCACTTTGGCAAGACACGGGCTCTGCCTGCGTGGCAAGCACCAGCGCTTTGGGTGCCCGTCATCGTAACCGTTGGCACAGTAATTTTTTTCTGGCTCGTAAGGTAGGGTGCGTTGGCGCCTAACATCTCGTCCAAGCGGACGCGCGTACCGCGCGCCGCTTAACTCCAGCGTTGAGGCTGTAGAAAAACCCCTTTCCACGGATGGATAGACGGCCAAAATGACAGCCGTTGCATCACGTCACTCAACGGCGTGGTTTCTTGGGGTTTCGCGTGCGGGTTGCCCGGCTTGATCTGACGCGATGGGTGGGCGTCCCAGGCGCCCATGGCGCGCCTTGTGCCGCTCAGGCCGCCTTGCGGTAGTTCGCCCACTTCTCGATGTTGTGGACCAGCGCAAACAACTTCCATTGGCCATCCACCTTCGCCTGACCGCGAAGGGTGAAGCGGTTGAGTCGCTTGTTGGCGCGCACGTTGCCGAAGACGGGTTCGACGGTGGCGAAGCGTCGCCCGTACTGTTCGCGTCCCCACGCGCTGTCGATGCGCTCGCGCATGCGCTGGCTGTGGGTTGGCTCGGCTTTGCGGGTGAGCACGGCAACTTGCCGTGAGCGTGTGGTTTCGGGTTTTCGCAAGCACTTCGCACGCAGTGGGCAGCCTTGGCAGGCAGCCTGTGGTGCGCGGAACTTGATCGCGGCATAGCCGCCAATGGTGCAGTCCTTGCCGTTGCGATGCAGGCGCTTGCCGGCCGGACAGATCGCGTAGGACTGGTCCGGCGCGATGATGAAGTCCTCGCTGCCAAACAGGCGTGGCTTTGTCGGTTTGCGTGTCTTGTCGTGCAACGGATCGGGCTTGGCCAGGTGCTTGTCCTGCCCGGCGAAGCGTTCGTCACGCCGGCGCATCGCGTTGTCGGCGATCAGGGCGTCAATGCCCTGGTCGGCCAACGCGGCGAGGTTGGCTTCGCTGTGATAGCCGGCATCGGCGGTGATCAGCGTCGATGCGGTGCGCTGCTCGGCGCAGGCGTCCAGTACGGGCAACAACAATTCCTGTTCGGCGCCGGTGCCGTGAGCCGAAGCCTCGACGATAACCTGGTGCCTGGCATCGACCACGGCCACGCCGCAATAGCCCTGGATCACGCCCTTGTCGGTGGCCAGCTTGGCCGATTCGTTATCAGTGCGATTGGACTTGCGGACCTTGCCGCGCGAACCGGGCCGATCTTGCGGATGATCGGCCAGCCATTGGCGGATCTTCGTTGCCTCGCGAGTAAGGCGCTCGATGCGTTCGGCGGCCTTGGCATCCCGCACGTCTTCGGCCGCGCCGGCATCGTTGGCCTGGTGACGTTCCAACATCGTGGTGGCCGCGCGCTCCATCTTCTGTGCCTGCGCAAGGAACTCCGCGCGCGTACCGGAGCGGTGTTTGGACGCGTTGGAAGGCAGCTTCACGCCATCGATGGCGAACATCTGGCGCCCGATCAGACCCTCGCCGTCGAGCAACGTCAGCACCTGGGCAAAGACGGTCGCGATCGCCCCGCGCGAGCGGCTGACGAAGTCCGCGATGGTGGTGAAGTGTGGCTTGGCGTCGCCGGTCAGGGCGATGAACAGCACGTTGTCGCGGCAGGCGCGCTCGATCGAGCGGGAGCTCACCATGCCTTGGGAATACGCCAGCAGCACCGCCTTGAGCAACATCGTCGGCGCATGGGCCGGCGCGCCGCTGTCGTCATTGCGGTAATGCGCATCGAAGGCGGACAGATCCAGCTGATCGACCAGATGGTGCACGGCATGGGCAAATGATCCCGGCACCAGCTGCGCCTGCAGATCCACCGGCAACAGCCGCGGACTCATATCGATATGCCGGTAGCGTGCCATGCCGCCCCCTTGTTCACGTGGGGGTATTGAAGCAAGATCGGCGGAGGTTTTTCTACAACCTCGTTAGGCCCGCAACCGGGGATCGCATGAAAACCATCATCGCGCTAGTTTTGCTTTTTGTATCCGGCTCTGCGTCCGCGAATTATTTCACGGGTAACGATCTCAACCAGCACCTTCTTAGCAGCGGCAGTACAGTCGACATTGCCATGTTTCGCGGCTACGTTGGCGGCGTCCAAGATAGCTTTAACGGTATAGCGTTCTGCGTTCCATCAGATGTTCCCTTGAGCCAAGCGTCGGCTGTGGTGCGAAAATATCTGTCAGACAATCCGAAGTTCTGGAACGAGCAAGCAAATGTGTTGGTAGTTAAAGCTCTTAAGCAAGCGTACCCATGCAAGCAATAGGCTTGGCCTAACCACTCATTCGAGGTGGACGGCTTCGCCGCCGCTCAATTCCAGCGTTAGGGCTATTCAGGGATGTTAGACGATCAACAAAAATTCGAATCTCCAGAAGAACTACACTCGACTGCGGTCGACGTAGCTTTTGAACGATTTCACAACTTCTGGCTCATCGCAACGCCGAAGATCTTCGAATGGTTCGAGTGGGTAGCTGTCTTAGGCGCCCTCACATTTCTCTACAACAAGCATCCTGCGGCTACATTGGTTCCACTGCTAGTTCTTGGCTATCTCAGTCTAGTTTTTTACTTCGGCGCGTTCTTCCTCAAGCACCGAATCACGATACCTGGTGTACACAGCAAGGCTCTGCAAGACCTCCTTTCTGGCTTCCTCGCGATTGCTCTGGGGTTTGGTGCAAATCGGCTTGTCCAGCTTGCTGTCTCCGCTTTTTCTATCGGTACGCCCTAACCATTCCGTAAGAGACTTCCCGTCAACGCCACGCGCTTGATGCTCTTGCCCTGAGCTTTCGAGCCAATGCTGGTCATCGTATTGTCCTCTCTGATGCGTCATGCGTGTCAGTGCTGCGCGGGTTGCAACGATAGTCAGACTGCATTTCCGTAAACGGTCTTGTTGCATCGGTGTGGCTGATGCGGACCAGGGTATAAACCGCGCCCGGGGACCTCGTTCATTCATCGGTGTCGTCGGTGTTCGGGGATCAGCCGAAACACGTTTAGCAGCGGTATTCATTTCAGGGGGAGTTCGTCGCAACATGAAGCAGATCGCACGCACCAGCATCAGAGCAGCCTCGGCCAGCGTCGTCGCAATCGTTTCGCGTGCGACCGACGTCCCCCGGTTTTGAGTAGCACCGTGGTTTGGAGTCCAATCCCCCACCCGGAAAATATTGAACGTGAAGACGCGTTTTTCGGAAGAACCGATCTTCGGCTTCTGGAGGAAGCCGGGTCAGGGTTGGCGATGAAAGAGCTGTGCCGTCGGCATGGCTTCTCGGAGACCATCTTCTACCTGTGGCGCAGGTGAGCAGACACCATGGCTGAAAAGAAACCGGCAGGAAACGCCACGCGAAAACCCACCCGCAGCGCCACCGCGCCCGGCGAGGCTCCCACGGGATTCACGGCGGAGGAGCGCGCCGCGATGCGGGAGCGCGCCCGGGAGCTGAAGGCCGCAGCGCGCCCGCACGCGGGAGGCGCGAATGAAGAGGGCGCCGTGCTCGCAAGGATCGCCGCGATGCCCGCTGCAGATCGCGCCATGGGCGAGCGGCTGCATGCGCTCGTCCGGGCCACCGCGCCGGACCTCGCGCCGAAGCTCTGGTATGGGATGCCCGCCTACGCGAAGGACGGCAAGGTCGTCTGCTTCTTTCAGGGCGCGCAGAAGTTCAAGACGCGGTATGCGACCTTCGGCTTCAGCGACAAGGCCGCCCTCGACGAGGGCCACATGTGGCCCACGGCCTTCGCACTGAAGGAGCTGACCGCCGCCGCCGAGGCAAGGATCCGCGAGCGCCTGCGGCGGGCGGTGCGCTGAAGGTTCCGCCCGGAAGACGCGCGACAGGCGCGATAATGGCCGCCCCGACCGGCGACGTACCCGTCCGCGCCGGCCGCCGGTCCGACCAACGAGGACAGCGTCATGAGCAATCCGAGCACCTTGGCATTGACCGGTTTCATCGCGTGGACGCTGCTGCTCCTGGTGCTGATGGAGGTGCTCCGGACCCGGCTTGTGCTGCACCGGAAGATCCCCGCCAACGGGTTCGTTCCCGACAATGCGAACCTTTCGCCATTCATGCAGCGGCTGGCCA
This sequence comes from Rhodanobacter sp. FW101-FHT13A11, assembly GCF_058790335.1. NCBI lineage: Bacteria > Pseudomonadati > Pseudomonadota > Gammaproteobacteria > Lysobacterales > Rhodanobacteraceae > Rhodanobacter > Rhodanobacter sp. FW101-FHT13A11. The sequence goes on along the minus strand of NZ_JBYTCN010000015.1, from coordinate 33,451 downwards.
GGGCCCATGCCAACTGCATCGAAGGCCTCCCGGTTTTCGGCGGATTGCTGCTGGTCGCCATCGGCACCGGGCACACCGCGGTCACGGACGGCGCGGCCTGCCTGTTCCTTGCCTGCCGCGTGCTGCAGTCGCTCATCCACCTCGCCTCGGTGAGCGCGGCCGCCGTCACGCTGCGTTTCACGGCCTTTGCGGTGCAGACGGCCATCGGCGTGTACTGGGCCGTCGAGCTGCTTGCATCGGCGTGAAGCGCGCCGGGCAACGGCGAGGCCGCCGACCGTACCGGGACGGGTGCGGATGCGCGTCGCCGCCGGCAGTGCCCGTGCGTTGGCCGCTGAACCGGAGGCCGACGGCTCCGCCGGTTTATGCATCGACTTAACCTGCCGGCGTGCAGGCTGGAAAGCGGACCCGAAGTGCGGCATGTTGGCGAAGCCCGCCATGCCCGTCGCCTGCCGCACGCCACCCCGGGCAGCGATGCCTGCCAGCCCCACGGAGAACCTCACCGCCATGCCGATCCCCCGCTCGGACGCCCTGGTCTTTTTCGGCGCCACCGGCGACCTGGCCTACAAGAAGATCTTTCCGGCGCTGCAGGCGATGATGCTGCACGACGGGCTGGACCTGCCGATCATCGGCGTGGCACATGCGGGCTGGGACGTGGAGCGGCTGCGCCAGCGCGCGCACGACAGCCTGACGCACGCGGCGCTGGAGCAGGGCGGCCGGGTCGACGAGGCCGCGTTCGCGAAGCTGGCGGCGCGCCTGCAGTATGTCGACGGCGACTACAACGACCCGGCCACCTTCCGGCAGCTGAAGCAAACGCTGGGCGGGGCGCAGCGGCCGCTGCACTACCTGGCGATCCCGCCCGGTCTGTTCGGGGTGGTGGCGAAGGGTCTCGAGCAGGCCGGCTGCGCCGGGGAGGCGCGGATCGTGGTGGAGAAGCCGTTCGGCCGCGACCTGGCCTCGGCGCAGGAACTCAACCGCACGCTGCACGCGGTGTTCCCGGAGTCGGCGATCTTCCGCATCGACCACTACCTGGGCAAGGAGCCGGTGCAGAACCTGCTGTACTTCCGCTTCGCCAACACCGTGCTGGAGCCGGTGTGGAACAACCGCTACGTGGACCGCGTGCAGATCACCATGGCCGAGCAGTTCGGCGTGGACGGCCGCGGCGCGTTCTACGAGGGCGTCGGCGCGATCCGCGACGTGCTGCAGAACCACCTGCTGCAGGTGACCTCGCTGCTGGCGATGGATGCGCCGATCGGCGGCGGGCCGGAAGCGCTGCGCGCCGAGAAGCTGCGGCTGTTCCGCGCGATGCGCCCGCTCGACCCGGCCGAGGTGGTGCGCGGCCAGTTCCGCGGCTACCGCGAGGTCGCGGGCGTGGCCGCCGATTCCAACGTGGAGACCTTCGTGGCGCTGTGCCTGCACGTCGACACCTGGCGCTGGGCCGGCGTGCCGTTCCATATCCGCGCCGGCAAGCGGCTGCCGCTGACCACCACCGAGGTGATGGTGGACATGAAGGCGCCGCCGCTGTCGGTGTTCGACCCGGTCGGCGCGGCGCAGTCGAACTACTTCCGCTTCCGGCTCAGCCCGGAGGTGATCCTCGCCGAGGGCATGCGGGTGAAGCAGCCGGGCGAGGAGATGCGCGGCGAGCCGGTGGAGCTGGTGGTGCGGCATGACCTGGCACCGGAGAAATCGCCGTACGAGCGCCTGCTCGGCGACGCGATCCGCGGCGACAACGCGCTGTTCACCAGCGATGAATGCGTGGAGGCGGCGTGGGCGGTGGTCGACCGCGTGCTGGCCCACGAGGGCGCGGTGGAGTTCTACGAGCCGGGCAGCTGGGGGCCGCCCGGGGCGGCGCGCATCGTCGGCGGCGACGAGGGCTGGCATGACCCGCGGGCGGAGGAGGGCAAGCCATGTTGAGCAATCACGCGGCCGGGGCCGCCGCGGTGGTGTTCCTGCTCGACGTGGACAACACCCTGCTCGACAACGACCGCTTCGGCGCCGACCTCGGCGCCACGCTGGAGGCGGCGTTCGGCGTGGCCGGACGCGAACGCTACTGGGCGATCTACGAGGAGCTGCGCCAGCAATTCGGCTTTGCCGATTACCTGGGCGCGCTGCAGCGCTTCCGCGCCGGCCTGGACAACGACCCGTCGCTGCTGCAGATGTCCGGCTACCTGCTGGACTACCCGTTCGCCGACCGGCTGTACCCGCACGCGCTGGAGACCGTGGCGCACCTGCGCACGCTGGGTCCCACCGCGATCCTGTCCGATGGCGACGTGGTGTTCCAGCCGCGCAAGATCCAGCGCGCCGGGCTGTGGGCCGCGCTGCGCGGCGAGGTGCTGGTCTACGTGCACAAGCAGCAGATGCTGGTGGCGATGCAGCAGCGTTACCCGGCCGCGCACTACGTGATGGTGGACGACAAGCCGCCGATCCTGGCCGCGATGAAGCAGCGCCTGGGCCGCAGGCTGACCACGGTGTTCGTGCGCCAGGGCCACTACGCGGCCGCCAGCGCCGGCGAAACCGTCGAGCCGGCACCGGACCTCACGATCGCGTGCATCGGCGATCTGCGCCGGCGTAAGCTTGAAGACTTCCTGCCGAGCGCACCCGCAATCAGCCTGCCGGCAGACTGAAATCATCTATCGATCGAACCGGAAACACGGAGCAAGCATGAAAGCGACCCGCCAATTGCACGACCTCGGCCAGAGCCTGTGGCTGGACAACATCACCCGCAGCCTGCTCGACGACGGCACGCTGGCGCGCTACATCGCCGAGGATTCGATCACCGGGCTGACCTCGAACCCGAGCATCTTCGACGCGGCGATCGGCGGCGGCGACGCCTACGACGCCGGCATCCACGCCAAGACGCTGGCCGGGCTCTCCGGCGAGGCGCTGTTCACCGAGCTGGCGCTGGAAGACCTGCGCCGCGCCGCCGACCTGTTCCGCCCGGTGTTCGACGCCACCCGCCAGGTGGACGGCTGGGTCTCGATGGAAGTCTCGCCGCTGCTCGCCGCCGACACCGCCGGCTCGATCGCGGCGGCGCGGCACATCCACCACCAGGGCCGGCGCGACAACCTGTTCGTGAAGATTCCCGGCACCCCGGAAGGCGTGCCGGCGATCGAGGAGGCGATCTTCCTCGGCATCCCGATCAACGTGACCCTGCTGTTTTCCTGCGCGCAGTACCAGGCCGTCGCCGAGGCGTACCTGCGCGGCATCGAGCGACGCCTGGAAGCCGGGCTGGACCCGCGCGTGGGCTCGGTCGCCTCGCTGTTCATCAGCCGCTGGGACGTGGCCGCCAACCCGCAGCTGCCGGCCGATCTGCACAACCGGCTGGGCATCGCGGTGGGCCAGCAGACCTACCGCGCCTACCGCGAGCTGCTGGCCTCGAAGCGCTGGCAGAAGCTCGCCGCCGCCGGCGCGCAGCCGCAGCGCCTGCTGTGGGCCAGCACCGGGGTGAAGGACCCGTCCGCGCCGGACACGCTGTACGTCAGCGCGCTGGCCGCGCCGGACACCATCGACACGATCCCGGAGAAGACCCTGCACGCGTTCGCCGACCACGGCCAGCTGCATGGCGTGCTGGCCGCCGACGGCGGCGATGCGGACGCGGTGCTGGCGCAGGTCGCCAAGGCCGGCGTGGACCTCGACGCGCTGGCGCTGAAGCTGCAGCAGGACGGCGCCGCGGCGTTCGTGAAATCGTGGCAGCAGCTGCTGCAGCGGATCGCCGACAAGGCCAGCGCGCTGGAAAAGGAATCCGAGCTGCCATGAGCGAGCCGCGACTGACCCGCCTGCCGCCATGGCAGGCGTTGCAACGGCATGCCGACGCGATCGGCCGGCGGCACCTGCGCGAGTGGTTCGCCGCCGATCCGCAACGTGGCGAGCGCTTCGTGCTGGAGGGTGTCGGCCTGTACCTGGATTACTCCAAGCAGCGGGTGGATGCCGACGCGCTGCGCCTGCTGCGCGAACTGGCGGTGGCCTGCGGGCTGCCGCAGCGGATCGAGGCGATGTTCCGCGGCGAGCGCATCAACACCACCGAGCAGCGCGCCGTGCTGCACGTGGCGCTGCGCGCGCCGGCGGGCGAGAAAATCCTGGTCGACGGCCACGACGTGGTGGCGGACGTGCACGACGTGCTCGACCGCATGGCCGCGTTTGCCGACCGCGTGCGCAGCGGCGCATGGCGGGGCCACGGCGGCCGGCGCATCCGCCACGTGGTCTCGATCGGCATCGGCGGCTCGGACCTCGGCCCGGTGATGGCGTACGAGGCGCTGCGCCACTACAGCCGGCGCGAGATGACGTTCCGCTTCGTCTCCAACGTGGACGGCACCGACTTCGCCGAGGCGGTGCGCGCGCTGGACGCGGCCGAGACGCTGTTCATCGTCTGCTCGAAGACCTTCACCACGCTGGAGACCTTGGCCAACGCGCACGCCGCGCGCGCCTGGTGCCTTGCTGCCCTGGGCGACGAGTCCGCGGTGGCAAAGCACTTCGTGGCGGTCTCCACCAACGCCGACGAGGTGGCGAAGTTCGGCATCGACACCGCCAACATGTTCGGCTTCTGGGACTGGGTGGGCGGGCGCTACTCGATGGATTCGGCGATCGGCCTGTCCACCATGCTGGCGATCGGCCCGGAGCATTTCCGCGCGATGCTGGCCGGCTTCCACGCGATGGACGAGCACTTCCGCCACGCGCCGCTGGAACGCAACCTGCCGGCGCTGATGGGCCTGCTCGGCATCTGGAACAACAACTTCCTCGACGCCGCCACGGTCGCGGTGCTGCCGTACGAGCAGTACCTGAAGCGCTTCCCGGCCTACCTGCAGCAGCTGACCATGGAGAGCAACGGCAAGCGCGTCACGCTGGACGGCGCGGCGGTCGACTACGCCACCGGGCCGGTCTACTGGGGCGAGCCGGGCACCAACGGCCAGCACTCGTTCTACCAGCTGATCCACCAGGGCACGCGCATCGTGCCGTGCGACTTCATCGGCTTCGGCCAGCCGCTCAACCCGCTCGGCCAGCAGCACGACCTGCTGATGGCGAACCTGATCGCCCAGGGCGAGGCGCTGGCGTTCGGCAAGACGGCGGACGAAGTGCGCGCCGAAGGCACGCCCGAGGCGCTGGTGCCGCATCGCACGTTCCCCGGCAACCGCCCCAGCAGCACCATCCTCGCCGCCAGGCTCACCCCGCACACGCTGGGCACGCTGATCGCGCTGTACGAGCACAGCGTGTTCGTGCAGGGCGTGATCTGGGACATCGACTCGTTCGACCAGTGGGGCGTGGAGCTGGGTAAGCAGCTGGCGAAGGCCACCATCGCCGAGCTGACCGCGCCGAGCGAGCCGCCGCTCGCCCACGACAGTTCCACCAACGCCCTGATACGCCGCTATCGCCGGCTGCGCGACAGCCAGACAACGGAAGGTCCATGAGCCAGAAGATCAGCCCCCTCGCCGGCAAGCCGGCACCGTCGTCGATCCTGGTCGACATCCCGCAACTGCTCGCCGCGTATGCCGACCTGAAGCCCGACCCCGCGGTACCGGCGCAGCGGGTGGCGTTCGGCACCTCCGGCCACCGCGGCAATGCGCTGGAGCGCAGCTTCAACGAAGCGCACATCCTGGCGATCAGCCAGGCGATCTGCGAGTACCGCCGCTCGAAAGGCATCGACGGCCCGCTGTTCATCGGCGCCGACACCCATGCGCTGTCGCAGCCGGCGTTCGAGAACGCACTGGAAGTGCTGGCCGCCAACGGCGTCGAGGCGATGATTTCCAGCGGCGGCGAATACACCCCGACGCCGGCGGTGTCGCACGCGATCCTGGTCCACAACAGGGGGCGCTCGAAGGGCCTCGCCGACGGCATCGTGATCACGCCATCGCACAACCCGCCGGACAACGGCGGCTTCAAGTACAACCCGACGAATGGCGGCCCGGCCGACAGCGACATCACCCGCTGGGTGGAGAACCGCGCCAACGCCCTGCTCGAAGGCGGCCTGAAGGAAGTGCGGCGGATGCCGTACGCGCAGGCGCGCAAGGCGGCCACCACGCACGAGCACGACTACCTCAACGCCTACGTCGCCGACCTGGCGAACATCGTCGACTTCGACGCCATCCGCGGCGCCGGCGTGCACATGGGCGTCGACCCGCTGGGCGGCGCCGGCGTGCACTACTGGGCGCCGATCGCCGAGCGCTACCGGCTCGATCTCACCGTGGTCAGCGCGGTGGTCGACCCGCAGTTCGCCTTCATGAGCGTGGACTGGGACGGCAAGATCCGCATGGATCCGTCGTCGAAGTATGCGATGCAGCGGCTGATCGGGTTGAAGGACCGCTATGACGTCGCGTTCGCCTGCGACACCGACCACGACCGCCACGGCATCGTCACCCGCAGCAGCGGACTGATGGAGCCGAACCACTACCTGTCGGTGCTGATCGACTACCTGTTCCGGCATCGGCCGCAGTGGAGCGCGCATGCCGCGGTGGGCAAAACCGTGGTCAGTACCGCGCTGATCGACCGCGTGGCGAAACGGCTGGGCCGAAAACTCTACGAGGTGCCGGTCGGCTTCAAGTGGTTCGCACCCGGCCTGTTCGACGGCTCGCTCGGCTTCGGCTGCGAGGAAAGCGCCGGCGCCTCGCTGCTGCGCCGCGACGGCTCGGCCTGGGTCACCGACAAGGACGGCCTGGTGCCGGCGCTGCTGTCGGCCGAGATCACCGCGCGCGAGGGCAAGGACCCGGGCGAGCTGTATGCGCAGTTGACCCGCGAACTCGGCAAGCCGTTCGCCAGCCGCGTCGACGCGGCCGCCACGCCGGCGCAGAAGGCGAAGCTGGCGAAACTGTCGCCCGATCAATTGAAAAGCGACCGGCTGGCCGGCGAGAAGATCGAGCAGGTGCTGGACAAGGCGCCCGGCAACGGCGCCGCGATCGGCGGAATCAAGGCGATCGCCGCCAGCGGCTGGTTCGCCGCACGGCCGTCCGGCACCGAGGCGATCTACAAGGTCTACGCCGAAAGCTTCCAGAGCGAAGAACACCTGCAAGCGTTGCTGAAGGAAGCCCAGAGCATCGTCGACAGCGCCCTGGCCTGATCGACGCGGCCGCTCGCGTAGGAGCCCGCTCGCGGGCGATGCTCCTGCTCTGACGTACGATGAAAGATGCGATCAAGAGCATCGCCCGCGAGCGGGCTCCTACGCGGACGATCAATCCACCACCGGAGATACCGCCATGTCCCACGCCCTCGACCAGCAATGCATCGACCTGCTGCGTTTCCTGTCGGTGGACATGGTGCAGCACGCGAACAGCGGCCACCCCGGCCTGCCGCTGGGCGCCGCGCCGATGGCCTACGCGCTGTGGACGCGGCAGCTGAAGCACAACCCGGCCAATCCGCACTGGCCCGATCGCGACCGCTTCGTGCTGTCCGCCGGCCACGGTTCGGCGCTGCTGTACAGCCTGCTGTTCGCCACCGGCTACGACCTCGCGCTGGACGACCTCAAGCAGTTCCGCCAGTGGGGCAGCAAGGCGCCGGGACACCCCGAGTACGGCCACACGCCGGGCGTCGAGATCACCACCGGCCCGCTCGGCCAGGGCCTGGCCAACGCGGTGGGCATGGCGATCGGCGAGGCACACCTGGCCGCGCGCTACAACCGCGACGGCCACACGGTGATCGACCACCGCACCTGGGCCATCGTCAGCGACGGCGACCTGATGGAAGGCGTGGCCAGCGAGGCCGCTTCGCTGGCCGGCCACCTGAAGCTGGGCAAGCTGGTCTGCCTGTACGACGACAACTACGTGACGCTGGCCGGCGGCACCGACATCACCTTCTCCGAGGATCGCGCGAAACGCTTCGAGGCCTACGGCTGGCAGACCATCCAGGTGACCGACGGCAATGACCTGGCGGCGATCGACGCCGCCTTGCTTGAGGCGCGCGCCGACAGCGCGCGGCCCACGCTGATCCTGGTGCGCACGCACATCGGCTACGGCTCGCCCGAGCAGGACACGTTCAAGGCGCACGGCTCGCCACTGGGCGTCGAGGACGTCCGGAAGACGAAGGAGAAGCTGGGCTGGCCGGTCGAACCGGACTTTCTGCTGCCGCCGCCGGCGCTCAAGCACCTGCGCGAAGCGCTGGACCGCGGCGTGGCGGCCGAGCGCGACTGGAATGGCCGCATGGACGTCTATACCAAAGCCTTCCCCGAGCTGGCCGCCGAGTTGCAAGGCCGCCTGGATGGCGAACTGCCGGCGGGCTGGGACGCTGACATCCCGGTGTTTCCCGCCGATGCCAAGTGCCTCGCCACCCGCGTCGCCGGCGGCAAGGTAATGAACGCGATCGCGCCGAAACTGCCCGCGCTGGGCGGCGGCTCGGCCGACCTCGACCCGTCCACCCACACCGCGCTGAAGGACCTGGGCGACTTCAATCCGCCGCTGGCGCCGGGCGAGGACAGCCAGGGTTCCGACGGCGGCGGCTGGAGCCACGCCGGCCGCAACCTGCACTTCGGCGTGCGCGAGCATGCGATGGGCGCGATCGCGAACGGGCTGGCCGTGCACGGCGGCTTCATCCCCTACGGCTCGACCTTCCTGATCTTCTCCGACTACATGCGCCCGGCGATCCGCCTCGCCGCGCTGATGGGCGTGCACGTGGTGCACGTGTTCACCCACGACAGCGTGGCGCTGGGCGAAGACGGCCCCACCCACCAGCCGGTGGAACAGCTGGCCAGCCTGCGTGCGATCCCCAACCTCAGCGTGATCCGCCCCGCCGACGCCAACGAGACCGCCGTGGCGTGGAAGGTGGCGCTGGAAACAAAGCGGCGGCCGGTGCTGCTGGCGCTGACCCGGCAGAACGTGCCCACGCTGGACCGCACCCGCTACGCCAGCGCCGACGGCCTGCGCCAGGGCGCGTACGTGCTCAGCGATGCGCCGAACGGCAAGCCCTCACTGATCCTGCTCGCCAGCGGCTCCGAGGTCGGCCTGATCGTCGAAGCCGCCGACCAGCTGCAGGCCGACGGCATCGCCGTGCGCTGCGTGTCGATGCCGAGCTGGGAATTGTTCGACGCGCAGCCGCAGAGCTATCGCGACCAGGTGCTGCCGCCCGACGTGCCGGCACGGCTGGCGGTGGAACTGGGCGTGTCGCAGGGCTGGGACCGCTACGTCGGCGCGAAGGGCGACATGCTCGGCATCGACCACTTCGGCGCCTCCGCGCCGGCCGAGGTGCTGCTGCGCGAATTCGGCTTCACGGTGGACAACGTGGTGAAGCGCGCCAGGGCGTTGCTGGCGCGCTGATCCGCTCAGTTGCGCGACTGCAGCTTCGACAGCAGGCGCAGCAGTTCCAGGTACAGCCAGACCAGGGTCACCACCAGCGCGAAGGCGCCGTACCACTCCATGTACTTCGGCGCGCCCTGCTGGGCGCCGGTTTCGATCAGGTCGAAGTCGAGGATCAGGTTGAGCGCCGCGATCACCACCACCACCGCGCTGAACGCGATGCCGATGCCGTTGCTGCCGTTGATGAAACCCATCGAGTGGCCGAAGAAGCCCATCGCGAAGTTCGCCAGGTACAGCAGCAGGATGCCGCCGGTGGCGGCGGCGACGCCGAGCTTGAACTTCTCGGTGGCGCGGATCAGCCCGCTGCGATAGGCCAGCAGCATCGCGGCCATGGTGCCGAAGGTCAGCCCCACCGCCTGCATCACGATGCCGGGGTAGCGCATCTCGAAGATCGCCGACAGTGCACCGATGAACAGCCCTTCCGCCACCGCGTACAGCGGCGCGGTGATCGGTGCCCAGGTCTTCTTGAACACGGTGACCAGGGCCAGCACAAGGCCGCCGATCGCGCCGCCGAGCACCAGCGGCATCATCGCCGGCAGGCTCCCGGGGCCGGCGAACCGGCTCCAGCTGACCATCGCGCCGACCAGCACCAGGATCAGCAGCAGGCCGGTCTTGTTGACCGTGCCGTTGATCGTCATCGCCTCGTCGCCGCGGGTGAGGACCGCGCCGCTGGCGGCATCGAGGAAGGTGTTCTTGTTGAGCGCCGGATTGCCGCTTTGCATGATCTGCTCCCGTGGTTTGCCATCATCGTAGCGGCTTTGCCGCCGCCCTGCGCCAATGTGCCGTTGCGCCGCCGTACGCAAACTACGCGACAATGTGCGCCTGTCGAACGTCGCGGAGCCCCGATGAACCCTTCCACCCTGCGTATCGCCACCCGCAAGAGCGCGCTCGCGCTGTGGCAGGCCGAGCACGTCGCCGCGCGGCTGCGCGCCACGCATCCGGGGCTGGCGGTGGAGCTGGTGCCGATGAGCACCCGCGGCGACGAGATCCTGGACCAGCCGCTGGCCACCATCGGCGGCAAGGGGCTGTTCCTGAAGGAGCTGGAGGTGGCGATGCTGGAAGGCCGCGCCGACCTCGCCGTGCATTCGCTGAAGGACGTGCCGGCGCAGTTGGAGCCGGGCTTCGCGCTGCCGGCGATCCTGCCGCGCGCGGACGCCGCCGATGCGTTCGTCAGCAATCACCACGACAACCCCGCCGCGCTGCCCCACGGCGCGCGCGTGGGCACCTCGTCGCTGCGGCGGCAGGCGCAGTTGCGCGCACTGCGGCCGGATCTTGAACTGCTCGACCTGCGCGGCAACGTGGGCACCCGCCTGGCCAAGCTCGACGCCGGCGCCTACGACGCGATCGTGCTGGCCTGCGCGGGACTGGAGCGGCTGGGCCTGGCCGCGCGGATCCGCTCGCGGCTGGCCGCGCCGGACTGGCTGCCGGCGCCGGGGCAGGCGGCGATCGCGATCGAGGCACGCGAGGGCCAGCCCGGCGTACTGGCGCTGCTGGCCGCACTGGACGACGCCGACACCCGGCTCACCGTCAGCGCCGAGCGTGCGATGAATCAGGCGCTGGGCGGCAGCTGCACGGTGCCGGTCGGCGCGTGGTGCACGCTGGGCGAACACGGCCTGCACCTGCGCGGCATGGTCGGCGACGCGGCCAGCGGCCAGCTGCTGCATGCCGAGGCCAGCGGCCCCGCCGACCAGGCGATCGCGCTGGGCCGGCAGGTGGCGGCGGCGTTGCTGGCGCAGGGCGCCGCCGAGCTGCTCGGGCTCTGAAAAACGGCGCCGATTTTCAACGCCGGTCGCAGCCTCGGCAGGGCGGGCACGGCCCGCCGCCTTTCGCGTTGCATGGCAAGAGCGGCGGGCGGTGCCCGCCCTGCAAAAACAAACGGCCCCGCCGCTCTCGCGACGGGGCCGTTTCCGTATCGGTGACACTCGAACTCAGAAGCTGTAGACCAAATTGGTGGTGGTCAGCGTGTCGGTCTTCTTGGTCTTGGTGGCGGCCACCACGTCGCTGTTGTGGCGCACCTGGAAACCGACCTTCAGCGCCAGCTTGCGGGTCATGCTGACCGCCAGGCCTGCGTCGTTCTGCAGGTAGGTGTTCTTCGAGCCCGCTTCCATCAGGAACGTGTCCTCGAACGCGGCGTTGTCGCTCAGCTTGTACTTGTAGTTGACCAGGCCGCGGGCAACCATCTCGCTCTGGCTCGGCTGCCGCTGCCTGGTCTCGACGCCGTTCACCACCAGGTCGATGTCGGCCGGACGGTAGCGCTTGTAGCCGGGGCCGATTTCGAACGACAGCTCGTTGCGCTCGTCCTTCAACGCGATGTAGCCGTAGCCGAGCGAGACGATGCCCTGCCACAGGTTCGCGCCGAAGTCGTCGTGCTCGTAGCGAGCCGCGCCCACGATGTAGCTGCGCGGGTCGAGCTTGAGGCCGACCGAAGCGCCGCCGTCGTAACGGTTCGCGGTGGTGTTGAATTTCTTGATGGTGTTGCCGCTGCTGTCGACCACGGTCTGCTGGCTCTTCGAGCGCAGGCCGTCGAGGAAGAAGGTGTTCTTCCACTGCTCGTTTTCCTGGCTCAGGCCGAGTTTCGCGTTGACGTTCTCCGAGCGCGAGTTGCCGGTGGACGAGGCGAAGCCGAATTCGCCCGAACCGCTCCAGCCGCCGTTGCTGGACGGGGTGGTGTCGGCATCCTGGGCCTGCACGGCGAAACTGGCGAAGGCGGCCAGCAGCAGGCCGGCGATCAAGGTCTTTTTCATCGGGAAAGAGGATCCATTTGTTAAGCAAAAGTAAGGCCGCTACCTTAACGCGGCGGCTTGAACTTGCAATGAACACCGCCGGCAAGCCATCGGAGGCGCTTCCATCGCACGCCCGGCGTACATTCGAGGCCGGTGTCGGGAGATGGCTCCAGCCAGCAGCCGTCCGCGGCACGGACGGCATGCACGCTGCACCCGCAGTGGCGGCGCGGTGACTTGCAGCCACCACGACCCGCCTCCATGCTACACAACGCCTCCCTCCCGACGATATGCCGACGCTTCCATGGATCGCTACGAACGCATACTGACCCTGCACCGGCTGCTGAAGTCGGCGCACTACCCGATCCCGCTGTCTCGCCTGCTCGGCGAGCTGGAATGCTCGCGCGCCACGCTGTACCGCGACGTGGCGTTCCTGCGCGATGCGCTGGGCGCGCCGATCGAGAGCGCCGGCACCGACCAGGCCGCGTTCCGCTACGAAGTGGGCGAGGGCGAGAAGTTCGAGCTGCCCGGGCTGTGGCTGACCTCCGACGAGCTGGCCGCGCTGCTGGCCTTGAACGAGCTGATCAGCCGTTCCGGCCCCGGCGTGCTGGCCGGCGCGCTGGCGCCGTTCAAGGCACGCATCGAGGGCCTGCTGTCGCACCAGGACAACGGCAGGGCGCTGCCGATCGAGCGCATCCGCGTGGTCGCCTGGGGCGAGCGCAAGCTCGACCAGCAGGTGTTCCGCATCGTCGCCGGCGCGGTGCTGGAGCGCAAACAGCTGCGCTTCCGCTACCGCGCGCGCACCACCAACGCGGACAGCCGCCGCACGGTGTCGCCGCAACGGCTGACCCACTACCGCGACAACTGGTACCTCGACGTGTGGGACCACGACCGCCAGGCGCTGCGCAGTTTCGCGGTCGACCGCATCGCCGACGCGCAGGCGCTGGACACGCCCGCCACCGACGTGGCCGACGCCGACCTCAACGAGCTGCTCGCCTCCAGCTACGGCATCTTCGCCGGCAAGCCGAAGGCGTGGGCGACGATCCGCTTCTCGCAGCACGCCGCGCGCTGGGTCGCCGACGAGCACTGGCACTCGCAGCAGCAGGGCGAATGGCTGCAAGACGGCCGCTACGAGCTGAAGCTGCCCTACTCCAATTCCAAGGAACTGCTGATGGACGTGCTCAAGTACGGCCCGGACGCAGAGGTGGTGGCGCCGCTGTCGCTGCGCGAGGAGATGAAGATCCTGCTGCAGCTGGCGCTGGGCGGCTACCAGCAGTCGCCGCGCTGAGCACGGATCCGATGGCCGCCACCGATACCGCCGGTGCCGCGCCCGCCGCGCGCAGGCCGACCGTGGCGCTGGCGCTCGGTTCCGGCGGCGCGAAGGGGCTGGCGCACATCGGCGTGATCGAGGAGATCGAGGCGCAGGGCTACGCGATCGTGGCGATCGCCGGCACCTCGATGGGCGCGCTGATCGGCGGCATCCATGCCACCGGCCGGCTCGACGTGTACCGCGACTGGGTCTGCGCGCTGGCCAAGCTCGATGTGCTCAGGCTGGTCGACTGGACCTTCAGCGGCGGCGGCCTGATCAAGGGCGACAAGATCATCGAGACCATGCGCGGGCTGGTCGGCGACGCGCAGATCGAGGAGCTGCCGCTGGCGTTCACCGCGGTGGCCACCGACATCGAGCGCGGCCGCGAGGTGTGGCTGAGCCGGGGCGGCCTGTTCGAGGCGATCCGCGCGTCGATCGCGATCCCCACCGTGTTCCGCCCGCACACCATCGACGGCCGCCGGCTGGTCGACGGCGCCCTGCTCAACCCGGTGCCGGTGACACCGCTGATCCGCGAGAGCGCCGACTACCTGATCGCGGTGAGCGTGGACGGCCCGGCGATGACCACCGTGCCGCCGGAACCGCCGGTGCACGATGCGGCCACGCCGGAAGGCGGCTACCGCCAGCGCCTCGGCGAATTCATCGGCCGGATGCTCCCGCGCGGCGAAAGCCGCCCGCGCGAGCCGGGCACGCTCGAACTGCTGGCCCAGTCGATGGACCTGATGCAGGCGAACCTGTCGCGGCTGCGCCTGGCTGCGTACGCGCCGGACCTGCTGATCCAGCTGCCGCACGACATGGCGCTCGCCTACGAGTTCTACCGCGCGCGCGAGCTGATCGAAATGGGCCGCGCGCAGGCGCGCGCGGCGCTGGCGAACTGGCCGCGGGCCGGCACGCCGCAGCGCGAGGCCTGAGCCGCGCCTGGGCACCCTAGCGTGGACCGTGCATGTGCAGCCAGTTGTCCAGGTACGCCTTCAGCGCCACCGCGTTGTTGTGCTCTTCGTCGCGCGCGCCGAAGAGCAGGGTGACGGTGTGCCGCGCGGCGCGCTCGGCCAGTGGCTGCCAGTGCTCGGCCAGCGCATCCAGCTCGCTGGCGTAGCGGTGGCGGAAACCGTCCCAGCGCGCCGGATCGTGGCCGAACCACTGGCGCAGGGCGGTCGACGGGGCCAGCTCCTTCGCCCACAGGTCCAGCGGCACCGCCTCCTTCTTCAGCCCGCGCGGCCACAGCCGGTCGATCAGCACGCGATAACCGTCGGCTTTCGCGGCCGGTTCGTAGACACGCTTGACGGCGATGCTCATCGGATGAGCCTCCCTGGGGGAAGATCCCCAGCATACGACCGGCGGCACCAGGCGGCGTGACGCGGATCAGAGTTCCTCGACTTTCGTCACCTTGCCCCGGCGCATCAGCCAGGCCACGCCGCGCAGGTCGGCCAGGCCCACCCACAGCCGGTCCAGCATGCCGTACTTGGACACGCCGGCGGTGCGCGGGCGGTGGCCCACCGGCACGCTGGTGCTCTGGAAACCGGCGCGCTTGACCAGCGCCGGCAGGTAGCGGTGCATGTGGTCGAAGTAGGGCAGGCGCAGGAACACCTCGCGCTCGAACAGCTTCAGGCCGCAACCGGTGTCCGGCGTGGCGTCCTTCAGCATGCGCGAGCGCACCGCGTTGGCGACCTTCGAGGAGATCCGCTTGTTGAAGCTGTCCCGGCGCGTCGTGCGCCAGCCGGCGAACAGGCGCACCTCGGCGGCGGCGGTATCGCGCGCGGCGAGCAGCTTCGGGATGTCGGCCGGGTCGTTCTGGCCGTCGCCGTCCAGCGTGGCGATCCACGGCGACGCCGCCGCGCGCACGCCGTTCCACACCGCGGTGCTCTGGCCGCTGCGGGTGACGTGGTACAGCACGCGCAGCTCCGGGTGCTGCGCCTTCTGCGCAGCGAGCACGGCGCGGCTGTCGTCGCTGGAATCGTCGTCGACGTAGACGACTTCGTAATCGACCTTGCCGCGCAGCGCGGTGGCGATCTCGGCGAGCAGCGGCGGGATATTGTCGCGCTCGTTGAAGACGGGGACGACCACAGAGAGCTGGGGCATGATGGTGGATCCACGGAAGCAGCTGGGCATTATCGCCCATGCGTCACGCCGCGACGAGTCCGCGGGCCACGCCAGCCCGCGGAAACCTCTGGATCCTGCGTGGTGCGGGCACGTCGCCAGCCCGTGCGAACGCGCCCGCGCCCACGCACGGATCAGCGCATGCCGCCCGAAGCCAGCAGGGTCTCGCCGGTCATCCAGCCCGCATCGGCAGAGGCCAGGAAGACCGCTATCGTCGCGATGTCCTCCGGCTGACCCAGACGTCCCAGCGGGGTCTGCGCAACCATCTGCTTCTCCATGTCGCTGCCGATCATGCCCATCGTGTGGGTGCCCTCGGTTTCCACGCCGCCCGGATTGATCGAGTTCACGCGGATCTTGCGCGGCCCCAGCTCCTTCGAATGCACATGCGTGATGACGTCCACGGCGCCCTTGGTGGCGGCGTAGACGGTCGAACCGGGCAGGCCCAGCCGGGTTACCACCGAACTGATGTTGATGACGCTGCCGCCGTGGTCACCGAAATGCTTCGCAGCTTCCTGGGTGGCCAGAATCAGGCCGAGCACGTTGGTGTTGAACTGGCGGTGGAATTCGCTCTCGGTGATGTCCTCGAGCGGAGCGAACTGGTACACGCCCGCGTTGTTCACCAGCACGTCGAGCGTGCCGAACGCCTTTTTCGTCTCGGTAAACAGGCGCCGCACGTCAGCCGCTTTCGAGACGTCGCCTTGTACCGCGATCGCCTTGCCACCGCTACCGATGATCTCGGCCACCACGCGATCTGCGCCCTCCCGGCTGGAGGCGTAATTCACCACCACCGCTGCGCCGGCCGCGGCCAGGCCCTTCGCGATTCCTGCGCCAATGCCTTTCGAAGCACCTGTCACTACTGCCACCTTGCCTGTCAGCTTGCTCATCTGCGTTCTCCGGTTCGACTGGGTTTAGTTAGATAGTTGTCTAACTGTCGAACCGATAAGGGGACACCATGGATCCATTTCAATGGCACCCGGTCAGATTTTTGCGAGTTGCTCCAGATAGGCGTGCAGCACGTCGCGCTGCAGCACGAGATTGGCAAACTTGCCGTCGCGCACGATCCGGATCAGGCCAGCCATTTCCAGCTCTTTCAGATGATGCGATATCGTGGCCGCGCTGACCCCATGCGTTTGCTGCAGGCAACTGCACGGCGTCGGCGCGCTGTTCTCGCCGATCTGTTTAAGCAGGCGGTAACGCCGCGGCTCCGCCAGCGCGCGGGCGATCAGGGAAAACTGCTTTTCGGTCAATCGCGCTGGTTTGGCGGCGGCCATGCTGGGCTGCTCAGCGGATCTTGCCGAGGATGCCGTCCAGCTCGTCGTTGCTGTGGTAGTGGATCACCAGCTTGCCATGGCCGCCGCGGCCCTGCGCCAGTTCGACCCGGGTGGCCAGGCGTTCGGCCAGTTCGCGCTCCAGCGCGGCGATGTTCGGGTCGCGCGCGGGCGGGTGCTTGGCCTTGCCCTTCGGCGCGGTCTGCGCGCGGCGGGCGGCTTCCTCCAGCTCGCGCACCGACCAGCCCAGGGTCGAGGCCTGGCGCGCCAGCGGCACGGCGATGGCTTCCTCCAGGGTCAGCAGGCAGCGGGCGTGGCCCATCTCCAGCTTGCCGTCGTCGAGCAGGCGCCGGATCGGCTCCGGCATCTCGGTGAGCCGCAGCATGTTCGACACCGCGGCGCGCGAACGGCCGACCGCGTCGGCAGCCTGCTGGTGGGTGAGGTCGAAGTCGTCGATCAGCCGTTTCAGCGCGTCGGCTTCTTCCAGCGGGGTGAGGTCCTGGCGCTGGATGTTCTCGATCAGCGCCATCGCCGGCACCGCCGCCTCCGGCACCGCCTTCACCAGCGCCGGCAGTTCGCTCAGCTGGGCGCGCTGCGCCGCCCGCCAGCGGCGCTCGCCGGCGATCAGCTCGTAGCTGTTCCTGCCGATCTCGCGCACCACCACCGGCTGGATCAGGCCCTGCGCCTTGATCGAGGCGGCCAGCTCGTCCAGCGCCTCGTCGTTCCAGTGCCGCCGCGGCTGGTACTTGCCGGGCTGGATCTGCTGGATCGGCAGGATGCGCAGCTCGCCTTCCTGCGCCAGCACCGACGGCGCGGCATCGCCGTCGCCACCGAGCAGGGCGTCCAGTCCACGTCCCAATCCCCGTTTTTTCGCAGCAGCCATGTCTAGAGCCTGTTCATGATCTCCAAGCACCCCGCGCCGGAAGCTGTTTGCGCGCAGGCCAAGGAAGAGTGAGGGAGTGGACGTCCGTCCACGACCGAATGATGACGCCGGCCTGCACGCAAACAGATCCGGCCCGACGGGCTGTCATCCCATGGCCGCCATACGCAGCGCGGCTTGGCCTGCCGGCCAGACAAGCCGGCACCACGCACTGCCACCTGACAGCCACGGGATGACAACGCGGAGTGCTTGGAGATCACGAACAGGCTCTCATTCCTGGTGATTGGCGGCCGGCGCCTTGAGCGTCGGGCCGCTGTCGCCGTATGCCGGCGGTTCGATGTCGTCGAGCGCCTCGGCGTGGCTGGGACGCGGCGGCAGCCCGCGCTCGCGCCGGATCACCTCGCCGGCCAGGCCGATGTAGGCGATCGCGCCGCGCGAGCTGCGGTCGTACAGATGGATCGGCTGGCCGTGGCTGGGCGCCTCGGCCAGACGCACGTTGCGCGGGATGATCGAGCGCAGCACCTTGTCGCCGAAGTGCTGGGTGAGCTGGGCGGAGACCTCGTTGCCGAGGTTGTTGCGCACGTCGTACATGGTGCGCAGCAGGCCCTCGATCTCCAGCGCGGGGTTCAGCCGGTGGCGCACCGCCTTGATCGTGTCGAGCAGGCTGGACAGGCCTTCCAGCGCGAAGTACTCGCACTGCACCGGAATCAGCACGCCGTCGGCCGCGGTCAGCGCGTTCAGCGTGAGCAGGTTCAGCGAGGGCGGGCAGTCGACCAGGATGGTGTGGTAGTCCGCCGCGATCTTCGCCAGCACCTCCTTCAGCCGGTGCTCGCGCGCCAGCGCGTCCATCAGCTTCAGCTCGGCCGCGGTGAGATCGCCGTTGCCCGGCAGCAGGTCGTAGTGCGCGTCGGTGGGCACGATCGCCGCGGCGATCTCCACTTCCTCCAGCAGCACCTCGCAGCCGCTCGCCTTGATGTCGCGCTTGTTGATGCCCGAGGCCATCGTGGCGTTGCCCTGCGGATCGAAGTCGACCAGCAATACCTTGCGCTTCGCCGCGGCCAGCGCAGCGGCGAGATTGACGGCAGTGGTGGTCTTGCCGACGCCGCCCTTCTGGTTGGCGACAGCGATGATGCGGGCCATGGATGGATAGCTACCGTACGCGGGAGAGGGTTAGTGTAATGCCTCGCCCTGCCCAGCGCTGCCCGTGCTCAGGCGCCGATCCGCGCCCCGCCGGCGGCGTCGAACAGGTGCAGCCGATCGGCCGCCAGGCCCAGCGCCAGCGTGCCGCCCGGCTCGGGCAGGGCCCGCGGCGGCACCCGCGAAACCAGCGCCTGGTCGCCGTAGCGCAAGTTCAGGAAGATCTCGTTGCCGACCGGTTCGAGCACCTCCAGCCGGGCGCTGAACGCGGCCTCGCCGGCATCCTGCGGCTGCAGGTGCTCCGGGCGGATGCCCAGCACCACCTCGCGGTCGCGCCACGGCTGCCACGCCGCCGCCTGCGGCGGCTCGCCCAACGCGATCCCGCCGTGCGCGGTGGCCAGCGTCCAGCCGCCATCGTGGCGCAAGGTGCCGCGCAGCTGGTTCATCGCCGGGCTGCCGACGAAGCCGGCCACGAACAGGTTGGCGGGCTTGTCGTACAGGGCCATCGGCGTGTCGATCTGCTGGATCACCCCGCCGTCCAGCACCACGATGCGCTGGCCCAGGGTCATCGCCTCGATCTGGTCGTGGGTGACGTAGACCATGGTGGCGCCGAGCTGGCGGTGCAGCCGCGCGATCTCCACCCGCATCGACAGGCGCAGCTTGGCGTCCAGGTTGGACAGCGGCTCGTCCAGCAGGAATACCTTGGGATCGCGCACCAGCGCCCGCCCCAGCGCCACACGCTGGCGCTGGCCGCCGGACAGCGCGGCCGGGCGCGCGGCCAGCCGCGACTCCAGCTCCAGCGTCTTCGCCGCCGCCGCCACGCGGCGGTCGATCTCGGCCTGCTTGTGGCCGCGCAGCTTCAGGCCGAAGCCGAGGTTCTCGGCCACCGTCATGTGCGGGTACAGCGCGTAGTTCTGGAACACCATCGCGATGTCGCGATCCTTCGGCGCCACGGCGTTGACCACGCGGCCGTCGATGGAAAGCGTGCCGCCGCTGATCGACTCCAGCCCGGCGATCATCCTGAGCAGGGTGGTCTTGCCGCAGCCGGACGGCCCCACCAACACCAGCAGCTCGCCGTCGGCGATCTCGAAGCTGGCGTCGGCCACGCCCACGTGGCCGTTGGGGTAGACCTTGCGCAGCTGATCCAGACGTACAGCAGCCATCGGCATCTCCGGTGCGGTTGGCCACGACGGCCGTCCCGCGCAGCATGCGCTGGTCTGCACTTCCGCGGGGCATTGGGCTATTCTGCCCATGTAATCGTTTACATCAAGCCTTGCCCGAAGGACCGCCCATGTCCCGCCCCCGTTTCCGCTTCCCCGACGGCTTCCACTGGGGCGCCGCCACTTCGGCCTACCAGATCGAGGGCTCGCCGCTGGCCGATGGTGCAGGCCCCAGCATCTGGCAGCGCTTCGCGCACACGCCGGGGATGATGGCGAACGGCGACACCGGCGACGTCGCCTGCGACCACTACCGCCGCTACAAGGGCGACGTCCAGCTGATGAAGGCGCTGGGCCTGAAGGGCTACCGCTTCAGCGTCAACTGGGCGCGCGTGCTGCCCGAGGGCACCGGCCGGGTCAATCCGAAGGGGCTGGATTTCTACTCGCGGCTGGTGGATCAATTGCTGGAAAACGGCATCGCGCCGAACGCCACGCTGTTCCACTGGGACCTGCCGGCGGCGCTGGACGACCGCGGCGGCTGGCTCAACCGCGACATCGCGCACTGGTTCGCCGAGTACGCCGAGGTGATGTTCAAGGCGCTGGACGATCGCGTGCCGCGCTGGTCCACACTCAACGAACCGTGGGTGGTCACCGACGGCGGCTACCTGCACGGCGCGCTGGCGCCCGGCCATCGCAGCAAGTACGAGGCGCCGCTCGCCGCGCACAACCTGATGCGCGCCAGCGGCGCCGGTATCCAGGCGTATCGGGCGCACGGCAAGCACGAGATCGGCGTGGTGTTCAACATCGAACCGAAGTACCCGCACTCGGACAGCGCCGAGGATCTCGCCGCCACCCGCCGCGCGCACGCCTACATGAACCAGCAGTTCGCCGACCCGGCCCTGCTCGGCAGCTACCCGCCCGAGCTGAAGGAAATCTTCGGCGACGCGTGGCCGGATTTCCCCGCGGACGACTTCGAGTTGACCAAGCAGCCGGTCGACTTCGTCGGCATCAACTACTACACCCGCGCCGTGGTGAGGCACGACCCGAACCAGTACCCGCTGAAAGCCTCGCCGGTGCGCCAGCCGAACAAGACCTACACCGAGACCGGCTGGGAAGTGTTCGAGCAGGGCCTCACCGACACGCTGACCTGGTTCAAGCAGCGCTACGGCGACATCCCGCTGTACATCACCGAAAATGGCTCCGCGTTCTACGACCCGCCGGTGGCCGAGGCCGAGGTGCTGGACGACCCGCTGCGCACGAACTACCTGCGCCGCCACCTCAAGGCGCTGCACCGGGCGATCGCGGCCGGGGTGAACCTGAAGGGCTACTACGCCTGGTCGCTGCTGGACAACCTGGAGTGGTCGCTGGGTTTCTCCAAGCGCTTCGGCCTGTACCACGTCGACTTCGCCACCCAGCAGCGCACGCCGAAGGCCACCGCAAAGCTGTACGCGCAGGTGATCGAGAGCAACGGCAGCGTGCTGGACGAGTAGAAGCGCACCCTGTGCGCGATGCTCTTGGCTCGTGTCGACATCAGAGCATCGCGCACAGGGTGCGCTCCTACAAAATCGAGCGCCCGAGCACCAGCAGATGGCGCTCGGCCGGCAACCCCGGCACCGCCAGTTCATGCGTGCCGCGCAGTTCGAACCCGGCCGGGATGCCCGGCAGCTCGTCGTCCGGCCGCTTGCCCTTCATCGCCAGCCAGATCCCGTCCGGTGCCAGCAGGTGGCCGCCCCAGTCCAGCATGTCGGCGAGGCTGGCGAACGCGCGCGCGGTGATGCAGTCGAACCGGCCTTCGACCTCTTCCACCCGCGACTGCAGCGCGCGCACGCCATCCAGCTTCAGCGCGCGGATCGCCTCGCGCAGGAAGCGCACCTTCTTGCCGTTGGAATCGACCAGCAAAATCTCCCGCCCTGGCGCGGCGATCGCCAGCACGATGCCGGGCAGGCCGGGGCCGGTGCCGAGGTCGGCCAGGGTCTGGCCCCGCACATACGGCAGGATCGCCAGCGAGTCGAGCAGGTGGCGCGTGACCATCTCCGCCGGATCGCGCACCGCGGTGAGGTTGTAGGCCGCGTTCCAGCGCTCCAGCAGGGCCTGGTAGTCGAGCAGCCGCGGCACCGCGTCGGCCGGCAGTGCCAGGCCCAGCGCGGTGATGCCTTGTTCGAGTCGGGTCTGCAAGGCGGCGCGGGTGGTCATGGGCTCACTCGGGGAATGGGGCGCAAAGTATCCGCGGCACCTGCCGGGCTTGCCAGCCCCGGCCAAAGAAAACCCGCCGGATGGCGGGCCGAAGACTTGCAAATCCCCTGTGGCGCGGGCGCTCTCGGGCGCCCTGGCGCGTGTCGTGCTCAGGCGACCTCGAGGTCGACCCGGGTCACCATCATGCCGCGCTCGCGCAGCGCGCTGTTCAATGACTGCTTCACCCGCGCGCCCAGGTCGCGACGGTCGGTGCGAACGGCCGCCGGCTCGCTGCGCAGGGCTTCCTGCGCGCCGCGGCGGATCAGCTGGTCGACCTGCTCGAACACCGCGTCGGCACGCTCCGGCTCCAGCACCTGCCAGTACACCGTGCCGCGCACGTCGTGCGCATCGGCCAGCAGCTCCTCGAAACGCAGGGTCTGCCCGGCCAGGTCGATCTTGTGTGCGACCCGATCAAGCAGCGGCAACACCAGATGCGTACCCGACTGCAGCACGCGTACCAGCTTGCCGTGGCGGTACAGGCTGTAGACCTGCCCGGCCGGCACGCGCCTGACCGCGCTGATGATCAGCACGGCGGACAGCAGCAGCAGGGTCGACAGCAGGGTCATGGTATGCAAATCAGCCACTTGATGAATATTTCTTCGCTACAGCGACAACTTGAGGATACAGTCGACTGAGCGTACATAGATTAACCCTGATTTAACGACAGGGAGAAATTTTTAACAACAGGCAAAAACGACCCGGATTGCGACGTCGTCCACAAATACCGTTCATCCGTTCCGATCCGGCACCCGCCTCATCCACGGCTTGCTGCATTGCCATAACGCGATCCACCCGATCGGACCGTACGTTTTCCGCTCGGCCAGCCACTTGCCCGGCTCGTCCATGAAAACGTTTGCATAAACCTTTTGCGGCGCAGCAGAAGCCTTGTTAGCGGACGCTTTACAACGCTTTATGAAAACGATTACGTTGTCGCCGCAGTGGAGTTCGGTGCTCGGGGCAACTCACATGGCGACAGTGACGATCAAAGACGTGGCGCGTGAGGCCGGTGTTTCCGTGGCCTCGGTGTCGCGCGCGTTGAACAGTGGCGGCGGCGTCACGGCCGAAACCGCCCAGCGCATCCGCGACGTGGCCACCCGCCTCAGTTACGTGCCACACGCGGCGGCCCGCAGCCTGATCACCCGGCGCACGCATACCATCGGCGCGCTGCTGCCGGATCTGCACGGCGAATTCTTCTCGGAGCTGATCCGCGGCATCGACCAGGCCGCCCGGGCGCGCGGCCTGCACCTGCTGGTCTCCAGTTCGCACGACGGGGCCGCGGATGCCGCCACCGCCTTGCGCGCGATGCAGGGTCGGGTCGACGGCATGCTGATCCTGTCCAACCATGTCGACGCCGCCTTCCTACGCAGCAACCTCCCGGCCAGCGTGCCGGCCGTGCTGCTCAACAGCGCGGTGAAAAGCAAATCGTACGCGGTGCTCAACGTCGACAACTACGGCGGCGCTTACGCGATGGTGCGGCACCTGCTGCAGGCCGGCCATTCCGGCGTGACCTTCATCGCCGGCCCGGCCGACAACTTCGATGCGCAGCAGCGCGAACTCGGCTACCGCGCCGCAATGGCGAAGTACGCGCCGCATGCACCGCTGGACGTGGTGGCGGGTGATTTCAACGAGGAGGCCGGCTACCGCGCCGGGCACCAGCTGCTGGCACGCAAGCCGCGGCCGCAGGCCGTGTTCGCGGCCAACGACATGATGGCGGTGGGCTGCCTGTATGCGTTCAAGGAGGCCGGCGTGGACGTGCCGGGCGACATCGCGCTGGCCGGCTTCGACGACATTCCGATCGCGCGCTACGTCACCCCGCCGCTCAGCACGGTGCGCGTGCGCATCGCCGACCTCGGCCGCAGCGCGCTCGAACAGCTGGCCGCGCTGCTGGAAGACCCCAAGCACGCCACGCCATCCAGCCACACGCTCGCCTGCGAGATCGTCGCCCGCGCCACCTGCGGCGGCGACCGGCAAGCCGCGCCGCACGAGCACGCTCCAAAAAACGCTGTTTCAACTTCGGGGAATCGGTCATCCGGTACGGGAGGGAAAGCATGAACACACCAATGCAACTCAGAAAGAAGCTGCTCGCAAGCCTGATCAACGCCACGGTGATCGCGGTGGCCGGCGCGCCGATGCTGTCGTGGGCACAGTCCTCCGACGCCAACCTGCGCGGCAAGGCCGCGGCCAGCGCCACGATCACCGCGCGCAACGTCGCCACCGGCTCCACCCGGCGCACCACCGCCGGGGCGGACGGCGGCTACACGCTGGTCGGCCTGCCGCCCGGCACCTACCAGGTCGACGCCGGTCCGGGCACCGCACGCACGGTCACCCTGACGGTCGCTTCGACCGCCACGCTGGACCTGACCGCCGCGGCACCGGCCGCGTCGACGGCGAACGCGACCACGCTCTCCGGCGTCACGGTCAGCGCGGCCACGCTGACGGAAGTGAAGACCTCCGAACTGGGTTCGACGATCTCGCTGCACCAGATCAACACGATCCCGCAGGTCTCGCGCAACTTCCTGGAGTTCGCCGACACCGTGCCGGGCATGGTGTTCAACGTCGACTCCTCGGGCCACACCTCGCTGCGCGGCGGCGCGCAGAACAACAGCTCGGTCAACGTCTACATCGACGGCGTCGGCCAGAAGAGCTACGTCAAGGAAGGCGGCGTCAGCGGCCAGTTCTCCAGCCAGGGCAACCCGTTCCCGCAGCTGGCGATCGGCGAGTACAAGGTGATCACCTCGAACTACAAGGCCGAGTACGACCAGATCTCCAGCGCCGCGGTCACCGCCGACACCAAGTCCGGCACCAACGAGTTCCACGGCGAGGTCTTCGGCACCTACACCAACGATTCGATGCGTGCGCGCACGCCTTCGGAGAACGACGCGGGCAAGAAGACCAAGTCGCACGAGAAGGAGTACGGCTTCGCGATCGGCGGCCCGATCATCAAGGATCAGATGCATTTCTTCTTCACCTACGAGGCGAAGAAGTTCGATACGCCGATCACGGTGACGCCGGGCGTCACCGGCACCGCCGCGTTCCTGCCGGCCGGCGCTTCCGCGCAGCTGGGCCCGGCCGACCTGCCGTTCAACGAAGACCTCTACTTCGGCAAGATCGACTGGGAGCCGACCGACCGCGACCGCTTCGAGCTGAGCGCGCAGCTGCGCAAGGAAGGCCAGTACGACAACATCGGCAACCAGACCGCCGCCTCCGCCGGCATCGACGTGATCAACCGCGACACGCGCATCGCGGCGCGCTGGCAGCACAGCGGCAACTCGTACTTCAACGAACTCCTGTTCACCCACGAGAACGCCTACAACAACCCGACCCCGCTGCACTTCGCCGACGGCGCGGCCTACACCTGGGCGCCGCAGCAGGACGCCACGATCCTGATCACCGGTTCGGCGAATGCGCTGGCAACGCAGAAGAAGGGCCAGAAGGGCCCGGCGATCCAGGACGACCTGACGTTCAACGACCTCACCTGGCACGGCGACCACGTCATCAAGATGGGCGTGAAGTACAAGAAGGTGGACCTGAACGCGCAGGACGCCGGCAACAGCAACCCGCAGTTCACCTACAACGTCGATCCGACCGGCACCGCGGCGACGCCGTACAAGGTGTTCTTCCCCAACCCGGTGCCCGGCCTGAACCCGGTGGCCCGGTCCAGCGACAAGCAGTTCGGCACCTATATCCAGGACGACTGGGCGGTCAACGACAAGCTCACGCTGAACCTCGGCGTGCGCTGGGACTACGAGAAGAACCCGTCCTACCTCAACTACGTCACGCCGGCCAACGTGATCGCCGCCTTCAACAGCCCGAACCCCGACCCGAGCGCACCAGCGGGGCAGACCTATGCCCAGGCCCTGGCCCTGGGCGGCGTGAACCTCAACGACTACATCAGCAACGGCCACAACCGCAAGGCGTACAAGGGCGAGATCCAGCCGCGGCTGGGCTTCTCCTACGACCTCGATGCCGACGAGCAGCACGTGATCTTCGGCGGTGCCGGCCGCGCCTACGACCGCGACCTGTACGACTACCTGCAGCTGGAGCAGACCAAGTCCTCGCTGCCGCAGCTCACCGTGTATTTCCAGGACCCCGTCACCGGACTGTGCCACAACAACAGCTCGCCCTGCTTCGCCTGGGATCCGAAGTACCAGAACAACCTCGCCGCGCTGCAGGCGCTGGTCGCCTCCAGCAACACCGGCCAGGAGGTGGATGCGATCAACAACCACCTGAAGGCGCCGTATTCCGACCAATTCAGCCTCGGCATGCGCAACAAGATCGGCGACTGGAACACCAGCGCGGCGATCTCGCGCATCCTCAGCCACGACGGTTTCGCGTTCACCCTGGGCAACCGCTATCCGGACGGCGCGTTCTTCAAGAACGGCAGCCAGCCGTGGGGCAACGGCGTACCGGGCTTCGGCGGGCTGATCATCGGCAACAACGGCATCGCCACGCGCACCACCCAGCTGCTGCTGTCGGCCGACAAGCCGTACACGAAGGAATCCGGCTGGGGCACCACGTTCGCCTACACCTATACGCGGGCGAAGCAGAACCGGGACGTCAACGAGCATTACTCGTTCGACGAGGCGACGATCCAGCAGTACCCGTTCATCGATTCCAACGCCGCCGCCCGGCACCGCTTCGTCGCCACCGGCACGATCGACGTGCCGTGGGGCATCACGCTGTCGGCCAAGCTGACCCTGGCCACGCCGCTCCCGTTCAACGGCATCGCCTGCTACGGCGTGACCTATCCGAACGGCAGCGGCTGTACCCCGATGGCGGCCACGCCGGGAGGCAACGGCAAGTTCCTGGTCGGCGGGAAGGTGTTCGGCTATCGCGACATCGACTTCCAGGCGACCAAGGATTTCGACCTCGGCCACGGCCTCAAGCTCTACGGCCGCTTCGACGTGCTCAATGTCTTCAACTTCAGGAACTACACGGACGTCCTGGTCAACTGGGGTTCCAACGGCGTGGCGAACCCGAACCCCGCAATGTACAACCCGACCGGCAACATCACCTTCGTGCCGCGCACGCTGAAACTCACGATCGGCATGAAGTTCTGACGCCATCCCCGGTGGCATCGAGGCGACGATAGAGGCAGCACCGCAAAGCCCGCTCCCCTCGCGGGCTTTGCTTTTTCACCCGACCCTGTCACAGGTTCCCCATGACCGATCCGCGCATCAGGAACATCGTCATCGTCGGCGGCGGCACCGCCGGCTGGATGGCCGCCGCCGCCTTCGCCAAGGTGCTCGATGCCGGCTGCTCGATCCGCCTGGTGGAGTCGGAGGAGATCGGCACGGTCGGCGTGGGCGAGGGCACCGTGCCGCACCTCAAGCTGTTCAACAACCTGCTCGGCATCGACGACGTCGAGTTCGTGCGCAACACCCAGGGCACGTTCAAGCTCGGCGTGCAGTTCAACGACTGGGGCCGGCTCGGCGACAGCTACGTGCACGGCTTCGGCTCGATCGGCCACGACGTCGGCCTGCTGCCGTTCCACCAGTACTGGATCAAGGCGCGCCAGGCTGGCAAGGCCGACGAGATCGGCGCGTACTCGCTGAACACGGTGGCCGCGCCGCGCGGCCGCTTCATGCCGTCGGCCAGCGACGCGCCGCCGGGATCGCCGCTGGCCAACGTCGCCTACGCCTACCATTTCGACGCCGGCCGCTACGCGCGCTTCCTGCGCGGCTACGCCGAACAGCGCGGCGTGCGGCGCACCGAGGGCAAGGTGGCGCAGACCGTGCTGCGGGGAGACGACGGCTTCGTCGAGGCGATCGTGCTGGAAAGCGGCGAGCGCATCGAGGGCGAGCTGTTCATCGACTGCTCCGGCTTCCGCGGCCTGCTGATCGAGCAGGCGCTGCACACCGGCTACCTCGATTTCAGCCACTGGCTGCCGTGCGACCGCGCGCTGGCGGTGGCCTGCGAGAAGGTCGGCCCGCCGACGCCGTACACCCGCGCGTCGGCGCGGCCGGCGGGCTGGCAGTGGCGCATCCCGCTGCAGCACCGCACCGGCAACGGCTACGTGTATTCGAGCGCCCACGTCAGCGACGACGAGGCGGCCGCCACCCTGCTCGGCCACCTCGACGGCGAGCCGATGGGCGAGCCGCGGCTGCTGCGCTTCACCACCGGCGTGCGCCGGCAGGCCTGGAACCGCAACGTGGTCGCGCTGGGCCTGGCCGGCGGCTTCATGGAGCCGCTGGAGTCGACCAGCATCTACATGATCCAGTCCGGCATCGCGCGGCTGCTCAACCTGTTCCCGCAACGCGATTTCAGCCCGGTGCTGATCGACCGCTACAACGCGCAGTCGCGCTTCGAGTACGAGCACATCCGCGATTTCCTGATCCTGCACTACCACGCCACCGAGCGCGACGACACGCCGTTCTGGAACCAGTGCCGCACGATGTCGATCCCGCCGCAGCTGGCGGACAACATCCGCTTGTTCCGAGACAGCGGGCGCTTCTTCCGCGATGGCGAGGAGATGTTCGCGACCCCGAGCTGGGTGCAGGTGATGCTGGGCCAGCGCATCGCGCCGCGGAGCTACCACCCGCTGGTCGACCAGATGCCCGACGCGGAGCTGGCCGGGTTCATGGCCAGCGTCGGCCACGTGGTCGCCAGCTGCGTGGAGGTGATGCCGGCACACCAGGCCTTCATCAACCGCTGCTGCACGGCGCCGGCGATGACCGCCTGACGAACTCCCCCGGCCGTGGCGGCTATCGCGCCACGGCCGCATTGGCCCCCTCCCCGCAAGAGAGAGCGCTTCAGCATGTCCAAGTCCTTCCGGATCCTGCGCACCGTCGCCTTCGCCGCCCTGCTGGCGTTCGGTGCCGGCTGGCAGCCGCCCGCCGCGGCGCGGCCACCGAGCCCGGGCTACGCCGACCTGCCGGCGCGGCAGCAGGCGCTGGTCGACGACCTCCAGCGGCGCAGCTTCGACTGGTTCTGGCAGAGTGCGGATCCGAAGACCGGGCTGATACCCGACTCCTGGCCGGGCCAGTCGTTCTCCTCGATCGCCGCGGTGGGCTTCGGCCTGACCGCCTACGGCATCGGCGTCGAGCGCGGCTACATCACGCGCGACCAGGCGGTGGCGCGCACCCTGACCCTGCTGCGCTTCTTCGCCGACGCGCCGCAGGACGCCAGCGAGGACGACGCCAGCGGCTACCACGGCTTCTTCTACCACTTCCTCGACATGCACAGCGGCAGGCGCTTCGCGCGCTGGACCGAGCTGTCCAGCGTGGACACCACCCTGCTGCTCGGCGGCGTGCTGTTCGCGCAGTCGTACTACGACCGCGACACGCCGCAGGAAGGCGAGATCCGCCAGCTCGCCGACACGATCTACCGCCGCGTCGACTGGCCCTGGATGCAGCCGCGCAAGCCGCTGATCAGCATGGGCTGGACCCCTGGCGGCCGGTTCATCCCGTCCGACTGGAAGGGCTACAACGAAGGCATGCTGGTCTACATCCTCGCGCTCGGCTCGCCGACCCACCCGGTCGGGCCGGAGGCATGGACGGCCTGGCTGTCCACCAACCACCTCACCTGGGGCACCTTCCAGGGCCAGACCTTCCTCAATTTCGCGCCGATGTTCGGCCACCAGTACAGCCAGAGCTGGATCGACTTCCGCGGCATCCGCGACGCCTGGAGCCGCGAGCACGACCTCGACTATTTCGAGAACAGCCGCCGCGCGACCTACGCGCAGCGCAGCTACGCGATCGCCAACCCCGGCCACTGGACCGGCTACGGCGCCAACGTGTGGGGCCTCACCGCCAGCAACGGCCCCGGCGGCCTGGTCGTGAAGGGTGTCGACGGCGAGCGCACGTTCCACGGCTATACCGCCCGCGGTGCCGGACTCGACTACATCTCGGACGACGGCACCATCGCGCCGACCGCCGCGGCCGGTTCGATCGCGTTCGCACCGGAGATCGTGATCCCCGCGCTTGCGACCATGAAGCAGCGCTACGGCAAATACATCTACGACGACCACGGCTTCGTCGACGCCTTCAACCCCAGCTTCCACACTCCCACCACGCTGCGCACCGGCAGACTGGTGCCCGGGCTGGGCTGGGTCGACAGCCTGCAGCTGGGCATCGACCAGGGCCCGATCGTGCTGATGACCGAAAACTGGCGCAACGGCTTCGTGTGGAACGTGATGAAGAAGAACCCGTACATCCGCAAGGGACTCGAGCGCGCCGGCTTCACCGGCGGCTGGCTGGACGCGCCGGCGCTGGCCCGATGAGGCGAGGCGGCCGCCCGCAGCGATCGCCGCGCGCATCCGCGATGCGCCGCGGCCTGCGGCTGGCCGCACTCGCCCTGGCCGGCGCGCTGCTCGGCGGCTGCGCGCGGCCGGCGGCCGGCGGGCACGAGCTGGTGTTGTGGACGATCGGCCGCGAGGGCGAGGCGATCGTCCAGCTGCTGCCGGCATTCGAGCAGGCGCACCCGGACATCCGGGTGCGGGTGCAGCAGCTGCCGCTGACCGCGGCGCACCAGAAGCTGCTCACCGCGATCGCCGGCGGCTCCACCCCAGACCTCAGCCAGCTCGGCAACACCTGGCTGCCCGAGCTGGCGGCGCTGCACGCGCTGGAACCGCTGCAGGCGCGCGTGGACCGCTCCGCAGTGGTGCAGCCGGACGACTACTTCGCCAGCATCTGGGCCACCAACGTGATCGACGGCACGCTGTACGGCGTGCCGTGGTACGTCGACACCCGGCTGCTGTTCTACCGCCGCGACCTGCTCAAGCTGGCCGGCTTCCACGCCCCGCCGCGCAACTGGGAAGAGTGGCGGCGCCAGCTCGCCGCGCTGAGCGACCCGCCGCGGCACCGCTACGGCATCCTGCTGCCGACCAACGAGTACGAACAGCTGATGTCGCTGGCGCTGCAGCAACCCGACCCGCTGCTGCGCGACGGCGACCGCTACGGCAACTTCGAGAGTGCCGGCTTCAAGCGTGCGCTGGCGTTCTACGTCGACACGTTCCGGCTGCACCAGGCGCCGCCGATCAGCAACGTCGAAGCCGGCAACCCGTGGACGGAATTCGGCCGCGGCACGTACGCGTTCTACCTGTCCGGCCCGTGGAACATCGGCGAGTTCCGTTCGCGCCTGCCGGCCGCGCAGCAGGACGACTGGGCCACCGCGCCGCTGCCCGGACCGCGCATCGCCGGCGTCGGCGCCGCCGGCGGTTCCAGCCTGGTGATCTTCCGCGCCTCGAAGCAGCAGGACGCCGCCTGGCAGCTGATCGAGTACCTGTCGCAGCCGGCGGTGCAGCAGCGCTTCTACGCCCTGCTCGGCGACCTGCCGCCGCGGCGCAGCTCGTGGCAGGGCGGCGCGCTGCGCGACGACCCGAAGTTGCGCGCGTTCCGCGAACAGCTCGAACACGTCAGGCCGACGCCAGCGGTGCCGGAATGGGAGCGCATCGCCAACGAGATGCAGCTGGTCGCCGCCGAGGCGATCGCCGGCCGGCTGACGATCGACCAGGCCGCCGCCGAGATCGACCGCCGCGCCGACGCGATCCTGGCCAAACGCCGCTGGGTGCTCGACCATGCCGCGCCCGAGCAGCCCCGGGAGCACCCGCCATGAACCCGCCGCGCGCCGCCTGGCTGTTTCTCGCTCCGGCGCTGCTGGTGCTGGGCGTGTTCTTCCTGCTGCCGGTGCTGGGCGCGCTCATCCTCAGCCTCACCGACTACGACCTCTACGCGCTGGCCGACCTGCACAACCTGCGCTTCGTGGCGCTGGGCAACTACTGGGAGCTGCTGCAACGGCCGCTGTTCTGGTCGGCGCTGGGCCACACGGTGTATTTCGTGGCGGCGGGCGTGCCGCTGTCGATGGGTGCTTCGCTCGGCGCGGCGCTGCTGCTGAACTCGCCGCTGGCGCGCTGCAAGCCGCTGTTCCGCACCGCGCTGTTCGCGCCGGTGGTGACCACGGTGGTGGCGGTGGCGGTGATCTGGCGCTACCTGTTCAACACCCGGTACGGCATGGCGAACTACGTGCTGGGCCTCGCCGGCATCCACCCGGTCGACTGGCTGGGCGATCCGCACTGGGCTATGCCCACCATCATCCTGTTCGCGGTGTGGAAGAACTTCGGCTACAACATGATCATCTTCCTGGCCGGGCTGCAGGCGATCCCGCCGGAGCTGTACGAGGCCGCGCGCATCGACGGCGCATCGAACTGGCGGCAGTTCCGCCACATCACCCTGCCGATGCTCGGGCCGACCCTGCTGATGGTGGGCATCCTCACCGTGTCGGGCTACTTCCAGCTGTTCGCCGAACCCTACGTGATGACCGAGGGCGGCCCGCTGCAGAGCACGGTGAGCGTGCTGTACCTGATGTACGACGAGGGCTTCAAGTGGTGGAACCTCGGCACCGCCTCGGCGGTGGCGTTCCTGCTGTTCGTGATCATGTTCGCGGTGACCGCGCTGATGCTGAGGCTGGCGCGGCGCGGGGAACATCCCGATGGAGGGCCGGCATGAGCCCGCGGCTGGCGAAGGCGCTGGTCAACGGCCTGCTGATCGGCCTGGCGGCGGTGGCGCTGTTCCCGCTGCTGTGGATGCTGTCGGTGTCGTTCATGGCGCCGGGCGAGGCCGGCGCGCTGCCGCCGCCGCTGCTGCCGGCGCATCCCGGCTGGGCGAACTACCGCGAGCTGTTCCTGCGCGCCGGCATGGGCCGCTACCTGCTCAACAGCCTGCTGGTGTCCGGCGCGATCACCGCGCTCTCGCTGGTCTTCAACCTGATGGCCGGCTACGCCTTCGCCAAGCTGCGCTTCGCCGGCCGCGAGCGGCTGTTCCGCGCGCTGCTGGGCGCGCTGGTGATCCCCGCCCAGGTGGCGATGCTGCCGCTGTTCCTGCTGCTGAAGTACGCGGGTCTGGTCAACAGCTACGCCGGCGTGGTGATGCCGGCGATGGCCACCGTGTTCAGCATCTTCCTGGTGCGCCAGTACGCGCGCAGCATCCCCGACGAGCTGCTGGAGGCGGCGCGCATCGACGGCGCCGGCGAATGGCGCATCTTCGCGCGGATCGTGCTGCCGCTGCTGAAGCCGATCATCGCGACGCTGGCGATCTTCAGCTTCCTCGCCGCGTGGAACGACTTCATGTGGCCGCTGATCGTGCTGACCGGGCAGGAGCACTACACGCTGCCGATCGGGCTGGCCTCGCTGGCGCGCGAGCACGCGCAGGACAGCGAACTGATGATGGCCGGCTCGGTGGTCACCGTACTGCCGGTGCTGCTGCTGTTCCTGTCGCTGCAACGCTACTACCTGCAGGGGCTGCTGCTGGGCAGCGTGAAGGGCTGAACCCATCCCTTGCTAACCGCCGCGCCGCGCATCGCTCGGTAGGAGCCCGGGGGGGGGGGGGGGGGGGGGGGGGGGGGGGGGGGGGGGGGGGGGGGGGGGAGGGG
>NZ_JBYTCN010000014.1:0-87855 GCF_058790335.1 Rhodanobacter sp. FW101-FHT13A11 | reverse complement strand
CCCTGTGCGCGATGCTCTGATGTCGATGTGAGCCAAGAGCATCGCGCACAGGGTGCGCTCCTACACACGTTGCAACCCGGGGGGTATCAGGCCGGCAATTGCGCCCGCTCCAGTGCCGCGATGTGGCGCTCCAGCCGCGGCCCCAGGTAGCAGTGCGAGCCGCACGGCAGCAAGCCCACCTTGCCGAACTCGCGCAGGTACCACGCCGGCGCGCGCGCCACGAAACCGTGGTGGTCGCCGGCCACGTCGTCGCGGCTGGTGAACACCTCCAGGAACGCCACCCCTTCGAGCATCTCGCCGAGGCCCTGCAGGCCGGCGCGGATCTCCGCCGGCTTCAGGTAGTGCAGCACGTCGGTGCACACGATCAGGTCGAAGCGGCTGTCGAAGCGCAGTTGCTCCAGCTGGCCGAAACGGGCCAGGCCGATCTGGCGGCTGCGCCCGTAGCGCGCCACCACGTACTCGCTGGCGTCCAGCCCGCGATACGCGATGCCCGGCCGCAGCGCGCGCAGCGGCGCGCGCCAGGTCGCCTCGCCGCAACCCACGTCGAGCACGTTGCGCACCGGCCGCCCCAGGTAGTACTCGGCCTGCGCCACCACCATCGCCACCTTGCGCTTCAGCTCCGCCGGCGAGCCGACCGCGTGCCGCGGGTCGCGGTACCACTTGTCGAAATAGTCGCGATCGTAGGTCTTCGGCATCGGCCCGCTCCGGCAAAGGCGGCATGGTAACCGGCGGCAGGCCTGGCGGCGCACCATCCTCCGGGCCGCCCGCAAGTTATCGCGGATCGACCGATGCCTTCGTGCCGATGCATGAATCCCGGCCCAACGCACCGGCGAAAAACTTGCCCGCCGTCATCGGATGCCGCCCGCGTGCGTTGACACTGTGGCATCGCCGTTGCCCATCCCTGCCGTGCACTGCCTGGAATGTTCCGCATGCAGCCAACGCCACTGCTCCATCGTCCGCCGGCGACCCCGCCTTCACCACGTTCACGCGTGCCGCGGCTTGTGCTGTACGCGCTGATCTCCCTTGCCATGTCGGCGTGCGGTGCGCAGGCCCGGCCCGACCGCGGCGCCGATGCAACCGCGCCGCTCGCGGCGCCCGGCAACCTTCACGGCCAGCCGCTGCACCGTGACGATATCGCCTGGCTGCAACGGATCAGCTTCGGCATCGACTCGGCACAGGCGGCCAGCTACCGCGAACTCGGCCGCGCCCGTTACCTCGACCGGCAGCTCGCCGCCGGCGGGTCCGATACGCTGCCCGCGCCCGTCGCGGGCCTGATCGGCAGCTACGAGGCCATCAACACGCCGGCCGCACAACTGGTGGCGCAACTGCGCGACGAGCAGCAACGCATCCGGGACATGCCCGACGGCGACGACAAGATCGCGGCGAAGAAGGCCCTGCAGGAACACGGCCAGAACCTGGCGCTGCAGGCGCAGCAGGCCGAGTTGCTGCGCGCCGTCTACGGCAGCGATCAGCTCAAGGAACAGCTGGTGTGGTTCTGGCTCAACCATTTCAGCGTGTACGCGGCGAAGGGGCGGGTACGCTGGGTCGTCGCCGACTACGCCGGGAAAACCATCCGCCCGCACGCGCTGGGCAAGTTCAGGGACCTGCTGCTGGCCACGCTGGAAAGCCCGGCCATGCTCGAGTACCTGGACAACGCGCAGAACGCCAGGGGCAAGGTCAACGAGAACTACGCGCGCGAGCTGATGGAACTGCATGCGCTGGGCGTCGGTTCGGGCTATACCCAGCAGGACGTGCAGCAACTGGCGCTGATCCTGACCGGGTCGGGGCTGGCCCCGCTGGAGGACCGGCCGCGCCGCTTCAATCCGCGCATGCAGGCGCTGGTCGTGCGCCGTGGCCTGTTCGAGTTCAACCCGGCACGCCACGATTTCAGCGACAAGGTGTTCCTCGGCCAGCGCATCAGGGGCAGCGGTTTCCACGAAGTGGAACAGGCGGTGGACCTGATCGCGCGCCAGCCGGCCTGCGCGCAATTCATCTCGCGCCAGCTCGCCGGATATTTCGTCGCCGACGATCCGCCGCCGTCGCTGGTGGCGAAGATGGCCGCCACCTTCCAGCGTAGCGGCGGCGACATTGCCGCCGTGATGCGCACCATGCTGACCTCGGTGGAGTTCGACGGGAGCGGCGGGAAGTTCAAGGATCCGACCCGGTTCGTGGTGTCGGCCATGCGGCTGGCCTACGACGGCCAGCCGATCGCCAACGCGCGGCCGCTGGTCAACTGGCTCAGCCAGATGGGCGAGCCGCCGTTCGGCCGCCCCACGCCGGACGGCTGGCCGCTGGATTCCGCCGGCTGGAGCAGCTCCGGCCAGATGGCCAAACGCTTCGAAATCGCCCGCGCGATCGGCACCGGCAACAACCAGCTGTTCCGCCCGGAAGGCAGCCCCAAGGTCAACGCCGGCTTCCCGATGCTGACCACCCGGCTCTACTACGAAGCGATCGAGCCCGGCCTCTCCGCCGGCACCCGCGCGGCGCTGGGCAAGGCGACCTCGCAGCAGGAGTGGAACACCTACCTGCTGTCGTCGCCGGACTTCAATTACCGCTGACCGCCGCGCATGCCGTCCAGCCACCCTCCCTGCAACCCGCCGAGGCATCCCATGAACCGCCGTGAATTCCTGTTCGCCGCCGCCAGCGCTGCCGCCGCCGTCCCGGCGCTGTCGTTTTCCGGCAGGTTGTTCGCCGCGCCGGCCGGTTCGCCGCGCTTCCTGCTGGTGTTCCTGCGCGGCGGCTACGACTGCAACAACCTGCTGGTGCCGTACGGCAGCGATTTCTACTACGAATCGCGCCCGACCCTGGCGATCGCCAGGCCCGATGCCGGCAACCCGGACAGCGCGATCGCACTGGACGCGGACTGGGGCCTCAACCCGGTCCTGCGCGACTCGATCTACCCGCTGTGGCAGCGCAAACAAATCGCGTTCGTGCCGTTCGCCGGCACCGACGACCTTTCGCGCAGCCATTTCGAGACCCAGGACAACATCGAATCCGGCGAACCGGTCGCACGGCGCAGCGATTTCCGCAGCGGCTTCCTCGCGCGCCTGTCCGGCACGCTGCCGCGCGTCCCGGCCATCGCGTTCACGGATGCGCTGCCGCTGAGCTTCCAGGGCCACGCGGACATCCCCAACATCTCGCTCCGCGGCGTGGCCAGGCCGGTCTTCGACGCCGGACAATCGTCGATCCTCGCCGGCATGTACAAGCACACCCCGCTCGCCGCCGCCGCTGCCGACGGGCTGGAGCTGCATCAGCAGGTATCGAAGGATCTGCAGGAAGAAATGACGAAGGCGAACCGCGGTGCCGCCAACGCGAAGAACTTCGCCGCCGAAACCCGGCGCATCGCCACGCTGATGCGCGACCAGTACCGACTGGGCTTCGTCGACGTCGGCGGCTGGGATACCCATGTCAACCAGGGCAGCGTCAGCGGCGGCCTGGCCAACAACCTGCAGAACCTCGGTGCAGGCCTGGCCGCCTACGCCGACGCCCTCGGCGACGAATGGGACGACACCGTGGTGGTCGTGGTCTCCGAATTCGGCCGCACCTTCCGCGAGAACGGCGACAAGGGCACCGACCACGGCCACGGCACCGTGCACTGGGTGCTCGGCGGCAAAGTCAACGGCGGCCGCATCGCCGGCGAGCAGGCCGCCGTCGCGCGGCAAAGCCTGCTGCAGGATCGAGATTACCCCGTGCTCAACAACTACCGCGACGTGTTCGGCGGCGTGTTCAAGCGCCTCTGGGGCCTGTCGGACAGCCAGTTGCAGACGGTGTTCCCGCAGGCCCGGCCGCGCGACCTGCAACTGGTCTGAGCCACCGCGCGGTCAGCTCGCCGCGCGCGGCACCAGCATGTGCTTGGCGATATGTCCGTGCAGCCGACCCAGGCCGCGCGCCAGGTGCAAGGTGGCGAACAGCAGCACGATGCCGATCGCGCACATCGCGATCGCGTCGCCCCAGCCCGGCACGTGCGGACCGAAGCCCCAGTCCACGGTGACCTGGTGCGGCCAGGACAGCCAGCCGTCGCGGAACAGCATCGCCAGCGGCGCGCCGATGAAGGCCACCGACACGCTGAGCAGGGTCACGGCCAGCGTGAAGTACACGATGCCCAGCGGCAGCATCAGCCACAGGTAGCAAAGGGTGGTCCAGGTATGCACGTCGGTGAACATGCTGCCGATGCGCTGCAGCAGGCCCATGCCCGCGGTCGGGTACACC
This sequence comes from Rhodanobacter sp. FW101-FHT13A11, assembly GCF_058790335.1. Lineage (NCBI taxonomy): Bacteria > Pseudomonadati > Pseudomonadota > Gammaproteobacteria > Lysobacterales > Rhodanobacteraceae > Rhodanobacter > Rhodanobacter sp. FW101-FHT13A11. Next base: position 83,646 of record NZ_JBYTCN010000014.1, on the reverse strand, counting down.
GGCCGGCGCGGCATGCGCATGCCCAGCATCGCCTCCACGATGCGCCCTTCCACCAGCGACAGCACGCGCACGCTGCCGAAGAACAGCACGATGAACGGCAGGCCGATGATCAGCACCGACAACCCCGCCGACAGCGACAACCCAGTCACCGCCCAGGTGAAGTAGAAGATGCCGGTGGCCAGCGACAGCAGCATGTAGAACAGCGCGCCGTAGGTGCGCGGATCGGCGGCGACGCCGAAGAAGCGCCCGGCCAGCGAGCGCCGCTTCGGCGGCGGCGGCGGACGCAGCGCGCGCTGGATCCTGATCTCCTGGTCGCGGTAGATCTCGGCCACCTCGTCCGGCGCGCCGTAGCTGCCGACGACGTGTTCCAGCATCTGTGCCTCGCCGCGGCCAGGCTGTTCGGCCAGCTCGGCGCGCAGGTGTTCCTCGGCGTCGTACAGCGCGTCCTGGATCAGGGCCGGGTCGGCACCGCGCAGCGCGGCACGCAGTTGTTCAAGGTATTCGGCGATCGTGCGTGGCGCGTTCATTACACCCCTCCTTGCAAGACGTTATCGACGGAATCGCGGGTGGCGTTCCACGCGGCGACCCATTCGCGCAATACCTCGCGCCCCGGTTTGGTGATGCGGTAGTAACGGCGCGGCGGCCCGCTGACGGAGGGCTCGACCTCGCTGGCGAGCAGGCCGGCCGCCTCCAGGTTGCGCAGTACCGGATACAGCGCGCTCTGCTTGCCGGCCAGCACGCCCTCACCCATCTCTTCCAGCCGCTTGGCGATCTGGTAGCCGTACATCGGCTGGCGCGACTGCCCCAGCACCGCCAGCAGCACCAGCGACACGGTGCCGCTGGAAAGCTCCTTCTGGAACTTCTTCAACTGGCTGGCGCTGTCGTCCACTTCACTCACCCGTACTGCCGCATGACGTTGAGTGAACCATAGTGCTAACTTGACACTAGTGCATGGGCCTGAAGTCATGCCTCCAGCCAACCGGCCGTGGCACTCTGCTAAGTTGCAGCCCTTGTCCATTCGTTGTCCGGGGGAATGCCATGCTTCGCCGCCATCTCATCGCCGCACTCGCGCTGACCAGCAGCCTGCTGGCGCTGCCTGCCGTCGCCGCCGAGCAGGACAAGCCCACGCCGACCGCGAAGGAAATCCTCGCCAAGTCGACACCGGCCGAGTGGCGCACGCCGGATCCGCAGAACTTGTTGATCATGCAGCTGCCGACCGGGCGCGTGGTGATCGAGCTGGCGCCGGACTTCACCCCGCTGCACGCGGCGAACATCCGCACCCTGGTGCGCGGGCATTATTTCGACGGGCTGGCGATCATCCGGGTGCAGGACAATTTCGTCACCCAGTGGGGCGACCCGAACGACGACGACAACGGCGACAAGAGCAAGCTCCGTCCGCTGGGCAAGGCCAGCAAGACGCTGCCGCCGGAATTCACCCGCGCGATCGACCCGAAGCTGCCGTGGACGGCGCTGCCGGATGGCGACGTGTACGCGCCCGAGGTGGGCTTCAGCGAAGGCTTCCCGGTGGCGCGCGACCCGGCCAGCGGGCAGGAATGGTTGGCGCATTGCTACGGCATGGTCGGCGTGGCGCGCGACGTGGCCCCGGAAACCGGCAGCGGCAGCTCGCTGTATGCGGTGATCAGCCAGGCACCGCGCCGGCTGGACCGCAACCTCGCCGTCGCGGGACGCGTGCTGGAAGGCATGCCGTTGCTGTCCGGCCTGCCGCGCGGCCCCGAGCCGATGGGCTTCTACGCGAAGCCGCAGCAACGCGTCACGATCGAGTCGGTGCGGCTGGCCGCCGACATCCCGGCGAAGCAGCGCCCGACGATCGAGGTGCTGCGCACCGACAGCGCCAGCTTCGCCGCCCTGATCGAGGCGAAACGCAACAGCCGCAACGCGTTCTATGCCCGGCCGGCCGGCAAGGTCGACCTGTGCAGCATCGAGGTGCCGGTACGCGAGGCGAAACCGGCGCATTGATGCCACCACGCCGCCGCAAACATTTTGTTCACCCGCGTCGGTTACCTTGCATCTCCAGCCGAGCGCGGAAACCACTGCATGCCACTGAACGACACCCTGACCTTCCTGCGCGCCTGGCTGCGCGACCCGCGCGGCATCGGCGCGGTAACGCCGTCCGGCGCCGCGCTGGCGCGGCTGATGACCAGCCGGGTGGGCGCGCTGGATGGCCCGGTGATCGAACTGGGGCCAGGCACCGGCGCGCTGACCCGCGCCTTGCTGGCACGCGGCGTGCCGCTGCACCGGCTGGCCCTGGTCGAGGCCGACCCGCACCTCGCCGATGCGCTGGGCCGGCGCTACCCGGAGGCGACCATCCTGCGCATGGACGCGGCCCGGCTCGGCGATACCGCACCGCTGTTCGGCGACGAGCGCGCCTGCGCCGTGGTCAGCGGCCTGCCGCTGCTGTCGATGCCGCCGGCCCAGGTCGCCGCGATCGTGCACGGCGTGTTCGAGCGCCAGCTGCGCAGCGGCGGCATGTTCTACCAGTTCACCTACGGCCCGCGCTGTCCGCTGCCGCCGGCCCTGCTGGCACGGCTGAACCTGCAGGCCCACCGGGTCGGCAGCGCGCTGCTCAACCTGCCACCCGCGGTGGTGTACTGCATCAGCCGGCGGGCGGAGAGCCGGGTCGCTGCCTGATCCGCCGACGCTCGCGGCAGGACTCCGAACGAGGTTCGCCGGTCGACCGCGCGTGAACGGGGTCTGAAAGCCGCCGGCCATCACGACATAACCTTTGCATCCCTGCGGCTATCACTGGGCGCAACGCCTCGACGCGTCCGGATGACGCGCGGGCCAACCGCCGCAGGAGTGACGGATGCAACGCAGCCGGAACGTACTCAGCTGGAAGGTACTCCGTTGGATCGCGGGCACGCTGCTGGCGCTGTTCGCGGTGCTGCTGATCGCGGTCGCCACGTTCGACTGGAACCGCATGAAGCCGTTCATCGGCGACAAGGTCAGCCAGGCGATCGGGCGGCCGTTCGCGATCAACGGCGCGCTGACCGTGGATTGGCAACGCGACCGCAACGGCAGCTGGCCCGGCTCGTGGCTGCCGTGGCCCGAATTTACCGCGCGCGACATCAGCATCGCCAACCCGGGCTGGGCCGCGCAGCCGCAGTTCGCCCACCTCGACGCGCTGCGCTTCCGGCTGTCGCTGCCGGCGCTGCTGGCGCACCGCATCGACGTGCCCACGCTGCAGCTGGTGCGCCCCACGGCCGACCTGGAGCGCGACAAGTCGGGGCACGCCAGCTGGGATTTCGCGCTGCCGGAAAACACCACGCCCTCCGCCTGGAAGCTGCAGCTGGGCACGATCGGCTTCGACCAGGGCTTGATCACGCTCGACGACGCCACCAACCGGGTGAAGCTGAAGCTGGTGGTGGAGCCGCTGCAGGAGGCCATCCCTTACGAGCAGATCGTGGTGCAGCAATCCAGCGAGGCGCGCGAGCAGGCCGGCAAGACGGTCGGTGCCGCGGCGAAGAAGGCCTTGGCCGGAAACAATGCCACGCCGGAACGGGTCGGCCAGGCGACGGCATCGACGGCCTACCAGTTCGGCTGGACCGCCGAGGGCAGCTACCAGGGTAGCCCGCTCACCGGCAAGGGCCGAACCGGCGCCGTGCTGGCGCTGCAGGACACCACCCTGCCGTTTCCGCTGCAGGCCGACCTGCGCATCGGCGACAGCCGCATCGCGCTGGTCGGCACGCTGACCGATCCGCTGCACCTGGGCGCACTCGACGTGCGCCTGTGGTTCTCCGGCTCCAGCATGGCCAGGCTCTACCCGATCACCGGCCTCACCCTGCCCGACACGCCGCCCTACGCCACCGAGGGTCACCTGAAGGCCGAACTGCACCGCCACGGCAGCCGCTACAGCTACCAGGGCTTCCGCGGCCGTGTCGGCGGCAGCGACCTGGCCGGCAACCTGCTGTTCGTCACCGGCGGTGCGCGACCGAAGCTGAGCGGCGACCTGCACTCGAAGCTGCTGCAGTTCGCCGACCTGGCCCCGCTGATCGGCGCCGACTCCCGCGCCGGCAAGGAACAACGCGGCGACGCCACGCCGCAGCCGGCCGACAAGCTGCTGCCGGTGGAACCGTTCCGCACCGACCGCTGGCGGGCGATGGACGCGGACGTGACTTTCACCGGCGCACGCATCGTGCGCGGCGAGGCGCTGCCGATCGATTCGCTCAGCACCCATCTGGTCATGAACAACGGCGCCCTGTACCTCGACCCGCTGAGCTTCGGCCTTGCCGGCGGCACCGTGCGCAGCAACATCACCCTCGACGGCAGCCGCACGCCGATGCGCGGCCTGCTGAAACTCGATGCGCGCCATCTCAAGCTCAAGCAGCTGTTCCCGACCTTCGAACCGATGCGCACCAGTTTCGGCGAGATCAACGGCGACGCCGCGCTCGATGCGCAGGGCAACTCGGTCGCCGCCCTGCTCGGCAGCGCGAACGGCGAGCTGAAGCTGCTGATGAACGACGGCGCGATCAGCAAGACCCTCCTGGAAACCGCCGGCCTCAACGTGGCCAACATCGTCATCGGCAAGCTGTTCGGCGACAAGACGGTGAAGATCAACTGCGCCGCCGCCGACCTGACCGCCGGCAACGGCCTGTTCGACACTCGCCTGTTCGTGTTCGACACCGACGACGCGGTGGTCAACGTCACCGGCACGGTGAACTTCGCCAGCGAGAAACTCGACCTGGACGTGAAGCCGCACACCAAGGGCTTCCGCGTGTTCTCGCTGCGCTCGCCGCTGTACGTCCGCGGCACGCTGAAGAACCCGAACGTCGGCGTGCAGGCCGGCCCGCTGCTGGCGCGCGGTGCCGGCGCCATCGCACTGGGCGCAATCGCCGCCCCGGCCGCCCTGCTCGCCCTGGTCGCGCCCAGCCATGGCGACAACGGCGACAACACCTGCCGCACCGTGCTGCAGCAGCTGCGCAGCTCCGGCACCATGATGCGGGCCGGCAAAGGAAAGCCATGACGACGCCGTAGGAGCGCACCCTGTGCGCGATGGCTCTTCGTCACGTGACGGAAAGCATCGCGCACAGGGTGCGCTCCTACATGCAAAGTGCTGGCGCCGGGGGCGCTAGAATGTTGCGTCACCGTTCCCTGCGAATTCCCCATGCAACCCGTCAACCAGGCCCGCCTGCAGATCCACTTCTGCGTCTTGCTGTGGGGCTTCACCGCGATTCTCGGCAAGCTGATCACGCTGCCGGCGTTGCCGCTGGTGTGGTGGCGCATGCTGCTGGTGGTGGCGGCGCTGCTGCTGATGCCGCGGGTCTGGCGCGGCTTGCGCGCGATGCCGGCGCGGCTGATCTGGGCGTATGCCGGCATCGGCGTGCTGGTATCGCTGCACTGGCTGAGCTTCTATGCGGCGATCAAGCTGTCGAACGCGTCGGTCGGCGCCACCTGCATCGCGCTAGGGCCGGTGTTCCTGGCCTTCATCGAACCGTGGATCGCCAAGCGCAGGTTCGACCTGCGCGAGCTGCTGATCGGCGTGGCGGTGGTGCCGGGCGTGGTGATGGTGGTGGGCGGCGTGCCGCACGACATGCGCCTGGGCATCGCGGTGGGCGTGCTGTCGGCGCTGTTCGTGGCGTTCTTCGGCTCGCTCAACAAGCGTCTGGTCGAGCACGGCGACCCGCTCACGGTCACCTTCATCGAGCTGGGTACCGGCACCGTCTTCCTCACCCTGCTCGCGCCGTTCATTCCGCATGCCGGCCCGGCGTTCACGCTGCCCGGTATGCACGATGCGCTGTTGCTGCTGGCGCTGTCGTTCGGCTGCACCCTGCTGCCGTTCACGCTGGCGCTGGTGGCGCTGCGCCACATGAGCGCGTTCGGCACGCAGATGGTCACCAACCTGGAGCCGGTCTACGCGATCGTGCTGGCGATCGTGCTGCTGGGCGAGCAGCATGAGCTGGACGACTGGTTCTACGCCGGCGTGGCGGTGATCCTCGCCGCGGTGTTCATGCACCCGCTGCTGAACCGGCGGGCGCGCGGCACCACGCAACCCGAGCTGCTCGGCACCGCCGAAAGCCACGGCATGGTCGACTGACCCATCGTCACCAACATTCCGGAGGGCACGCCATGACCGAGCGGCAACAGCACTGGGAAACGGTCTACCGGACCAAGGCGCCGGATGCAGTCAGCTGGTACCGCCCACATCTGGATACCTCGCTGGCGCTGATCGAGCGCGCCGCACCCGACCGCGGCGCCGCCGTGCTCGACGTGGGCGGCGGCGCGTCGACCCTGGTCGACGACCTGCTCGCGCGCGGCTACCGCGACCTCAGCGTGCTCGACATTTCCGCGGAGGCCCTGAATGTCGCCCGCGAACGTCTTGGCAAGGCGGCGGACGCGGTGACCTGGCTGGCGGCCGACCTGCTCGACGCACCACTGCCGCAGGCCCGCTACGACCTGTGGCACGACCGCGCTGTGTTCCATTTTCTGACCCAAGCGGAACAACGCGCGCACTACCTGCAGCAGCTGACGCGTGCCCTGAAGCCGGGCGGCCACGCGGTACTGGCCACGTTCGGTCCGCAAGGTCCGCTGAAGTGCAGCGGGCTGGATACGGTTCGCTACGACGCCGAGGGACTCACCCGTGCACTCGGCGACGACTTCACGCTGCTCGACAGCACGCTGGAATGCCACGCCACCCCGTTCGGCACCACCCAGCCATTTCTCTATGCCCTGTTCCGGAGGGCGCCTTCCGGCACCGTGGGAGAAATGCGCTGACGGCAAATTGCGAGGGATGCAGCGGAGGCTGCGGATCGCGCACCCGCCCCCGCAACTGCCCATCAACCTTGAATCAATCGGAGTGCCGCACCAAGGCAGCCGCAGACACCGAGCGTCCATGCCATGCCGACGCGGTAGCGAAGCATGGCAACCATGGCTCCGGCGGCAAGCACCAAGGCCGCAGGGTTGAGTGTGGACAACTGAGGTAAATCGAGGTGGATAGGCCCGGCATTCAGCGTTTGCACGACGCCGAAGATGGTGTGCTCCGCAAACCACACCGACAGGTTCAGCACCACACCCACCACGGCGGCCGTCACGGCACTCAGCGCAGAATTCAGTACCCGGTTCCCGCGCAGCGTCTCGATGTAGGGGCCCCCGAGGAAGATAAACAGAAAGCACGGCACGAAGATCACCCAGACGGTCAGTAGCGAGCCGAGCACGCCGGCAATCCAGGGCGACATGCCGGGCTGGTGCTGGAACGCCGCCATGAAGGCCACGAATTGCACCACCATGATCAGTGGCCCCGGTGTGGTTTCCGCCAGCGCCAGCCCGTCGAGCATTTGCGCCGGCGACAGCCAACCGTAGTCGGTCACCACACGCTGGGCGACGTAGGCCAGCACCGCGTAGGCTCCGCCGAAAGTCACCACGGCGGTTTCGCTGAAGAGCAAGCCCTCGCGGGCGAGCACGCTGGCGTGCCCAAACAGGATCACGACTGCCAGCACCGGCGTAGCCCACAATGCCAGGCCGATACCGGCAGTGCGCAACGCTCGTGTATGTGATGGCTTGGTGTGGGCCAATTCGCCGCGCAGCATCAGCTGGTCGATCAGGTAACCGTCACCGGCCAGTCCCGCGGCAGTGGCTTCGACCGGGAACCATCGCGGGCGCCACCGTCGCGCCACGACACCCAGCACGGCAGCCCCTGCGATAATCAACGGGAACGGCAGCCGGAGCACGTGAATGGCCAGGAAGGCCGCGAAGGCCACGCCGACGAAGAAGTGGCCTTTCAGGGCACGTCGCGCGATGCGGAGCACCGCTTCAACGACTACCGCCAACACCGCGGCCTTCAACCCGAAGAAGACAGCCACCACCATCGTCACCTGACCTACGAAGGCATACAGCAAACTCAGGCCGGACAGCACCAGTACGCCGGGCAGCACGAACAGACAACCGGCGACAAGGCCGCCAACCGTGCGATGCAATAGCCAACCAATGTAGATAGCCAGTTGGGCAGCCTCGGGACCCGGCAGCAACATGCAGTAGTTGAGGGCATGCAGGAACCGCGGTTCGCTGATCCAGCGTCGTTGTTCGACCAGTTCGCGATGCATCACCGCGATCTGACCGGCCGGCCCACCGAAGCTCAGCCAGCCGATTTTCGCCCATACCCGAGTTGCCTGCGCGAGGCTCACCCGGTGCATGGATCCGGCATCCTCCGCTTCCGGCATTCCCGTGATCGTGTTGTTCGGCAGGACCGTCATGGCAGATGCCTGGCTCGCAGAGTTGGGGGTAGCAGTGCGAAGGCTCAGTGCGTATGGGGTCGAGCCGATGAGGACGGCGCATCGAGTACCGCGCGGAATCCATGGGCGAGCTTCTCTGCCGGCCCCTTGGCCCAGAAGTGGGTGAAGAAGTAACCCGGCATCTCGCCCATCATGTGGTTGTGCAGGGCCACGACGTGGAAGCCGGCTGCTCGCAGCGCTTTCAACGTCGGTTGGACTTCTTCTGCCGTCATGATCACGTCGCCGTCGGCCGCCGCCGCCTTGTCGCTGCCACTGAACGCGATCCAGGTGGTCAAGCCCATCGAGGCACCGATCGCCGCATCGTGCATGTGGCCATCACGGCCGATGGTGATCTTGGCAACACCGCCGCTGTCGGTCGCCGGATGCCCGACGATCTGCGACAGCGTCGGCATCGACAATGTGCCGGGTGTGACGGTCGCTCCACCGAATCCGCTGGATGGCTGCGCACGCGTGCGACGAACCGCGCGAATCGCATCCCATACCGCTTTGACGCCACCTGCCAGCGCATCCGGTGTGCCATTACCACCGATGTGCATGAAGTAGACCTTGGGGGTGTCGTAGAAGAAGTGGTTATGCAGGGCCGTGACAGTGAGGCCGTGTGCAAAGGCCGCGTCCATCGCCGCGTCCACTTCGTCCTCGAAGACCACGGTATCGCCCATCACCATGGCGTGGCCCTCCGGCATGGGCATGAACGCGGCCCAGGAGCCCAGCCCTGCCGCGGGCGGCAACACGACGCCATCGACGGTCACCTTGACGTCCGAGCGGCTCCAGCCGATGCGCACCACACCTTCCGGGGTGGCGGTCGCATTCGTTCCGCTGATGGCACCGATGTGCTTTGCATCGAGATCGGTGGCATAAGCCGCTTGCACGGTAACGGCCATCAACAATGCCATGCCAAGTGAGGAGACCACGCGGCGCATGCCGTGTGGCCGGGCTATGTGAAGGCAACGAGCGTTCATGGCGATACTCCAGTGCGGGGATGGACTATTTCCGCACGCGCTTCGGCTTCACGTGGGAGTCTTGGGCGTAGGCGGCGTAGAGGCTGTCGAGTACCGGCGCGATGGCTTTCAGGAGCGCATCGTCGTCGGGCTGGGTGGCGCGGGCACCGGCCATGATCGCGGCGAAGCCCGCCGCCTCCGGTACCGGCACGCCACCAATGTCGAGGTAATGCACGAGCGCACCAAGGCGGGCGAGACCACGGTCATCGCCCAGGCCGAAACTGGCCAGCAGCACCTCGAAGGTCACACGCGCACCAAGGTGCGTGAACGTGGCGCCATCGAAGTCAAAACCAAGCGCGTCCTTCGGGCAGCTCGTGGTGGTCTTGAGCCAAGCGAACTTCGCCTTGCGGTCGATGAACCGCCGGATGAGCCACGCGGAGGCAACACGGTCGATCCACAGGTGTTCGCGGGTTGCCCACAGGCGTCCGCGGTACTGCGCCGGGTCGCAACGCGGCACCTTGCCATGCAAGGCATGGGGCTCATCCGGCGAGAAGCGCGCATTCAAGGCAGCTTCGGCGTCAATCAAGGTGCCTTCTACCTGATGGCGTGGTGGCCCAGGGAAGAAGTCGATCTCTACCAGGGCGACGACGTCGCGGCGCAATATGGCCAGTTCTCGGCGCGCTTCGGCCTCTTTCAGAGTCGCCAGCCTGGCCTGCAGCGCACCGAGCTGACCGAACAACTCGCGATAGTCATTGCTGCGATCGAACAGTGCCATGAGTGCGTCCTGCTGCGCCTCGTCCCGGCTATCGAAAGCGATGACTTGCGCGGTGCCGTCGGCTGCGATGACCTCGGCGGCCTGCTCATCGAACACGACACGTGCGTTGTCGGCCTGCGGCAGAACATATACGCCATCGCGCATGGCGCCGGCACCTGCCGCCTTCAGTGCCCGCCACACCCGCATGCGGGTTGTCTGCGTCTGCCCGGGCAAGCTGCTGATGAGCATCAGCCATGTCGTGGAATAAGTCATGTAGCGTACATTACGCTAATGTTATACTCTCTACAAGAATCTACGCGCCTAACAGGCATCCCGTCCTGCGGAGGATGCGGCCATGCAATGGGTGACACGAGAACGTCCCAAGATCGACCGGATCGCCTGTCCCTGGCTGATCGCCCGGTTCATCGATGCGACGCCGGAATTCCTGTACGTACCGACGGCTCAGGTATTCGCTGTCGCAGAGGCGACGGGTGCCGTTCCGTATGACATTCCAGGCGCGGAGCTGTCCCACGAGGGCGAGTTCTGCAGTTTCGATGCGTTCCTCAAGCGCTACGCACTCGACGACCCCGCCCTGTCGCAACTCGCCGCGATCGTGCGTGGCGCGGACACCCCCCGCCTCGATCTGACGCCGCAATCCGCCGGGCTGTATGCCATCTCGTTGGGGTTATCGCGGGTGTTCGAGAACGACCACGACATGCTTCAACATGGACTGGTGATCTACGACGCGTTGTATGCCTGGTGCAAGCACGGCCAGGGCGAAGCGCATCGCTGGCCACCGGGTTCCTGATCTTGCCGATATGGACGGAGTACCCATGAATGCGTTGAGCGTGTTTCGCCATCTCGGGTCGTTGGTGGCCCTTTTGTGTGCAGCCACCGCCTGCGCCAGTGCGGCCGGTCCCGGCAACTTGCCGCTCACCAAAGTGACGGACGTGCCCCTCGGCGGTGCAACCACGCGCCTGGACTATGAGAGCTACGATCCAGGCCGGCGCTTGCTGTTTATTGCGCACCTGGGCGATAGCGCGGTGATCGTGTTCGACACACAAACGCAGCGGGTAGTGGCACGAATCCCTGACATCAGCAAGGTCCACGGCGTGTTGGCGATCCCTGAACTGGGGCGGGTCTACGCCTCAGCCACCGGGACCAACGAAGTCGTCGCCATCGACGAGGACAGTCTGAAGGTCGTGGCACGTGCACCGGCCGGTGTCTACCCGGACGGCATGGCCTATGTTCCGGACCTGCACAAGATCTATGTCTCCGATGAGCACGGTGCAACCGATACGGCGATCGACGTGCGCACGAACCAGCGCGTCGCGACGATTCCGCTCGGCGGCGAGGTGGGCAACACCCAATACGATCCCGTCTCCAAACACATCTTCGCGAACGTGCAGACGCGGCAGCAGCTCGTCGAGATCGACCCGGCAACCGACAAGGTGGTCGCCCGCATCGATCTGCCGGGTGCGGAAGGGAATCACGGCCTGCAGATCGTGCCGCAGCAACGGCTCGCGTTCATCGCCTGCGAGGACAACCACAAACTGCTGGTGCTCGACCTGACGAGCCGCCGCGTCACGGCCTCCTTCGAGGTCGGCGACGATCCGGACGTGCTTGCCTACGATGCCGGCAAGGGCTGGCTGTATGTCGCCAGCGAATCGGGCGTGGTCTCGCTGCTCTCCGTGACGAGGACGGCCGTGACAAAGCTCGGCGAGGGCATGCTTGGGCCGGATGCGCATGTGGTCGCCGTCGACCCGGCCACTCATCGAGCCTACTTTCCGCTCAAGGACCTGCAGGGGCACACGGCGTTGCGCATCATGCAGCCGCGCCCCTGAGGACTGTCGGCCCGGGGTGGCCGGGATCGTCAGTCGGCGTCATCCATGGAAACCTCGTCCGCCGAATCCGATAGCTGCGATGCCATGACCTTGTCGATCCGGCGTCCATCCGTATCGACGATCTCAAAACGCCAGCCCTCATAGTCGAAGTGCTCCCCCACCTTCGGCAGGTGCTGAAACTGGAACAGCGCAAAGCCGGCGACTGTGTGATAGCTGTCTTCCGGAGCCTGCCTGCGCAAGCCGAGGCGTTCGAAGACCTCCAGCACCGACGTCATGCCATCGATAAGATAACTTCCGTCCTCGCGCCGGAAAATCTCGGGAGGCTCGCCTTCGACATCGGGCAGGTGGCCGGCAATGGCCGCCAGCAGATCGGTCTGGGTGACGATGCCTTCCAGGCCGCCGTACTCGTTCAGCACCATCGCCATGCGCACCGGGCTGGTCCTGAAGCGCTCCAGTACCTTGAAGATCGAGATGCCCTCCTGAATCACCAGCGGTTCGCGGATGACCGCCAACGGGTCGAGCGGCTGGCCATCGAGCACCTGGTGAAGCAAGTCGTGCTTCACAAGCATGCCCAAGGGCTCGTCGATGCCGTTTCGACCGATCAGGATCTGGTCATGCCGGCACGCGCGGATGGTGGCGAGGATCTCCTCGCGGCTGTCGTCCGCATCGACCCAGTCGATCGCCGTCCTCGGCGTCATGATGTCGCCGACGGGACGGTCGCCCATGTTGAATACGCGCTCGACCACTTCCTGTTGCGCCCGTTGCAGCAGCCCCGCCTCCTGGCTGGCGGATACCAGCAGCTTCAACTCCTCGGCGGAATGCAGCGATTCCTCGCCCGCACCGGGCTGCAGGCCGCACAGCCGCAGCACCAGGTTGCCCAGGCCGTTGAGCACCACGATCGCGGGCTTGAGCACGAACAGGAACAACGCCAGCGGTCGCACGATCCACAGGGCCGTGCTCTCGCTGCGCTGCAGCGCCAGGCTCTTGGGCGCCAATTCGCCAAGCACGATGTGCAAGGCGGTAATCAGGCTGAAGGCGATCGCCACGGCGATAGCATGCGAGCCGGCGGTGGCAAACGAGCCGGCCCATCCGGCCAGCAGCGGTTCGATCAGATGGGACAGGGCCGGTTCGCCGATCCAGCCCAGCGCCAGCGACGACAGCGTGATGCCGAGCTGGGTCGCGGCCAGGCTGCCGTCGAGATTGTCGACCGCGCGCTGCAGCGCCTTCGCATTCAGGCGCCCGCTGGCGACCAGCTCGGCCACCCGGCTGCGCCGCACGGCCACCAGCGAAAATTCCGAAGCCACGAAAAAACCGTTGGCCGCCACCAGCACCAACACCGACAACACACCAATCGCATCAGACAAAACCATGGACTCCATCAATCAGGTGGCTCCTGGGCGACGACGCTTGCGCAGGATGCGTCGGAACCGCGGTCTGCGGTTGACGCCGGCCGCCATTTCCGGATCCCGCCGGCACCATGAACAGCCAGTACCTTCGCCGGCAAAGCCAGCCGGACCGGTGACAGGATACCGTCAGTTGCCTTCGCGTCCGCCGTCTACCGACCACTAACCGCAGCAGGACTTCTGCTGCTGGACCGGCGGGCACGGCACGCTGCCCCAGGAACAGAACACGCAACAGTCGCCGGGCTTGGGCCGCAGCAGTTCGCCGCAGCCAGGACAGTCGTAGAAGAACTGGCAGGCGTCGGTCGGCATGGTCTCGGTGTCACTACTCCCCCACTGGAGCCAGCCGCTTAAGCAATGCGGCACCGTCAACAGATCAGTGATCAAGGATTGTATTCGGCGCATATCCGTGCGTTTCGCGCTGACGGGCTAGGCGTTGACGGGCTAGGCGCTGACCGGAACCTCCGCGCTGAACCATCGGAGGGACAGCGCGGTCGCCAGCGTTTGAACCATGACGAAGATACCCAGCGCTATCCCGAACCCAAGCCGAAGTGCCTCGCCAAACAGGAGGCTACCCAGGCCGAATCCAGTGAACAGTGCGAAGACGTTCAAGCCCATCGCCTGTCCAGGGCGCTTTCCTCCAAGCACGGTGACGATGCCCCCGAAGAGGGGCTGCGTCATATCGTAGCCGAGAGAAAGGACGGTCACAGCCATAACCGCGAGTATCAGGGGACCGTTGGAAATCAGGGTAGCGGCACCCAGGGCACCCAGCCCGAGCCCGATGGGCAACAATCTGGCGCGCCCCCAGCGGTCGGCGGCCCGACCGATCAGCGGGCCAAACAAGAAACCAGGAATCCCGTAGCCGAGCAGGGCCACTCCAATCCCTACCGGACCAAGACCGTAACGCTGCTCGAAATAGACACCGAGCCACGTGAAGACGCCAGAGTGAAAAATCGAATTGACGAAAACATAGCCATAAGTGCGCTGTCCCCGCGGAGTGCCTATGAGATCGCGATATCCGAGGAATAGCTCTCCCATCGTCTCGGAAACAGCCTTCCTCGTCGATGAAATAAGTGAACGGTGGATCAGCAGCACCACGAACACCCCTACGGCGGCCAAGGCGACCAAAACAAAGAGGCCGCGCCAACCAAGCAGAGGCTCCAGCACGGCGCCGAAAGTCGAGCCGAAAGCCATGCCACCGGCCATCGCTCCGAACAGCCAACCGAGGGGCCGTCCACGTTGTTCGTACGGATACAGGCCACCGATGAGCACCAAGGCGAGCGGCACGACGCCACTGGCACCCAGACCGGTCAGGGCACGCCACAGAGTCAGCTGCCCGATCGATTGCGCACTTGCGGTGAGTGCCGTAAGCACCGTGAACATAACCAACGACGCAAAGAGGAGACACTGAATGCCGATTTGATCCGCAAGGAGACCAAAGACCAGTGTCGTCACGCCGTAAGGAATGAGGTAGGCGGGAACAATCACGCCAATCGCTTGGACGGACGTTCCAAAGCTCGTCGACAGCACTGGAATGATCGGTGCCACCATGTAAGCCTGAAAAAAGATGATGAAGGTTGCCAGCGCGAGCACCCTGAGTAGGCGTTCGCTTTCGTCGGTTGTGGTCAACATCAGGTTTCGCCTATGGGCGCAATCAAATTCATTCGAGGTGTGCTGTCTGGTCTGCTCTACGGGAAGCTCGTGTCCTTGACGTCGATTCAGCTCGCCAAAGCCGGTAACCAGAAAAAGTACGCATTGAGCATGTACAGCCCTGTAGCGATGAGGGTCGCCGCACCGGCAATTTCGAAGACACGACGGTAGGCCGAGACGAACCGGAGGTTCTCCAGCCAGCCCAGCGACCACGCACCCACGGCCAGCGGTACGGCACGCCCCAATGCAAAGGCCAGCAACAGCAGTGCGCCAAACCAGGGCGATCCGAGACTTGCTACCACCCCCAACAGCACGGCCAGCGCCGGCGTGCATATCGGGCAGATCGCGATTGAAAAAGGGATGCCCAGAAGGAACGCGCCGAAGGAACTGTCCGGACGCTTCACTTTGAAGGCGAATGCTGGCAGCGGAATGCGTAGCCATCCCGGCCACATCAGTCCGAGTACGATCAGCACCGGACCGATCAGCACGCCCCACTTGCGATCCAGTAGCTTCTGCACGCCCAAGCCGCCGAATCCGGCAACGAGGCCGAGCACGACATGGATCACGATCATCCCGAGAATGAACATGACGGCGAAGACAAACGCCTGCCGGCTTGTGCGGGCTTTGGTCACATAAGCCAGCGAGACTGGGATGGCAGCCATCGCTACCGGATTGAAGCTGAAAACCAAGCCCGCAAGAAAACTGGTCACGATGGCCGCGGGACCGGCGTGTTCAAAGGCGAAGCGAAGCGAGTCGACGTCCACGTTAATTCACTTCCTTGTAGCGCTCTGAAAGCGCTGCAAGGAGCTGCCGTCGGGTGGGCAACGAGGTGAAAACCAGCTCGCCGTCGATCGCGACCGCCGGTAACGTCAGAACGCCCAATTGTACGGCGTAGTCCAGCTCATCGAGCACATTGAGTTCCCGCCAATCCAAGTCCGCGACGATCTCAAACGCAGCGGTCTTGAGGCCATCGCGTGCCTCTGCACAGCGCGCGCAACCAGGCGAGTAGAAAAGTTCGAGCTTCATGCAGTCATCGGCCAGTCGTCGTTGCAGCGTTGGCTTTTTCCAGCCCAGCGAGGATCGGGCACTCGATGACGGGATGACTTTCCTCGCTGCAATCGTTGATCAGTTTGTCGAGTGCTTTCGACATCGATTTCATGAGCCGTATCTTGCCTTCGATCTGCAACTTTTTTTCGACGGCAAGTCGGCGCACGTCCCCACAGCATGCTGCCTGCTCAGATCGCAATGTCAGCAGCTCGCGAATTTCGGCCAGTGTGAAACCACATTGCTGCGCCTGACGAATGAAGCCGACGCGTTGCAAGGACTCCGGTCGGTAGAGCCGGTAGCCGGCGTCGCTCTTCGCATCCGGCATGATCAACCCTTCCTGCTCGTAATAGCGCAAGGCCTCGGTGCTGATGGTGGCGAGGCTGGCCAGTTTGCCGATCGTGAACATGATGATCTCGGTGGCGATGGACAATTCAAAGAAATAAGCGGTGACCGGCCGCGGAGCCCTTCGGCGACTCCCCGGCTGGTCACCCATCGGTTACGAGGATCGACCCAGACCCGCAACGCGCAGGATTGCTTCGTCGATCCCGCGTCCTTCACAACAAGCCGCGAGCTTGCCATCGATGACCACGGCCGGCACCGATCGAATGCCAAGGGTCTTTGCCCGTTTGGCGGCGTTGATGTCCTTCATGTCGTGCACGGTGACCTCGCAGGACGAACAGGCCACACGCTCGACCAACGCAACTGCCTCATCGCAGACTGCGCAGCCGGCACCGAATACTTCCACTTTGCGTTTTGTGTTCATGGTTTGCTCCTTGAATGGCTATCGCCCTCGGCTCTCTCGGCGCGGCAGCGAGGCGAACCGCTGTCGGGCCATATCGCGATGGTCACAGGCTAAACCTTCAAGGTAACCCCAGAGTCAAGAGGTTCTATTCGATGCTCCTGCCAAAGGTGTCATCACTTCTCTGGGTCTACGGCAACGCGCTCGCGGACACACCAAAGCGCCCTTCTGAGTGATAACCGGGCTTTACGCACCGATGGCGGAAGGCAGGATGCGACAGGCATGACGCCGGTGAAGCGCATCGGCTGGATGTTGTAGCCACGCCCTGATCGCTCCGCCATGGCCGTCGCTGAGCATGCGTTGGCGGCCTTGTCATCGCGTCCGTTCAGTCCGCGCGCCGCGCGTGATCGGTCCGCTGTGCCGTGCCCTGGGTCAGCTCGGCACGCACGCAGTGTACGTCGATGATCGACGTTGCCGTGGCATACCCCGCCGCCGCGAACTGTCGGCGGGGCTGCCCTTTGTTGGGAATCACGAAGGATGTCCGCAGGACCTCCAGTCGCGCACCAACCGCGGGCAGCGGCGTGACTCGATAACAGACGTCCCAACGCTGGCCATCCACATGGCCAACCCAACCATCAGTGTAAGAATCGACCGCGTACGCGACGCTGCCAATGGTGAGGCCCGCGAGCAGCAGCGAGAGGCTGAGACATGCAGCAAACGATTTCATCGTCGTTCTCCAAAATGACAACCGCAACAAACACCGCCGCGCGCACGCATAACGTGCGTGGCGGCACTGCCTTCACGACCGCCGGCTGGCCCTCGACAGTTGGAGGCCAGCCGGCGACGTGGTCTGTCAACGCGCCGGGCGGATCGCCGTCACCGTGCTGCCTGTGCTGGCCCGACGGAAGGTGAACTGCACCTTGTCGCCCACTTTCACGTGCTTCAGTAGCTCCGGCGAAGCCACCTTGAACGGCATCGTCATCGCCGGCCAGCCGATCGCGGCAATCGCCTCATGCTGCAGCGTAAGGGTGCCCTTGACGGCATCGATCGCCTTGACCACGCCCACGCCCTGCACATCGGCGGGCGTGGCTTCGTGCATCCCAGCCATGCCCGGCATGTTGGGATCCATCTGCTGAGGGTTGGCAAATACCGGGGCAGCGATCAGCGCAGCGGCGATCGCGAGGGCGATGGATTGCTTTTTCATGGGTCAGTTTCCTTGCGGGTTGGGCTGAAGTGTGGGGCTCGTCTTGCTGACTTTACGCAGCCGATAACGAACCAGCAGGCGATACGCCGCAGGTATAACGAGCATGGACAGCAAGGGTGCAGTGACCATGCCGCCGATCATCGGGGCGGTTATGCGTTGCATCACTTCCGAACCGGCGCCGTGGCCGAGCAGGATCGGAAACAGACCGGCGAGAATGACCGCGACGGTCATCGCCTTCGGGCGCACGCGCTGTACGGCACCTTCGCGGATCGCTTCGTCCAGCGCTTCTGGGCCAGCGTGGGGATCGAGCGCAAGTTGGTGCTCCCAGGCATGGTGCAGGTAAAGCAGCATCACCACGCCGAATTCGGCAGCGACACCCGCCAACGCAATGAAGCCGATGATCGTGGCCACCGATACCGCATGACCAAGCCACCAGATCAACCACAGGCCGCCGACCAGTGCCAGCGGCACGCTGGCCATGATCAGCGCCGCTTCGCTCACACGTCGGAAAACGGCATAGATCAACAGAAAAATGATCACCAGCGCAATCGGCACCACCACCTTGAGCCTTTCCATGGCACTGGCCAGGTATTCGAACTGACCGGACCACGCCACGGTGGTGCCCGGTGGCAATTTGACTTGCTGCGCCACCGCGCGTTGCAGGCTGGCCACCACCGTGCCCAAATCGCTGCCGGCCGTATCGACGTAGACATAAGTGGCCAACTGGCCGTCCTCGCTTTTCAGCATGGACGGTCCTGCCTCAACGGCAATGTCGGCGACCTGGCCAAGCGTGATCTGCGCACCGCTGGCGGCGACGATCGGCAACTGCCGCAGCGCTCCGATGGAATCGCGCTCGGCGCGCGGGTAGCGCACCACGATGGGATAACGTTCGCGCCCTTCGACGGTCTGGCCGATCGGATCGCCGCCGACCACGGTCGCGATCAGTTGCTGCACGCGCTCCTGGGTCAAGCCGTAGCGCGCGGCGGCGTCGCGGCGGATGGCCACATCGGCGTAGCGGCCACTGGCCGGGCGCTCGGCGATCGCCGAACTGACACCGGGTACGGTCTTCGCCACCGTTTCGATCCGATCGGCCACGGTCTGCAGCGTGGCCAGGTCGGTACCCAGCACCTTGATGCCGATCGGGCTCTTGATGCCGGTGGAAAGCATGTCGATGCGATTGCGGATCGGCGGCACGAACAAGTTCGTCAGCCCCGGCACGTGTACCGCCTTGTCCAGTTCCGCCTTGATCTTGTCCATCGTCATGCCGGGCCGCCACTGGTCCTTCGGCTTGAAGGTGATCGCGGTTTCGAACATTTCCAGCGGCGCCGGATCGGTGGCCGTTTCGGCGCGCCCCGCCTTGCCAAACACATGATCGACCTCGGGCACGGTCTTGATCATGCGATCGGTCAACTGCAGCAACTGCGAGGCCTTGCCGGCGGACAGCCCCGGCAAGGCGGTGGGCATGTACAGCAACGTGCCTTCGTTCATCGCGGGCATGAACTCGCTGCCGAGCTGGGTCACCGGAATGACCGCGGTGAGCAGCAGCACACCAGCCAGCACCAGGGTCGCTTTCGGGTAACGCAGCACCGCTTCCAGGATCGGCCGGTACCCTGCGATCAGGCCGCGGTTGAGCGGGTTGGCATGTTCCGGCCGAATACGCCCGCGAATCAGATAACCCATCAGCACCGGCACCAGCGTCACCGCCAGCCCGGCCGCGGCAGCCATCGCGTAGGTCTTGGTGAAGGCCAGCGGCTTGAACAACTTGCCTTCCTGGCCCTGCAGCGCAAACACCGGCACGAACGACAGCGCGATGATCAACAGGCTCACGAACAGCGCGGGCCCCACCTCGGCGGCGGCATCGGCGACCAGGGGCCACCGTTCTGTACCTTGCGGTTCACGTCCGTCGTTCGCGTTACGCCAATGTTCCAGATGCTTGTGTGCGTTCTCGATCATCACGATCGCCGCATCCACCATCGCGCCGATCGCGATCGCGATACCGCTGAGCGACATCAGGTTCGCCGTGACGCCTTGCAGATGCAGTGCAATGAAGGCGACCAACACGCCCAGCGGCAGCGTGATCACGGCCACCAGCGCCGAGCGCAGGTGCCCCAGAAACAACACGCAGACCAGCGTCACCACCAGGAATTCTTCGAACAACTTGCTCCACAGATTGCTCACGGCGGCGTCGATCAGCCGCGAGCGATCGTAGGTGGGCACGATCTCGACGCCGGCCGGCAGGCTGCGCTGCAGTTCGGCCAGCCGTGCTTTCACGGCGGCGATGGTGGCCTTCGCGTTCTTGCCCGTGCGCATCACGATGATGCCGCCGACCACTTCACCTTGCCCGTCCAGTTCGGCGAGGCCACGGCGAAACGTCGGGCCACGCCGCACCGTCGCCACATCGCGCAGCAGCACCGGCACGCCGCCGGCGTTGGCGGTGATCGGCACGTTTTCGAAGTCCGTGCGGCTCTTCAGGTAGCCTTCGCTGCGCACCATCAGCTCCGCTTCACCCTGTTCGATCACCGAACCGCCGTTGGCGCCATTGGCGCTGCGCACTGCATCGACCAGTTGCGCCACGGTGATTCCGCGCGCCGCCAGCGCCTGCGGATCGGGCACGATCTGCCACGCCCGCTCCATGCCGCCCAGGGTGGCGACTTCGGCGACATTCGGCACGGTCTTGAGCTGATAGCGCAGGAACCAGTCCTGCAGCGCGCGCAACTGGCCGAGGTCGTGCTGGCCGGTGCGATCGATCAGGGCGTATTCGTAGATCCAGCCGAGTCCCGTCGCATCGGGACCGAGGGCGGGCGTGACACCGGCCGGCAGGCGATCGCGCGCCTGGCTCAGATACTCCAGTACCCGCGAGCGGGCCCAATACAAGTCGGTGCTGTCATCGAACAGCACGTCGACGTAGGAGTCGCCGAAGAACGAAAAGGCGCGCACCGTCGTCGCGCCGGGCACCGAGAGCATGGTGGTGGCGAGCGGATAGGTGACCTGATCCTCGACCACCTGCGGCGATTGGCCCGGGTAGCTGGTGCGGATGATCACCTGGGTGTCGGACAGGTCGGGCAGCGCATCAACCGGCGTATGTAGCGCGAAGAACACCCCGGTCGCCGCCAGTGCCAGCGCGGCCAGCAGCACGAACACGCGATGCGCGATCGCCGCGCGGATCAGGGCGGCGATCATCGTCCGTCTCCCATCGGCATGCCCGGCATTGACACACTCGTGGCCGAAGCCGGTTTGGCAGAGGTGCTATTCAGGCGCTCCAGCGCACCCGACAGGCTCGCCTCCGAATCGATCAGGAACTGGCCGGAGACCACGACCTTTTCGCCACCCGTGAGGCCGTCGAGAATTTCCGTATAGCCGCCGGCTGCACGCCCGATGCGCACCGATACAGCACGGAAATGGCCATCTCCCTCGGCAAGGATGACTCGCGTGTGGATGCCCGTCGCGATCAGCGCGTCGTCCGGTACCACCGGCACGGCCGCGTCCGGAGTCGGATTGAGTTGCACGGTGGCGAACGTGCCCGGACTCAAGGCACCGTCGGGATTGTCGAGCACGATGCGGGCGCGCTGGGTGCGCGTCATCGCATCCACATCCGGCAGCAGGGTTTCCACGTTGCCGGGAAACGATCGACCCGGCAGGGCATCGACCGTGACCACCACCGGCGTGCCACGGCGCACCGTGCCGGCTGCCGCCTGCGGCAGGGCGGCCTCGATCCACACGGTGGACAGGCCATTCACGGTCATCAAGGTTTGACCGGCAGTGACGCGCTGGCCTTCACGCACGTCCAGTGTCGTGACGACGCCCGCCTGCGGGGCGTGCAGCGTGATCGCCGCACCCGCGCCATGACGCGACGACCGAATATCGGCAGGCGTCAGGCCCAGCACCTGCAGGCGTTCCCGCGAAGCCGCGCGAAGGCCTTTCGCGTCGGCCGACTGCACATGCTGAAGCGCATCGTATTCGGCCAGTGCACTGCTCCATTGCGGCGCCAGCAGTTCGGCCAGCGGCTCACCTGCTTTGACCACGGCATACGGTGCGCGTACGTCCAGCTGGCTCACTACCGCATCGGTGCGGGCGCTGATGGTGATGGCTTGCCGCAGATCCCACGTGACCGTACCCGGTACCCGGATCGCCGACGCCAGCACGCGGCGCTCCACCGGAGCGGTGCGCACACCCAGGTTCTGCACCGTCGCCGGATCGATCCGGACGACATCCTTGGCCACCCCTTCATCGGTCGGCTTCTCATCAGCCGGCTTCTCATCGGCATATTTGGGCACCATCTGCATGCCCATCGGCGACAGGCCCGGCTTGTCGAAATGCTGCTGCGGCACCATCGTGTCGTACCAATACAGGATTTTTTTACCGCCGCCTTCCGGCGAGGATGCGGTGGTATTGGCCTGCGATGGTGTCGATGACGAATGATCGCGGCCACCGAAGTAGCCGATCAGGAGCAGAGCGGCCGCCAGTAAAACTGCGACGGGCATCATCAGTACGCGCTTCATGGCGTCGTCTCCGAATTAGGCAATAGATAGGCCAGCGCCGCCCAGGCACGGCCGTACTCGGCCTGCATGCGGGCGTAATCGGTGTGGTGGGCGATCTCATCGCGACGGGCATCCAGCAAGGGCTGGATCTCACCGCCGCCACGGTACGCGGCGAGCGCCAGGGCCGCGCGGTCGTTGGCCAGCGGGAGCAAGGCATAGCGATGCCGACGCACTTGCTGGCCGAGCGATTCCCATTGCGCCCAGGCCGACTGGATCGCCTCGGCCTGCTGGCGGCGTGCGTCATCGTGTTCGGCGTGAACCGCATCGAGGTCAGCCGCGCGGGCGGAAATGCCCCGATCCTGTCGGTTGCGTGTGAACAGCGGCAGGCTTACCCCGACCTGCAGCGACACCATGTCGGACAAGCCCCGCACACGGGAGCCGTAGCTCAGGCCGACGTTCCATGCGGGATGCTTGTCGGCACGGGCGACGGCAAGAGCCGCTTCGGCAGCCTGTTCGCGGGCCGGCCACCCCAGCAGGTTGCCCTGACGATCGAGGCTGGCCAGCAAGGACGCTTCGTCGTGCGGCAGCACGGCGAAGTCCGGTGCATCGGCCAACGGCTGTGCGGTCGGTGAACCCAGCCAGCGCGCCAGGCTCGCGCGGGCCTGAGCCTCCCGTGCGCTCGCCTCATCGATGCGGTTTTCCAGGTCGAGGGCGGCCATGCGAACGGCCAATACTTCCGCCGCGCTGCCGGTGCCACCACGTAGTCGCGCTTTTGCCACGGCCACGTCTTGCACCCACGCCTGCCGCATGGACTGCAGCATCATGGTTTCGTGGTGCGCGCCCCACGCGGTGATCCAGGCATCGGCCACCTGCTGCTGGATCGACAAGGTGGTCGCCACTTCCGACGATGCAGCCAAAGTCGCATTGGCGCTGCCCATCGCCCGTTCGGCCTGGCGCTTGCTGCGCGATGGCAGGGCCTGACTGATCCCAACGGTGCGCATGGTCATGCTGTCACCGCCGGCCGTAAACGCCCCCGGCCCCTGCACGGCCAGATTGTCGACCCCGACGGTGAGTTGGGGATCGGGCAACGCACCCGCACGGGCCGCTTCCTGCCGGGCTGATTCCGACTGGGCACGGCGCGCCTCCAGCATGGGTGCGCGCTCGATCGCCTGATGGATGGCGGCGTCAAGCGTAAGTGTCAGCGGCGGTTCGGCGGCATGCGCCGTCGCGGCCACGGCGCTCCACAGGAGCGCGGCCAGACCCGCCACCATCAGGCGCCGGGCGAAATGAATGGACAACATGGGTGAACACTCCGTCGATCTGAAATTTGCGTCTTGCCACAGCGGGCACGACGCCACGTCGGTGGATGCCGCGACGTGTCAGATCAAATCAGGAGTGCGCAGTACAACAACATGGGTGCGGGTGGTGGCGCGCGCAAACGATCGAGACGCGCCAGGGTTCGATGCGACGGCAAGGCCGCGGCCGCCACGGACAACAACATCGGCGGCAGTGCGGTCAGCGCATTGAATGGCACCGAGGCCGTGCGGACGTCGACCTGGGTGGCGTGGCCGGGCTGGCAGTGCTGCTGGCAGATCGGACCTACAGGAGCCGTCGGAGCCGCCGGCATTTCCGCGCAACCGTTGCCCATCGCTGCCATCGAAGGCGCATCAGCCTGCGTCGCCGCGGCGGCCAGCGATGCCGGCACGGTGGTACAGGCATACGCAGCCACCGCCACCTGCTGCCACAACAGCATCAAGGCCACCAGCCACGCAAGGCGGCGACGGGTACGCGGACGGAGGTGGAATGCGCTTTTCATGCCATGGCCACCGTAATGCAGACGATCGCGTGCGTCATTGACAAAGGTCAAATGAGCGGCGACGCGAATGGCAAGGCGGCATTGCTCACACTCCCGGGCCGTGGCTCGCATAGACCCGGGTCGAGCCGTCGCGGCCGATCAGCACCACGTCATAGCGCTCGGGCTCGCCCATCTCCATGCCGGGCGAGCCCATCGGCATGCCCGGTGCGGCGAGGCCGCGCGCGTCCGGCCGTTCGGCGAGCAGGCGGCGGATGTCCTCCACCGGCACGTGCCCTTCGATCACGTAGCCGTCGATCAGTGCGGTGTGGCAGGACATGGCGCCGGCCGGTACGCCGAGCCGCGTCTTCACCGCCGCCATCGGCTGATCCTGATGCACGGTGACGGTGTAGCCCTGCGCGCGCATGTAACCGACCCACGCGCCGCAGCAGCCGCAGGACGGATCGCTGTACACGTCGAACGCGTTCGCCCCCATTGCCACCGGCGTGAACAGTGCGGCAAACAACAGGCTGATGCCCATGCGGGAAAACCATCGTTTCATTGTCATGCTCCTGGCATGGGTGCGGGTTGTTGCCGGATCGACGCCATCACGCCGTTCGGTGTGGCTGTTGATGTAGTCATTGCTCATGCTCGTGCTCCGCCGCACCGTGGCTGTGGCCGGCCTCGCCGGGCATATCCATGTCCATGTCTTCATCCGGCGGCGCCTTCGCCACGATGTCCTGGTACTGCGCCGGCGTCATGCCGGGCAGTTTCTGCAGGAACGCGACCATGCTCCAGATCGTGGCGTCGTCGTGGCTGGCGCCCCACGCCGGCATCGCGCTCATCTTGACGCCGTGCTTGATCACCCAGAACGCCTCGCGCGGGTCGGGCCGGAATTTCGACAATTGCGGCGGCTTCGGGTACAGGCCCGAGCGCATTTCGTTCTCGGCCATGCCCGGCGCCAGATGGCAACCGGTGCACATCGCCGCGTACTGACCGGCGCCCTTGAGGATCAGCTGCGGGTCGTCGAGGTTCGGTACCACGATGTCCTTCGCGTGATGCTCGATCGAGCGCTCGCGCAGCGCCTGCATCAGCGCGTAGACGGGTCTCGTGTGGTGGTCGTCGGCGCCGATGTTGTAGACGCCGGACCAGACGAAGGCACCGACGCCGGCGATGGCGACGACGCAGAGAATCGCGAGGGTGACGATGAGTCGTTTCATGGGCTTTCCTTCAGAACCAGATGCGGACGCCGGCAACCCACTGCCGGTCGGAAACAGCCTGATGCTCGTCGCGGGCGAAGTCGGCGGTGGCTCCGTGGCGGCGTGACCAGACTACGCCGATGTACGGCGCGAATTCACGCCGGATCTCGTAGCGCAGGCGCAACCCAAGCTTCGTATCCGTGAGACCGCTACCGATGCCACGTGCCGGGTCGGACCTGCCATGGAAGTTCACCTCCAGCTCCGGCTGCAGGATCAGCCGCTGGGTGAACAGCAGTTCATAGTGGGCCCGCAGGCGCGCCGCGGTGCGCCCCGAAGGCCCGACGTAGGCGGTTGCCTCGACCTCGAACCAGTACGGCGCCAGACCCTGCACGCCGAACGCGGCCCACTCCCGCTGCGGGCCGGCTCCGAAGTCATGGCGCGCACCCAGTTGCGTGCTCCAGAACGCGGCGACGGCGTGGTTCCACAACGCCTCGACCTCGCCATCTTCGAGCCTGCCGCGGCTACGCTCGCCCTCGCTGCGCAGCCACAGCTTGTCCGTGTCGCTGCCGTACCAGCCTTCGGCTTCCCACGACTGGCCGTTGCCGTTGTGGCCGTGGAACGCTTCCAGTTGATCGACCAGCAGCATGCCGGCCGGCGCGCTGCCGTGCATGTGCAATCGGTGCGCGGGGCTGGCGGCGATGCCGTCAGAATAATCGCCGCTGCGTGCGTCCGCCGGTGCGCGACCGCCCTGCATCGGCACCATGGTCATGCCGGGCGCCGAATCCACATCATGCATCGCGCCGTGGTGCATGCCCGACATGTCGTGGCCGGATGTCATGGGCGTGGCAGGCGTCGAGCCGTGATCCATCCCGGTCATGGCGCCATGATCCATCTCCGCCATCGGGCCGTGATCCATCCCGCTCATGTCATGCATGCCTGCGGGTGAAGGTGCCGGCGTGTCCGGAGCATGCGGCTTCCTCGCCTTCTTGGCCGGCGCTTTCATCGTCGGCTTCGTGGCGCTGCCTGCGGTGGCCGGCATCGCCATGTCGTGCATGCCGGCGTGATCCATGCCCGGCATGGCACCCATCGCCATCGGCGCCGTACTGCTCGACGAGGCGGGAGCGCTCTGCGCCATTGCCGTCAGCGGCAACGCCAGCAGCAGAGCGGCCAGCAACGCCGAACGAAGCGAAACGATCGAAGTGTCGCGACGATGCCTCTTCATGACACCACCACCTCGCGGAACATGCCCGCCTCCATGTGGTACAGCAGGTGGCAGTGGTAGGCCCAGCGGCCCGGCGCATCGGCCGTTACCGCATAGGTGATGCGCTGGGCCGGCTGCACGTTGATGGTGTGCTTGCGCACCTGGAACTGGCCGTCGGGATTCTCCAGCTCGCTCCACATGCCGTGCAGGTGGATCGGGTGGTTCATCATGGTGTCGTTGACCAGCACGATGCGCAGGCGCTCGCCGGTGTTGAAATGCACCGGCTTGGCGTCGGAGAACTTGATGCCGTCGAACGACCACATGAAGTGCTCCATGTTGCCGGTCAGGTGCAGCTCGATCTCGCGGCCGGGCTCGCGCGCATCGATCGGGCCGCCGATGGTGTGCAGGTCGGCATAGGTGAGCACGCGGCGGCCGTTATCGCGCAGGCCGATGCCTGGATCGTCGAGGTTGGTGCGCGGCATGTCGACATGCATGTCCACGCCGGGGCCGTATTCGGTACGGGCGTGGCGCACGACGGGTGCGGGTGCGGCCGCCATGCCGGCCATGTTGCCGTGATCCATGCCGGCATGATCCATACCGGGCATCGCGGCATGGCCGCCGCCGTGGTCCGCGTGCGGCATCGCGCCCATCATGTCCCGCATGCCAAGCCACACGCGCTTGTCCAGCGCCGGCACCTCGGCGGACATGCCCTGCCGCGGCGCCAGCGTGCCGCGCGCGTAGCCGCTGCGGTCGATCGACTGGGCGAACAGCGTGTACGCGCGCTCGTCCTGCGGCTCGACGACGACGTCGTAGGTTTCGGCCGCCGAGATGCGGAACTCGTCGACCGGCACCGGCTGCACGTCCTGGCCGTCGGCGGCGATCACCGTCATCTTCAGGCCGGGGATGCGCACGTCGAAGATGGTGGACGACGAACCGTTGATGAAGCGCAGCCGGATCTTCTCGCCGGGCTTGAAGATGCCGGTCCAGTTGCCGGCCGGCGCAGCGCCGTTCATCAGGTAGGTGTAGGTATAGCCGGAAACGTCGCCCAGGTCGGTCGGGTTCATGCGCATCTCGTTCCACATCCTGCGCATCGCCAGCGCCTGGCCCAATCCCTTCTCGCGCACGTCGCGGAAGAAATCCGGCACGGTCGGCTGGGCGAAGTTGTAGTAGTCGCTCTGCTTCTTGAGCTTGGCGTAGATGCGCTCCGGGTCCTCGTCGGTCCAGTCGTTGAGCATCACCACGTAGTCGCGATCGATCGGGTAGCGCTCGGGGCCGGCCGGTTCGATCACCAGCGGGCCGTACAACGCGTTCTGCTCCTGGAAAGCCGAGTGCGAGTGATACCAGTAGGTGCCGCTCTGGCGCACCTGGAACCGGTAGAGAAAGCTTTCGCCCGGCGCGATGCCGTCGAAGCTGAGACCGGGCACGCCGTCCATCCGGAACGGCAGGATGATGCCGTGCCAGTGGATCGAGGTGGGCACGCGCAAGCGGTTGGTCACGCGCAGGTTCACCGTGGTGCCCTGCTTCCAGCGCAGCAGCGGGCCGGGCACGCTGCCGTTGACGGTGGTTGCCGGTCGCGCCACCCCGGTGAAATTGACGGCGGTCTCTATGATGTCCAGCGCAAAATCGGTGCCGCTCAGCACGGTGGGCTGGCCCGGGCTGGTCAGCGCCCAGGCATTCGACGGGCGCAGCAGGCCGAGGCCGGCCGCAACGCCGCCGATGGCGACGCCTTGCACGAAACGGCGTCGCGACAGATCGGTCGGCGACGGGGGCAACAGGTTCATGGAATCTCTCCAATGCGACGGCATCGAGCGCACCGATACCGATCGCAAGCATGGGGCACACCGACCGGCACGCGATCGGCATGAGCAAAGCTCGGCAACAACGAGGGAGAGTCAGGCCAACGGCGGTCGCAGCGGCGGTGCGGCAACCCGCGAGGGCAGGCTGAGCCGCCGCGGCATCGCGTAAGCCGCGGTCAACGCCACCGGGGTGAGTGCCACCGCGGCCGCCGGCGCCAGCGCGGTGACGCAGATCGCCGCGCAAGCGCCATGATGGGCGACCAGCTGGCCGCAACAATCCACCGGGTCGGCCCCCGTGGACGCGATGCCTGTCACCGGCCCGGCTGGATCGGCATGCGCACCGGCCGCCGCCATCGGCACGGCATGGCCCCGAGGCATTCCGGCCATCTGCGGCGACGCGGCCGCCAGCGAGTTGAGGACCAGCATCAGCCACGCCAACACGCCCATCGCGCGGAAGCGACGTGAGCGGACCAGCTGGCGCAGCGAGAAAGTCATGCGGCGAGCTTACCTGTGCGGCCCGACGCCCTCAACTCTGGAGGCGGGTTCCAGCGACTTACGGCTTGCTGAACCCCATGTGCAGCGTGATCTTGTCACCGGCTTTCAGGTCGGCCACGGCGACTGGGGGGAAATGCAGCTTGAGCGCCATGCCTTCGGATTCCGCCTCGACCAGGCCGGTCTTCGTATCCACCGTGGTCACCGTGGCCGGCATCATGTGCATGCTCTTCATGTTGCCATGCATGCCTTTCATCATGCCGGCGTGCTGCGCGCGCATGGAGCTGTTCGCGGGCATGCTGTCCTGCGCGGCGACCACGCCGCTGGCAGCCAGCGCCAGGGCCAGTGAACCGGCTATCGACACCAGCGATTTGCGTGACATGTTCATCTGGTCAGTCCTCATGGATGAGTTGCAGGACGCAACACATGCATCCTGCACCCGGCCATGTGTAGACCGGCTGAAATTTGCCGGCAGCTTTCGTTGTGCGGACCGGCTCGGCGCAGCCCCTATACTGGCGCCATGAATTACCGCCACGCCTACCACGCCGGCAATTTCGCCGATGTCCTGAAACACACGGTGCTGCTCGCGCTGGTCGAGGCGATGCAGGCCAAGCCCGCGCCGTTCTGCTACATCGACACCCACGCCGGCAGCGGCGACTATCCGCTGGAAGGCTTCGAGGCGAAGAAGACCGGCGAGCACAAGGACGGCATCGCGCGCCTGCATCCGGCCGAAAAGGTGCCGCCGCTGCTGCAGCGCTGGCGCGCCAGCATCCTCAAGGGCGAAGGCAACGAACAGGGTCTGAAGCACTACCCAGGCTCGCCGCTGCAGGTCACCCGCCTGCTGCGCCCGGGCGACAGCGCCCAGCTGTGCGAACTGCATGCCGAGGAGGCGACGAAGCTGCGCGAACTGTTCCGCGGCAACCCGCAGGTGCACGTGCACCAGCGCGACGGCTACGAGGCGCTGAAGGCGCTGCTGCCGCCGAAGGAAAAGCGCGGTCTGGTGCTGATCGACCCGCCGTACGAAGCGCAGGAAGCCGAATACAGGCTGATCGAGCAGGCGCTGAAGTCGGCCCTGCTGCGCTGGCCTACCGGCGTCTACGCGGTGTGGTACCCGATCAAGCTGCGCAGCCAGGTGCAGCCGTTCCTGCGCAAGCTGCAGCACAGCGGGGTGAAACGCATCCTGCGCGCCGAGCTGCTGGTGCACCCGGACGATTCGCCGCTGCGCCTCAACGGCTCGGGCATGGTGATCCTCAACGCGCCGTGGAACCTGGACGACACCCTGCGCGAACCGCTGCGCGTGCTGGCCAGCCTGCTGTCGCAGGACCGTCCGGCGGAATGGAAGCTGGACTGGCTGCTGGACGAAGCCGGCAGCCAGCTGAACACGCCCAGCCCGCTGCCCGCGTCGCGGCTACCGCGGCCGCCGGGTCGCCGCTAAGCTCGACATCACCCGCAGCGTTCCTCCAGGAGCCCGATCATGCGCACCCGCCCAGCCTTCCTGCTGACCCGTCTCGCCGCGCCGGCCGCCCTGCTGTTGCTGGCCGCCTGCGCCCCGGCGCCGATCTACAAGACCACCGGCGCCGCGGTCACCGCCGCGCCGTTCCAGGTCGCGCAATCACCGGAAAAATTCAGCAACAGCCAGGTGATCTGGGGCGGCCGCATCGTGCAGGTCAAGGTGCTCGCCGACCACAGCGAGGTCGAGCTGCTGGCCTACCCGCTGGATGCCTCGCAACGGCCGAAGGCGAACGACAGCGGCAGCGGCCGCTTCATCGCGGTGATGCCCGGCTACGTGGAGCCGCTGGATTATCCCTCCGGCGCGCTGATGACGGTCGACGGCAAGCTCAGCGGAAGCCGCGCCGGCAAGGTCGGCGAGGCCGACTACGTGTTTCCCTTGGTCAGCGTGGCGCAGTCGCACGTCTGGACCACCGAGGAAATGAACAAGGGCCGCAACAACGTCCATTTCGGCGTGGGCCTGGGCGTCGGCATCCGCTGACACGCCACGCAAAATCCTGCGCCACCGCTAGACTGGGCGACCTCGTTCCCAGGGATTGAAGCCCCATGTCGTCCGGTCACACCAACCCCGTCAAGGCGATCCTGCTCGCGCTGGGCGCCAACTTCGCCATCTTCGTGGCCAAGCTGTTCGCCGCGCTTGTCACCAGCTCCGGCGCGATGATGGCCGAGGCGGTGCATTCGCTGGCCGACTGCGGCAACCAGGGCCTGCTGTTGCTCGGCATCCGCCAGGCCAGGCGGCCGCCATCGGACGAATTCCCGCTGGGCTGGGGCCGCGCGCTGTACTTCTGGTCGTTCCTGGTCGCCATCCTGCTGTTCAGCGTCGGCGGCATGTTCTCGATCTACGAAGGCATCCACAAGCTCACCGCACCGGAGCCGCTGAAATGGCCGTGGCTGGCGCTGGGCGTGCTCATCTTCGGCATCGTGGCCGAAGGTATCTCGATGCGCGGCTGCCTGCAGGAGGTGAACAAGGCCCGCGGCGAGCAGGACCTGTGGACCTGGTTCCGCCAGACCCGCTCCAGCGAACTGCTGGTGATCTTCGGCGAAGACCTGGCCGCCCTGCTCGGCCTGTGCCTGGCCGCGATCGCCGTGGGCGCCACCATGCTCACCGGCAACCTGTTGTTCGACGCCGCCGGCACCATCGCGATCGGCGTGCTGCTGATCGTGGTGGCGGTGCTGGTGGCGATCGAGGTGAAGGCGCTGCTGATCGGCCAGGGCGTGGAACCGCGCCGCCGCGACGAGTTGCTGGCCTTCCTCAACGCCCGTCCCGAAGTCGCCGAGGTGCTGAACCTGCTCACCCTGCAGATGGGTCCCGACGTGATGGTGGCGGTGAAGGCGCGCATGCAGCCCACTGCCGACAACCAGAACCTGATCGAGGCGATCAACACCGTCGAGGCCGCCATGAAGGCGGAGTTCGGCGACGTGCGCTGGAGCTTCTTCGAGCCGGATTTCGCCGACTGAACCCGGGCTCGCAAGCCGCCGCTCAATCCCCCCGCATCGCCGCCTCGCGCCCCAGCTGGCGGATGATCGCTTCTTCCCGCGCGTCGATGATCGACTGCATCACGCTGTCGACGTCGGCGACGGTTTCGTCGAACTCGAAACGGCCAGTGAGTTCGCTGTCCGGGTGCAGTTCGCCCAGTTCGTACAGCGCCCACATTTCCTCGCCGTAGTGGGTGTCCAGCAGCTCCGGCGCGAAGCGCGACAGGCTGATGGTGATGTTGCCCACGTCACGGCGCAGCATGGTGCGCGCCGCGTTGTTGCCCGACGCGCTGACCACCTGCGGCAGGTCGATGATCACCGGGCCGTGCGGCCCCACCAGCACGTTGTACTCGGACAGGTCGCCGTGGATCAGGCCCACGCACAGCATGCGCGCGACCTGCTGCATCAGGAAGCGGTGGTAATCGCGCGCCGTATCGGCCGACAGCTCCACCTCGCCCAGCCGCGGCGCCGAATGGCCGTCCGCATCGGTGACCAGCTCCATCACCAGCACGCCGCTGAAGTAGCCGTAGGGTTTCGGCACGCGCACGCCGGCGGCGGTCAGCTGGTACAGCGCGTCGACCTCGGCGTTCTTCCAGGCGGCCTCGGCTTCCTTGCGGCCGAACCGGGTGGCCTTGCCCATCGCGCGCGCCTGCCGGCTGCCGCGCACCTTGCGGCCTTCCTGGTATTGCACGCGCTGCTGGAAGCTGCGCTGCGCCATGTCCTTGTAGACCTTGGCGCAGCGGATGTCCTCGCCCGAGCGCACGACGTAGACGGAGGCTTCCTTGCCGCTCTTCAGCGGCCGCAGCACCTGGTCGATCACGCCTTCGTCGATCAGGTCCTGCAGGCCCTTGGGGGTTTTCATGCGTGGGGGAGCTTCAAGGTTTCGTGGAATAACGCCCATTATGGCCGATCGGCGCCCCTGCCCGAACCTCCACGGCAGTGGCGCTCAGCTCGCGGCCGATAGCCGATCGCGCACCGCCGCCGCGATCTCGAACGAATGCCGCCGCGCCGCGTGCTCGAACACGTTGGCGGTAAGCAGCAGCTCGTCCGGCCGGTGCCTGGCGATGAATGCCGCGATGCCGTCCTTCACCGTGCCGGCATCGCCGATCACCGCGCAGGCCAGCGCGCGCTCCACCATCAGCTTCTCCGGCGGCGTCCAGTACGACTCGATGTCGCCGATCGGCGGCGGAATCAGCCCCGGCCGGCCGCGGCGCAGATTGATGAAACTCTGCTGCTGGGTGGTGAACAGCCGTCGCGCCTCGGCGTCGCTGCCGGCGGCAACCACGTTGAGGCCGAGCATCGCGTACGGCTGCTGCAGCCGGGCCGACGGCCGGAAATCGCGCCGGTACAGCGCCAGCGCCTCGTCCATCGCATCCGGCGCGAAGTGCGAGGCGAACGCGAACGGCAGCCCGAGCTGCGCCGAAAGCTGCGCGCCGAACAGGCTGGAACCGAGCAGCCACACCGGCACCTCGATGCCGGCACCAGGCACGGCGCGCACCGGCTGGCCAGGCCGGGCCGGCTCGAAATAGCCGAGCAACTCCAGCACGTCGTGCGGAAACGCGTCGGCACTGTCGAAGTAGCGGCGCAACGCCTTCGCGGTGGGCTGGTCGGTGCCGGGCGCGCGGCCCAGGCCCAGGTCGATCCGCCCCGGATACAGCGAGGCCAGCGTGCCGAACGCCTCGGCCACCTGCAGCGGCGCGTGGTTCGGCAGCATGATGCCGCCGGCGCCGACGCGGATGGTCGAGGTACCGCCGGCCACGTGGCCGATCAGCACCGCTGTCGCCGCGCTGGCGATGCCGGGCATGTTGTGGTGCTCGGCCAGCCAGTAGCGGCGGTAGCCGAGCCGCTCGGCCAGCCGGGCCAGGTCCAGCGTGTTGCGGAACGCCTGGCCGGCGTCGCTGCCTTCGGTGACCGGGGCCAGGTCGAGGATGGAAAACGGGATCATGTCGGGCTCTCGCCAGGATGGATGGCCACGATGTGGGGGCGGCCGAGCGGATTGCCACCGGGGCCTGCGCCTACAATGGCCCATCTCCGCCCCACGGCACCCCGATGACCGAACCCGTCCGCCTCGCCAAACGCGTCGTCGCGCTGACCCAGTGCTCGCGGCGCGAGGCCGAGCAATACATCGAGGGCGGCTGGGTGCGGGTGGACGGCATCGTGGTGGAAGAGCCGCAGTTCATGGTCGACACGCAACACGTCGAACTCGACCCGCAGGCCGAACTGGCACCCGCCGAACCGGCCACCCTGGTGCTGCACAAGCCCGCCGGCTACGACGCCGGCAACGGCCTGAACCCGGCCAGCGCACTGGTCACCCCGCAGACACGCTGGGCCGAGGACGCTTCCGGCGTGCGCCCGCTGAAGCGTCACCTGCACCGGCTCGCCACGCCATTGCCGCTGCCGACCCAGGCCAGCGGCCTGCTGATCTTCACCCAGGACTGGCGCGTCACCCGCAAGCTCACCGAGGACATCGAGCGGATCGAGCAGGAGTTCGTGGTCGAGGTCAGCGGCGAATTGATCCCGAACGGGCTGGCCCTGCTCAACCACGGCCTGCGCTTCAACCACTACGCGATGCCGCCGATCAAGGTCAGCTGGCAGAGCGAACGGCGCCTGCGCTTCGCGTTCAAGGTCCTGCAGCCGAGCCGGATCGAGCCAATGTGCAACGCGGTCGGCCTGGAGGTGCTGGCGATGAAGTGCCTGCGCGTGGGCCGCATCCCGCTGGCAAAACTGCCGCCGGGGCAATGGCGCTATCTCGCGCCGGACGAACGCCTCTGAGCGCGGCCGGCGGCCACCCTGCGCCATGACCGGCGGAACGTCCTAGACTTGCCAGCATACCGTATCTCGCCATCACCCAACACCAACATGGAGAACAGCATGAGCAAGGGCATGGACTCGAAGAAGAACGAGAAGAAGAAACCGGCCAAGACCATGAAGGAAAAGAGGGCCGCCAAGCAGGAAAAGAAGAAGAGCAAGTAGGCCGGTGGCCTCGCCCACGGCGAGACCGGGACGACCGCAGCAGCCGGCGGGCCGTTGCGCGGCACGCCTGCCGGCAGCACGCGCAGGCGGCAGGCGACGGCGTCGCCTCCCTCGCTAAACTTTCCCCGCCCGACGCCGATAATTCGATACGGGGCGCCCGGGAGCCGGCGCGCCGGAACGAGGGGCACGGAACATGGGGAATATGTGGCGGCGCATTTTCCGCAGCCGCAAGCCGGCGGCATCAGCGAACCGCGCACAGCCGGCTGCCGTGATGTCCGTGCGTGCGCTGCCGCTTGCGCCGATCGCCCGGTCGGCGATGCCGCCGGCGGAAATTGAAGATCGGTTCCACCGCTTCGTATTCGACCTGCCCGGCAGCGACGCGGGCGAACCCCGCGCCGCCGAGCTGGCCACGCTCAGGCGGCTCGAACTGCTCGGCGCGCGTTTCGACGTGCGCAGCCTGCCGCGCCTGCCGGTGGTGTTGCCGCAACTGCTGCGCACGCTGAAAAGCGGCAATGCCGCCGGCGGCCAGCTGGCCAGGCTGATCGGCCGCGATCCGCTGATCGTGGGCGAGGTCATGCGGGTCACCGGCAGCGTGCACTACCGCGCCGCGCAACCGATCAACAGCCTGCAGCAGGCGGTCGTGGTGCTGGGCCAGGAGGGCCTGCACCGCGTGCTAGCCCAGCATGTGATGAAGCCCATTCTCCAGGCCAATGCCGGCGCCTTCGGCCACACCGCCGGCGAACGCCTGTGGAACCATGCCGAACGCTGCGCGCACGCCTGTGCATGGCTCGGCAAGGCCAGCGGCTGCGATGCGTTCGAAGCCTACCTGGCCGGCATCGTCTGCCATGCCGGTACCGGCGCCGTGGTGCGCCTGCTCGGCCGGCTGGCCCCCATGGACAGCGCGCCGCCCTCGTCGCCTTTCCTCGCCGGCTGCGCCGATCTGGCCGCACGGCTCACGCTGCAGGCCGCGCAGTACTGGGAATTGCCGCCGCGCGTGGTCGAGGCCATCACGGAATACCGGAACCGGGCCAGTCCGGCGGTATCGGCGCTGGGCAAGGCCCTGGTCGTGGCCGACCAGCTGGCAATGGCGCAGTTGCTGGGCGAGCACGAGCGGATCGCGCAGGATCTCGACCTTGGCCCCGCGTGGCCCGAATGGTTCGCCCCCGCATCGGTGGCGCGCTGCCAGCACGACCTGCGCCGCCATTTCCCGCCGCGGGAAGGCGCATGAACCGGCCCGGCCGGCATAGCCGCGTCAGCGCAGGTCCAGGTGCATCGGCTGGGTGACCAGGCCGGTGTCGCTGACCAGCAGCGGCCCGCTCGGCACGAAACCGAAATGCAGGTACACCGGCACCGCCATGGCCGACGCTTTCAGCGTGAAGCGCCGCGTGCCGGCGCGTCGCACCGCATCGCGCATCGTGCGTTGCCACAGCCGGCGTGCGATGCCGCGCCCGTGCATGCGGGTGCTGACGAAGAACTGGAACAGGTGGGAATCGTCGCGCATCGCCGCCACTCCGACCAGGCGCCCGTCATCCTGCCACGCCAGGTGGAAGCGCTGGCCGGCCAGGATCTTGCCCCGGATCATCCTGGCGCCCATGCCGTGAAGCAGCGGCCCGGCCGCACTGGCCGGCTGCCACGGCAGGATCCAGCGCCGCGTTACCCGGCGCGCCAGCGCCCCGATCGCGAGCGCATCCTGCGGGCGGGCGAGGCGATAGCGGATGGTCATGGTTCCTCCCGGAAAAGGCAGCCGGCTCAGGGATGCCGGGCGCGCCATGCCGCCAATGCGGCCTCGTAGCGTTCGAGCGCTTCTTCGTAGACGTCGTAGACGCAGCGCACGCAACCCTCGCCGCAGCAATCGGCGGCATCCGGTTCGCTCGGGCGCACCGGGGGCGGATCGGTCGGGTCGTCCACGGGCGCCGGGGAGGTGGTGGGGTTCATCATCCGGGTCGGCATCATGTACCAGGCGGCGGGTCCGCCCGGTACATGATGGTGCCGCCGGAGCCACGGCAGCTCAAGCGGGCCGGCGTCACTTCGCCGGCTTGCGGAACCGGTAGACGAACTGGTCGGTATGGCCGCGTATCGACTTGTCGAACACCTTGGCGTCGTGCGGGTCGGCGGGGTTACGCAGGGCGTCGCTCTCGCCGTCGAACACGAAGCCGGCGGCTTCCACCTCGCGCTTCACCACGGCCGGGTCGATGCGGTGCAACGTGTCGGTATCGGCCACGCCGGAGCCGGCCGGGGCCACGTGGTCGATCACCACGAACACGCCGCCGGGCTTGAGCGCGTCGTAGACCTGCCTGTCGAACTTGCCCATGTCCACCGGGCCCATGAAGGGGTCGTGGTAATCGTGGTAGTTCTGCGCGGTGAACACCACGTCCACCGGCTCGGGCACGCTCAACTGCGCCGCCGCCTGCTGCAGCAGGCTGACGTTCGCGTAGTGCGGCGTGGCCACCAGGCCCTGCCAGTTCGCGAAACTCTTGGCGGAGTATTTGTCCATCTCGTGCGGCCACACGGTGTAGACATGGCCCTGCGGGCCGACGACGGCGCTGAACACGCGCGTCCAGTAGCCGCTGCCGGGCACCAGTTCCAGCACCTTCCGGCCCGGCGCGACCCCGGCGAACGCCATCACTTCGGCGACCTTGCGGCGGACATCGTCGGCCTTGTCGGCCCGGCGCGCGGGATCGTCGAGCGCCTTGCGCACCGCGGCGGGAACGGCGGCGCCGTGGGGTGGCGGCGCCGCCGGCGCAGCCGCGGGAAGTACGAGAGCAAGCAGTACAGCAAGGACCGTCTGGCGCATGACATCTTCCTCCGCAGACCCAACCAAGCGCCCATTGTGCGCCCGAATCGGCCGTCCGGTCCCGTGACGTCCGGCACGGTGCGCCAGGCCGGCATTGGATCCATGCTGGCCGCCGGACGGCGCGGCCACGCGGCACGATACCCCGTCGCGCGACATCGCCGGCCCGCGCTGGTAAAACAGGGACGAACCGCCTGAACATCCGATCCGGGGAACCCGATGCCGAGCCGCTCGACTCTCCTTGCGTTTTGCCTGGCACTGGCAACGGTGTCCTGCAACATGCCGATACGCGCTCAAACGGCCGGCCAATGGCAGGCGGAACAGCTCGCCGCATCCGAGAAATCCGAGCAGATCATGCGGGAAGCCAACCTGCGCAAGGGCCTGCTGGCCCGCTACCAGGTGATGCGCTACGCCTATGCCGCCGACAGGCATCCCGCGTTCCGACCGATCTTCAGCCAGTACCTGAGCTGGTACCAGACCTTCATCGGCGACTACCCCGACGCCGCAGCCAGCTTCTCCATCAAGCAGCCGCCGCAGAAGGACGACCACCCCTCGCCGCTGGCCGATGGCAGCTGGCAAGCCAGGCCTGCGCTGGAGGCGATACCGGCATTGGCCCGCGGCTACCGGCTGGTCTATCTCAACGAGGCGCACAACATCCCGCTCACCCGTACCCTCAGCGTGCAGTTGCTGAGCCGGCTGCGCCGGGAAGGGTTCGATTATTTCGCCGTCGAAACCGTCTACCAGACCGATACCAGGCTGCAATCGCGCGGCTATCCCACCGACGCCAGCGGTTTCTACACGGAGGAACCGATCAGTGCCGAAATGGTGCGCACCGCCTTGAAGCTCGGCTTCAAGGTGATCGGCTACGAGGCGCTCTCCGACGCCACGGGCGACACCCGCGAAGCCGAGCAGGCGCGCAACCTCTACCGCGAGACGTTCGCGAAGGATCCGCAGGCGCGGGTGGTCGTCGAAGCCGGCTACGCGCATATCCAGAAATCGGGCACGTTCCTGGGCGGCTCCTCGATGGCCAGGCACCTGTATGAAATTTCCCGCATCGACGGGCTCTCGGTCGAGCAGACCATGCTGATCCCGCACCCGGCCAGGGACGACGACCACCCCTATTACGCGCCGATCATCGAAAAATTGCAGCCGACCGCGCCAATCGTGTTCGCGAACACGGAAGGCAAGCCGTGGACGCTGCGCACCGGCTACGACGTCAGCGTGGTGTTCCCGCCGCAGCAGCTGAGCCGCGGGCGGCCGACCTGGCTCACTCTCGGCGGGTTGCGCCGGCCGTATTTCGTCGACAGCGAACGCTGCAAGCACCATTACCCGTGCCTCATCGAGGCACGCTATGCCGGCGAAGGCAATGACGCGATCCCGGCGGACCGCATGGTGCTCGACCCGGTGCCATTGAACGCCACGCCGCAGGACCGCGTGCTCACCGGCATGGAAGCGCCGCCGGGCGAACTCTACCTGCGGCCGGGCAAGTACCACCTGACCATCGGCGACGAGCAGAACCCGACGATCTACTCGCAGAACATCGACGTGCCGGCATCGCCCGCCGGCCCGTCGCCGTAGCACGCTTCACCGCCCGCACGCGCTCCGCCGCCGCGGCGATGCCGCCACCCGCCTTCCGCCCCACCGAGAGATCGCCCATGACCCACCCCAAGATCCGCCCACTGCTGGCGATGGCCTGCCTGCTGGCCACCGCCGCCGGCGCCATCGCCGCCCCTGCCGATCGCGACGACGGCGCGATGCTCGGCTTCAGCCGCGCCGCCGCCACCGCCCAGCAAAGCCTGGAGCAGCGTTTCGACGCGCAGCTCGATCCCGCCGAACTGCGCGGCTGGCTCAAGCAGATGGCGTCGCAGCCGAACCAGGTCGGCTCGCCGCACGACAAGGCGAATGCCGAATTCATGCTGGCGAAATTCCGCGAATGGGGCTGGGACGCGCATATCGAGACATTCAGCGTGCTCTACCCCACGCCGAAGAAAGTGGCGCTGGAACTGCTGGGCCCCAACCCTTACACCGCGGCGCTGCACGAACCGGCCGTCGCCGGCGATGCCACCTCCGACCTCCCGGGTGTCCTGCCGCCGTACAACGTCTACGGTGCCGACGGCGACGTCAGCGCGCCGCTGGTCTACGCCAACTACGGCATGCCGGACGACTACAAGGAGCTGGCGCGGCGCGGCATCGACGTGCGCGGCAAGATCGTCATCACCCGCTACGGCGGGGGCTGGCGCGGCCTGAAACCCAAGCTGGCGCAGGAACACGGCGCGATCGGCTGCCTGATCTATTCCGACCCGCACGACGACGGCTACGCACGGGGCGAGGTCTACCCGCAAGGCGGCTGGCGCCCGGCGCAAGGTGTGCAGCGCGGCTCGGTGGCCGACATGCAGTTGTACCCGGGCGACCCACTGACCCCGGGCATCGGCTCCACGCCCGGCGCCAAACGGCTGGCGCTGAAAGACGCGAAGACCATCCTGAAGATTCCGGTGCTGCCGATCTCCTACGCCGACGCCACCCCGCTGCTGCAGGCGCTGAGCGGCCCGATGGCGCCGGCCAGCTGGCGCGGCGCGCTGCCGCTGAGCTACCGCGTCGGCCCCAGCGCGGCCAAGGTCCACCTGACCGTGCTGTCGGACTGGAGCCAGAAACCGGTTTACGACGTAATCGCCGTGCTCAAGGGCGCCACCGCGCCGGACCAGTGGGTCGTGCGCGGCAACCACCACGACGGCTGGACCTTCGGCGCGTGGGATCCGCTCTCCGGCAACGTCACCCTGATGGCCGAGGCCAAGGCCATCGGCGGCCTGGTCAAGCAGGGCTGGCGGCCCCAGCGCACGCTCGTCTACGCCAGCTGGGACGGCGAGGAGCCGGGCCTGCTCGGTTCCACCGAATGGGCCGAGGCGCATGCCGCGGAACTGCAGCAGAAGGCCGTGCTGTACCTCAACTCCGACACCAACGGCCGCGGCTTCCTCGATGCCGGCGGCAGCCATTCGCTGCAGCATCTGGTCAACCAGGTGGCCGACGGCGTGACCGATCCGGAAACCCATGTCAGCGTGCGCGAACGCCTGCGCGCGCACATGCTGGTCGACGGCAGCAACAAGGACGCCAAGCCCGAGGCCAAGGCGATCGCCAAGCTGGCCGCCGAAGGCGGCGACGTGCCGATCCAGGCGCTGGGCTCCGGTTCCGACTACAGCGCCTTCCTGGAACACCTCGGCATCGCCTCGCTGAACCTCGGCTTCGGCGGCGAGGACGACGACGACGGCATCTACCACTCGCGCTACGACTCGTTCGACCACTACGTGCGCTTCGGCGACCCGGACTTCGGGTACGGCGTGGCGCTGGCCAAGGTCGCCGGCCACATCGTGCTGCGCACCGCCGATGCCGACGTGCTGCCGCTGCGTTTCGGCGACTTCAGCAGCACGCTCGACCGCTACATGGGTGAACTGCACAAGCTGGTCGACGACACCCGCAAGGCCACCGAACAGCAGCACAAGCTGCTGGACGGCCGCGCGTTCGCGCTCGACGCCGACCCCACCCGGCCGGTCGCACCGCCCGCGCGCGACTCGGACATGCCGGCGATCGACCTGGCTCCGCTGGACCAGGCGGCAAAGCGGCTCGCGCAGAGCGCCAAGGCCTGGCAGGCGGCCTACGACAGGCGCGCCGCCAGCGGCTTCGACCTGACCGCGGCGCAACGGCAGCAGCTCAACCAGTCGATGGGCCGGATGGAGCAGGCCCTCCTCGATCCTGCCGGTCTGCCCGGCCGCGACTGGTTCAAGCACCTGATCTACGCACCCGGCATGCTCACCGGCTACGGCGTCAAGACCGTACCCGGCGTGCGCGAAGCCATCGAGGCACGCCGCTGGGACGAGGCCAACCGGTACGCCCGGGTCACCGCCAACATGCTCGACCGCTACCGCACGGACCTCGACCGGCTTACCGCCTTGTTGAACAAGCAGTCCTGAGCGGCCGCGCTGCATGCATCGTGACAGGGGCGGCCTTCCGGGCCGCCCTTTTCGCATGCAGGCCCGGGCTCGACCGCCACGCTGCGCAGGGGCTGCCCCGATGGAATGCCCGGTTCCATGGCGAAGCGAACAGTACCGACCCGTGCACCCAACCGATGGGCTACACGCAGACCTTGCCGTTCTGGCAGAGTGCGGGACTCGTTGCCTCCAGCCCGGGGAAGTCCTGATCATGCGCGTGTCCATCCATTTCCCGCTGGTCGTCCTGCTGGCATGCGCTGCTGCCGGCGTGCTCGCTGCAACCCCGCATGACGGTTCGGAACCGTACGCCCGTGACCCTGCCCAGCCCGTCGACCAGGCCTATACCGACCAGATCCTGAAGTTCACCACCGCCCCCTCGTTCAACTCGCCGCTGACCGACTACCTGCCTGCCTCGGCGACCGTGCCGACGCCGCAGAAGGTACTCGGCCACATTGCCGGCGCGCCGGACTACCTGCCCTACTCGGCCGACGTCTACCGCTACTTCCGTGCGCTGGCCGCGGCCAGTCCGCGGGTGAAGGTGTTCTCGATCGGCAGGACCGAGGAGGGCCGCGAGATGATCGCCGTGGCGGTCGCCGACGAAAGCCTGCTCGCCGACCTGGAGGCGAACAAGGCGCGCCTGGCCAAGCTGGCCGATCCCCGCCTCATCGGCATGGACGACGCCACCGCCGACCAGCTGATCGCGCAGTCCACGCCGGTCTACTACATCACCGGGACGATCCACTCCACCGAGAGCGGCGCGCCGACCGCGCTGATGGAGCTGGCGTATCGCCTGGCGGTGGACGAGGCGCCGTACATCCGGCACATCCGCTCGCACGTGGTCACCCTGATCACGCCGATCGTCGAGGTGGATGGCCGCGACCGCATGGTCGACCGCTACAACTGGCACCTGGCGCATCCGGGCGAGAACTACCCGCCGCTGCTGTACTGGGGCCATTACGTGGCGCACGACAACAACCGCGACGCGATGGCGATGACGCTGAACCTCACCCGCAACGTGGCCGACACCTATGTCGGCTGGCATGCGCAGGTGCTGCACGACCTGCACGAGTCGGTGCCGTTCCTGTACGACAACACGGTGGGCGACGGCCCGTACAACGCGTGGATCGACCCCATCCTCACCGGCGAGTGGCAGCAGCTGGGCTGGGACAACGTGCAGCAGCTGACCCGCCTGGGCATGCCAGGCGTGTTCACCCACGGCGACTTCGACACCTGGAGCCCGGGCTACCTGATGTTCATCGCCGCCATGCACAACGGCATCAGCCGTCTGTACGAGACGTTCGGCAACGACGGCGCCGACACCGTGCAGCGCATCCTCGATCCCGGCGAGTACCAGCGCACCTGGTACAAGCCGAACCCGCCGCTGCCGACCGTGCTGTGGTCGCAGCGCAACAACAACAATTACCAGCAGACCGGCCTGCTCACCGCGCTGGACTATTTCTCCGGCAATGGCCGGCTGTTCCTGAAGAATTTCTACCTCAAGAGCAAACGCTCGATCGAGAAGCCGCAGGAAGCCGGCCCGGCCGCCTATGTCTTCCCGGCCGACGACAGGCGCAGCGGCTCGCGGGCGCAGCTGCTGCGCATCATGCAGCTGCAGCATGCGGAGGTCAGCCGCCTCACGGCGCCGGTCACGGTGGCGTCGCCGAAGCAGGACGACGACAAGAAGGACGCCGGGACGCGCACCTTCCCCGCCGGCAGCTACGTGGTGCGCATGGACCAGCCGTACTCGCGCATCGCCGATGCGCTGCTGGATCGCCAGTACTGGTCGCCGAAGGATCCGCAGCAGCATCCCTACGACGATACCGCCTGGTCGATGGGCGACCTGTTCGACGTGCAGGTGGCGCGCGTCACCGACACCGCGATCCTCAAGGCGCCGATGGAGCCGGCCGGCCAGCCGATCGCGGTGCCGCAGGGCCTGGCCGCGATCGACATGCCGCCCGCCGCGAAGCTGCCACGCATCGCGCTGATGCACACCTGGCTGGATACGCAGACCGAGGGCTGGTGGCGCATGGCGCTGGACCGGCTCCACGTGCCGTACAGCTACATCAGCACCCAGGACGTGGCGAGGGCCGGCAACCTGCGCGCGAAGTACGACGTGATCCTGTTCGCCCCGGTCGGCGGCGCCAGCCTGCAGCAGATCGTCGATGGCCTGCCGATGTGGGGCAACCCGATGCCGTGGAAAACCACCGCGCTGACGCCGAACCTCGGTCACATCGACGCCACCGACGACATCCGCCCCGGCCTCGGCGCCAGCGGCCTGGCCCACCTCAAGCAGTTCGTGCAGGCCGGCGGATTGCTGGTCACCGCCGAGGACACCGCGAAGTTCGCCATCGACGCGGGCCTCGCGCCCGGCGTGTTCGTTACCCCGAGCACCAGGCTGAAGGTCGTCGGCAGCGTGCTGCAGGCGAAGTTCGCCGACCGCCGCAGCCCGATCGCCGCCGGCTACGACCGCGACGAACTGGCGCTGTACAGCGCGGCCGGCCAGTCGTTCAGCGTGTCCAACCTGGTCACCGGCGACAAGGGCCTGCCGACCGCGAAGGATTTCCAGCGCCCGACCGGACGCGGCGGCCCGCACGACACGGACGCGCCCGAAGGCCGTGCCTCGGTCGCCGTCGCTCCCCTGCCCGACGTCAAGCCGTGGCAGCCGCTGCCGCTGAACGCCGAGCAGATGCGCAACAAC
Organism: Rhodanobacter sp. FW101-FHT13A11; assembly: GCF_058790335.1. Taxonomy (NCBI): domain Bacteria; kingdom Pseudomonadati; phylum Pseudomonadota; class Gammaproteobacteria; order Lysobacterales; family Rhodanobacteraceae; genus Rhodanobacter; species Rhodanobacter sp. FW101-FHT13A11. The sequence goes on along the minus strand of NZ_JBYTCN010000014.1, from coordinate 39,442 downwards.
CCGTGGGTGATCCCGGCCGATCAGCGCCCGCGGGTGATCCTGCGCTACGCCGACGCGAAGAATCTGCTGATTGCCGGCCTGCTCGACGGCGGCGACGAGATGGCCGAGCGTGCCGCCGTGGTCGACGCCCGCTACGGCAAGGGCCACGTGCTGCTGTTCGCCAGCAACCCGATCTGGCGCGGCGAGACGATCGGCAGCTATCCGCTGGTGTTCAACGCCATCGTGAACTTCGACAAGCTGGATACGCCGCCGGCGAAACCCTGAGGCCGGCGCCGAACCCGCCCGGTCATTTCGACGGCGGCGCGGCCGGCTTCGACGGCGGCTTCATCATGGCATCGCGCGCGGCCTTGAACGGGTTGCCGGCGTACCACTGCGGCCACACCCCCGCATGGCTGAGGTGCCGGCCCAGCTCGTACAGCGCCTGGGTATCCTCGAGGATGCCCTGCAGGTTCCAGTGCGGGTCGAACACGTCGTTCGTCGTGTGGTAGCGGTGCGCCGTATAGTCGTCGGCCGCCTTCTGGCCGGCGGCCCTGCCGCCATCGAGCAGATCGAGGCCCGAACTGGCCAGCATCGCCGGCACGCCGGCCCGGGCGAAATTGAAATGATCGGAGCGGAAGTAGAAGCCGTTCTCCGGCGTGGTCTCCGGCGAGATCACCCGACCCTGCCTGTGCAACACGCCGGCGAGCATGTCCTCCAGCTCGGACTGGCCCTTGCCGATCACCGTCATGTCGCGCGCGGGGCCGATCACCGGCAACGCGTCGACGGCGATGTCGGCCACCGTGCGATCGAGCGGAAACACCGGCTTAGCCGCGTAGTACTGCGAACCGAGCAGGCCCGATTCCTCCAGCGTCGGCATGAAGAACAGCACGCTGCGCTCGGGCGGCCGCGCCTGGTGCGCGAACGCGCCGGCGATCTCCAGCAGCATGCTCAGGCCGGTGCCGTTGTCGATCGCGCCGGCATAGACCTGGTGGCCCTTGCGGGTCGGGTCGGTGCCCAGATGATCCCAGTGCGCGGTATAGACCACCACCTCATCGGGCTTGTCGCTGCCCTCGACCATCGCCACCACGTTCTTCGATTCGATATGGCCGATCTGGTTGTGCAGGGTGATGGAGGCCGTCGCGTGCAACGGCACCGGCTCGAAGCCTGGCTTCGCTGCGGCCCGTTCGAGTTCAGCGAAATCGAGACCGGCGGCGGCGAACAGCCGGGTGGCCGCATCGCGCGTCAGCCAGCCGGCCACCGGCAACCGCGGCGACGGATCGACACTGGCCGGCAGGCTCAGCTGCGGCCCGACCGCGCCGTTCTGCAGCACGCTCCACGGATAGCCGGCCGCGGCGTCGCTGGTATGCACGATGAAGCAGGCAGCGGCACCCTGCAGCGCGGCCTCCGCATACTTGTACGGCCAGCGGCCGTACCAGGTCATCGCGCGGCCGTTGAACAGCTTCGGGTCGCGGCTGGCGAAGCCGGGGTCGTTGACCAGCACGATCACCGTCTTGCCCTTCACGTCGACATCCCGGTAGTCGTTCCAGTGCCAGGCGGGCGCATCCGCGCCGTAGCCGAGGAACACCACCGGCGAATCCTTCAGCGCGATCTCGGGTTTCGCCTGCAGGGTCTGCGCCACCATGTCGGTGCGGTACGCCAGCTTCAGCGGCTTGCCGCGGGCGGTGACGTCCAGGGTGACGTCGGTATTCAGCAGCAAGGTGGAATCGGCCGGCACGGTCTGGTACCACGAGCCGTGGTTGCCCGGCTGCAAGCCCATCCGTTCGAACTCGGCCACCAGGAAATCGGTGGTGCGCTGCGCGCCGATCGTGCCGGGTTTGCGCCCGCCGAACGCGTCGGAGCTGAGTGCCTGGTCGAAGCGCGCGAAATCGGCGGCGTTGATCGACGGCGCCCGCGCCATGTCCGGTTCGGCCGCTGCCGCCTGCAGCGGAAACACGGCCAGGCCCAGGGCGGCCAGCAAGAAGGAACTCTTCACGTGCATCGGAACGCCCCATCGGTGAAATCGACCACCTTTGTAGCGCGCGCCTGCCCGGCTGTCCATGCGGCATGCCTCACCCGCAATCGCCGGTGAGGCGGCAAACGCCGGGCGCCATGGTCGCCACGGCGCCATCATGATGCTGCAGCCATCGCCTGGGCGGCAGGCCATCATGCGTCCGCACGACATTGAGCTGCGCAGGGCGGCAGACAAGCGGCAGGAGCTGTCACTGCACCTCTTCGGTCGCCGCACCAACAGCGTTCAGACGCGGTTTTGCGCGACCGTCGCTCACGCTGACCCGGTTGCGCCCCTCGCGCTTGGCCTGGTACAGCGCATCGTCGGCGTGGATCAGCAACTGGCGCAGTTCGTGGCCGGAACGCGTGGTGCTGGCCACGCCAAAGCTGGCTGAGACGCAAATATCGTCAGCAGCATCGCCGCGGACTACCTCCACGATCGCCAGCCGGATCCGTTCAGCCCGGCCCAGCACCTGCTCGAGCGTGCACTCCGGCAACACGATGCCGAACTCCTCTCCCCCCAGGCGGCCGAGGATATCGGTGGAGCGCAGATGCGCCTGGCAGGCCGCCACGGCGCGTTTCAGGACACGATCGCCAACCGCATGCCCATAGGTGTCGTTGACGGCCTTGAAGTGATCCAGGTCGATCAGCACCAGGCAGGCTTCCCGACCCGACTTCCGGCAGTACTGCAATTGCTGCTCGGCCTCACTGACAAAATGCTGCCGATTGAATATGTCCGTAAGTCCGTCACGACGCGCCTGCCGCATGAAGCGCAGCTGGGAGCGCTTGATGCGATAGGTCCAGAAGGCGATGAAGGCCAGCACCGTGGCCAGCAGGATGATGTACAGCCGGCTGGTTTCGGTGACCTTGCGGTCGAGGCTTTGCTGCAGCTTCAGGATCTCATTCTGCTTGCTCAAGGTATCGACCTGGAGCTTGTTCGCCAGCAACTCCCGCTGCACGGCCTGGTATGCCGCGACCCGCCTGCTGATATCGCCCGCATAGCCCTTGTCCGCCGCCATATAGTGCTCGTGGTAGGCAAGCGCCGCTGCGGGGTTGCCCTGCCGCTTCTCGATCAGGTACAGGACCCTGTAGGCAATGCTGCGAGATTCCGGGAACTTGTTCGGGATGCCCTCCGCGACGACAGCCTGCGCCGACTGCCTGGCCAGCGCCACTTGGCCGACCTTCAGGTACGCCTCGGCGAGCAGTGCGTCGAACTGCGAAATCTGCATCTGGTACCGACTGCGTTCCACGTCGGGATAGTTGTCCAGCAACAGCCGGATCGCCGCCTGCGGCTGATTCCGTTTGATCGCCAGGCCCGCCACGTAGACGCGGATGGCATTGGAATAGAGCGTGTTCCTGGCTGCCATGCACGTGTCTATGCCGTGCTGGAACTGCGCGTCGATGCCCTGCAAATGACCAGCCTTATAGAGCGCGCCCAGTCTCGACAGCTGGATCTTGCAGGTGTACTCGTCGATCGCCGGGGTCATGGCCAGCAGGCGATCGGCATAGTTCAACGCCAGTTCGTATTGCCCCGCTTCCTCGTAAAGCATGGCGGCTGTGGTGAGTGCCTGCGCGCGGACGCTCGGGTCGCTGATGTCTGGTAGATCAGTCGTCAGCAGCGTGTTCAGCCGCTGGAATGCCTCCTCGTTGTGGGCGCGTTCCGCCAGGGTGTTCACCAGAAACAGGCCCGCGCGGAAATGCAGCGTGGTCTCGTCGGGCTGATCCAGCACATGCCGGATCAGCGAGTCCGAAGTGGCGTAATCACCGTGATAGGCAGCCTGCCATGCCCGCAGGTAATCCAGCTGCAGTCGCTGTGAATGGCTCAACGAGGCGTCGTGATCGCCCAGCCGCTTGAGGATGTCCGCGAACTGGGCCGGATCCGACGTCTTGCTGATCTCGGCCTGACGAAGCAGGGCCTCTGGATCGCCCACAGCTGCGGGCACGGTCGCCGCGACCGTGCCCGCCAGCAATAGTGCTCCGAGCAGGATCCACCCCGCGATGATCCGCCGAAGGCGAATGCCAGGCGCGAACATCCGGTCAGTCCAGGGCCCCCGCGAACTTCCGCGCGGAACGTTCGACATCGTCCTCGTGCCCGGGATCCTCGCCGCCGTCCTCGTCCTCCTCCCGCTCCTCCTCCTGTTCCTCACCCGGAATCAGGTAACCCGCATTCGGGACGATTTTCAGCAAACTCCGCAGCTTGAACCCATCCTTCGCAAGGATGGCCTCCTGCATGGCCGGGTCCAGCACCGTGCCCGCCAATTCACGTGCGAGCGCGTCGTGCGAGGCACAATTCAGCGGCGCGTCCTGTCCGATACGCGCAAGAAACTCGACAACATCCGACATATCCCCCCCCTGGCTGATAATCGAGCGCACCGGGGAGTCGAGATTCCTTCGCGCAGTGCGCCAGCGAATCCTTCCTGCCTCAGGCACGCCGTTGGTGGTAGTACTCGTCCCCATCGGTGCCCGAATCCCGGTCGGGCTGCACCATGGCAGGCACCAGCATGCAACACACGTTCCTTGCTCCCGCCAATGCCGTCAATCGCGCCTGATCCTTCGCCAGCACGGCATCCCGCACTTCGGGGTCGATCCGGGTATCCGCCAGCATGCGCTGCATTTCCCCATTGGAAGCATAACGCAAACTGGCGTTCTGCCCGACGGCCTCAAGAAAATCGACGATATTCGACATGGCGTATCTCCCGGATATTCGATGGACTGGATTGGCGCAGCTCGCCGAGTTCCCGGAATGAAATAACCCTGCTCCGGTACCGGGATCTCGACCTGCGCGGATCCAGCCTAGGATTTACGCCCTTGCCCGCTTGCCTACCCGTTCACAGAATGCCCAATTCCGGCCTGATTTCCGCCTTGTCCAGCGCATCTAGCCGCGCGCGCATTTCCGCGTCGGGCTGCAGCGGTCCAGCCGGCGGCAGCACCACCGTGTCTTCCATGCCGATTTCCGTCGGTGGCAGGTCGCCCAACCGGAGCCGCCGGATTCGCGGCGGCTGGATCGGCAGGGTGGCGCCGCGGTAGATGGTGATCTCGTGGTCGAGCGGGTAGTCGCGCGCCAGTACCTCGACCAGCACCTGCCGGTAGGCCGGCCCGGTGGAGAAACGGGCCAGCGACTGGTCGCCCACCAGGCCCACCTGCCACAGCACCAGGTAGGCGGTCGGGTCGATCCGGCGCCGGTAGAACAGCAGCTGGCTGGCCTCGAAGTGCTGGCAGCCGTAGCGGCCGGGGTCGATGCCGAGATCCGCGTAGAGGCAGTCCTCGGCGGAAATGCCCGGCTCCATGTGCGCGGCATAGCCTTCGCTGCGGGCCACCTCGATCGACTTGTGCGGTGCCCAGGCGAACACGCCGGGATGGCCGTAGAACACCCCGCACACCCGCTTGCCCGCACGCACCTCGGTGAGGATGGCCTCGACCATCTCGCGATAGGTCTGCATGCGCGACTTGCCCTCGCGGTAGTACGGCTGCAGGCTGCGCACGTCCGCATGCATCTTGTTCAGCCACAGCTCGACGATGCCGTCGGAGAGCCCGGCGAACACCACGTCCGCCTGTTCGATGTGGCTGCGTGCCAGCGGGCCGAGGTGCGAGCCCAGGGTCATGCCGAGGCCCACGCAAACCAGGCTTCCGGGTGAACGTGCTGCATCCATGGTGATCGCTCGTCGCGGCAAGGGGGTGAACGGCATTATTCATCGGCCCTGGACGACGGCGCCAGTTCAGCGGTCCGGGGCCGGGCCGGGCTTTGCCGGGAACGCCTCCACCAGCGGCCGGATCAGGTCCAGCGGCAGCGGGAACACGATGGTGGAGGACTTGCCGTTGTTGGACATGTCGGCCAGCGTCTGCAGGTAGCGCAGTTGCAGCGCTTGCGGCTGCTGCGACAGCATCGCGGCGGCGTCGCGCAGCTTCTCGGCGGCCTGCAACTCGCCTTCGGCATGGATCACCTTGGCGCGGCGCTCGCGCTCGGCCTCGGCCTGGCGGGCGATCGCGCGCACCATGGTCTCGTTGAGGTCGACGTCCTTGATCTCCACGTTGGCAACCTTGATCCCCCACGGGTCGGTGGCCTCGTCGAGGATGGTCTGCAAGGTGTGGTTGATCGAATCACGCTGCGACAGGATCTCGTCCAGCTCGTGCTGGCCCAGCACCGAGCGCAGCCGGGTCTGCGCCAGCTGGCTGGTCGCCTGCAGGAAGTTCTCCACCTGCAGCACCGACTTGTCCGGCTCCACCACGCGGAAGTAGACCACCGCATTCACGCGCACGGAAACGTTGTCGCGCGAGATCACGTCCTGTGGCGGCACGTCCATCACGGTCACGCGCAGGTCGACGCGGATCATCCGCTGCACGAACGGCACCAGCAGCACCAGCCCGGGCCCCTTGGTGCCGGTGTAGCGGCCCAGGGTCAGGATCACCCCGCGCTGGTACTCCGGCAGAATCTTCACCGCGGAGAACAGCAGCAGCGCGCCGAGAATGATCAGTACACCGACGAATCCGAACATGACACTCTCCCGTGAACCGAATTTTGAAGCCGCCTTCGCCGCTCCACTCCACCACGTCACCAACCCGAACATCCGAAAGTAGGGCGGGCACTGCCCGCCGCTCTCGCTCCGCCTCCTCGCATCACCGCGGGAAGCAGAAGCCGGCGGGCAATGCCCGCCCTACAAAATCACAGCGGCTCGACCCGCAACAGCAATCCCTGCCGCGACACCACGCGCACCCGCGCACCGGCCGGCAACGCGGTATCGCAGCGCACGCGCCAGCGCTCGCCGCGCACCAGCATCCAGGCCTCGCCGCCGGCGCTCACCGGCTCCAGCAGCTCGCCGGTGTCCATCAGCATCGCCGCATCGCCGGTGACCTGGTGGGCGCGGCGCGAACGGAACACCAGCCACACGATCAAGGCCAGCAATCCCGCCGCACATAGCGCGATGCCGGCGATGACGCCGAGATTGACGCCATAGCCGGGCACGCCGGTATTCATCAGCATCACCGAACCCACCACGAACGACACCAGTCCACCGGCGCCGAACGCACCCACGCTGGGATTGGCCGCCTCGGCCACCAGCAGGCCGACCCCCAGCGCCATCAGCGCCAGCCCGGCGTAGTTCACCGGCAGCAGTTGCAATGCGTACAGGCCCACCAGCAGGCAGATGCCGCCGGCGATGCCCGGCAGCATCGCGCCGGGATGCATCGCTTCCAGCAGCAAGCCGAAGATGCCGGCCAGCAGCAACAGATAAGCGATGGTGGGATTGGTGATGATCGCCAGGAAACGCGTGCGCGCACCGGGCGCATACTCGTGCACGGACGCGCCCTTGAGCCGCAGCGTGACGTCGCGATCGCGTACCTGCACCTTGCGCCCGTCCGCCTTGGCCAGCAGGTCGGCCACGTCCGCCGCCACGAAGTCGATCACATGCTGCTGGGCGGCCTCGCTGGCGGTCAGCGTGGCCGCGCCGCGCACCGCCTGTTCGGCCCACTGCGCGTTGCGCCCGCGCAACTGCGCCAGCGAGCGGATGTAGGCAATCGCATCGTTCATGGCTTTGTGCGACTCGGCGTCGTCGCCCGCCGCCTGGTCTTCCGCAGCGGAACCCGCCGACGCCGGCTGCTCGCCGGTTTTCGGCAACGGCATCGGTTTGGCGCCACCCAGCTGCACCGGCGTGGCCGCGCCCAGGTGCGTGGCCGGTGCCATCGCGGCGATCTGCCCGGCATACAGGATGTACGTGCCGGCCGACGCCGCGCGGGCGCCGCCCGGGGTAACGTACACCAGCACCGGCACCTCGCTGGCCAGCATGCTGGCGATGATCTGCCGCATCGAGTCGGACAGCCCGCCGGGCGTGTCCAGCCGCAGCACGATCGCCACCGCGCCGTCGGCCACGGCGCGTTTCGATGCGTCGTCGAAGTACTCGGCGGCGGCCGGGCCGATCGGGCCGTCCAGCGTGATCTGCGCCACCATGCCAGGGGCTGCCGTGCGGTCAGCAGCCACCGGTTCGGCGGCAAGCACCGCCTGCATCGGCAACGTGCAAAGAGCCGCCATCCAGGCCAACCACAGCCAACGCCTCATCCCACCGACCTCCGCAAGACATCAGCGACGATGCCGCCACTGTAACGCGGCCGGCGTTCAAAAACCGATCAGCGGGCGGGAGCAACGCGGCGACGGCCCGCGGAGGCACAATGCCCCATCGGATGAAGCCCGGCCGCCGCGAGGAACAAACCATGCCGAAAATCGATGTCGCCAAGGTCCCCGAACGCCAGGGCTCGGACTATCCGGCGCCTTACGGGAAGCCCGTCAGCGGGCGCATCCGGCAGGCGCTGGGCCGTGCCGGCGGGCTGACCGATTTCGGCGTCAACCTGGTGCATCTGCCGCCCGGCGCGTGGTCGAGCCAGCGCCACTGGCACAGCCACGAGGAGGAATTCGTCTACGTGCTGACCGGCGAACTGACCCTGGTCACCGGAGCCGGCGAGCAGTTGCTGCGCGCCGGCGATGCCACGGCCTTCCCGAAAAACCTCCCCGACGGCCACCACCTGATCAACCGCGGCGAAGCAACAGCCGTCTATCTCGACATCGGCACCCGCCGCGACGACGACACCTGCCATTACTCCGACATCGACCTGCACCTGGAACCCGGCGCCGATCACTACTCGCACAAGGACAGGACGCCCTACGCCTGAGAGCGCCCTACGCCACCGCCTGCAGCGGCCATTCCGCCAGCACCTGGTAGTCCGCCTGGCCGACCACGCTGTGGACCAGCGCGAGCCGTTCGACCTGCCATGCCACGGGTTCGACCGGGGTGGCATCCAGCAACACGCCATGGCTGTAGGCGACCGTGACATGCGGCGTGAAGTGGCGTGCGACATGGCGGCCCTGCCCGGCCAGCACCAGCGCTTGGCGCAGATCCTGCCATAGCTGTTGCAGCGGCCCGGGCACACTCGGACTGCGCAGGACGCACGGCGGTTGTCGGCCATGGAAACTGGCCGCCTCGTGCAGCACCCACTCGAACGGCGCCATGCGCAGCTTGCCTGCGGCGGCCACGGCAGCGGTGACCACGTCCTGCCGCAGCAGCGCGTGGTCGCCGAGGAAATGCAGCGTGGCGTGGTAACGCGCCGGGTTCACCCAGCGTGCGTACAGGCCGGGATGGCTGGCCTTGAGCGCGGCCGCCGCCTGCGCCAGCCGTGCACGCGTCGCCGCATCCGGCAGCAGGGCGAAGAACAGCCGGTGCAGCCGGGCCGCTTCGGCCCCGGTGCTGCCGAACAGGTCGGCCTGGGGTGGGGCGGGCATGTTCAATTCCATCGTCATCGGCTGCCTGCACGGCGTGCGCGGCCCGAGCGTGGGCCGCCCGCCCCTCAGTGCGTCGACGTGCCGGGCAGCGCCTGCCCGATCAGCAGGTCGCGGATCGCGCGCAGCCGGGCCTTGATCCGCGCCTCGTCGGCGGGGCCGCTGCGCAGCAGCAGCTTCTGCCCCGTCGACAGCGATTCCAGCGCAGGATCAGCGTACACGTAGTACACGTCCGAGCGCCGCAGCGCCGGCGGCTCGGCTGGCTCCGGCGCGGCCAGCATGTCGTCGATCGCCACGATCAGGCGGTCGTTGAAATAGCCCCTTGGGTAGCCCAGCTGCCGGTAGGCCTGCTGGAACAGCGGATAGGCGTGAACGTACCAGGCCACCAGCGCCTGCGGATCGACCGCATCCACCACCCGCATGTACGGCGCGTGACGCGCCGCGTTGGCGGCACCGAGCACGCTGGCGCCGCCGGCCTGGTCGACCGCGAACGCGCCCTTCGGCGGCTGCACCGGCAGGGTGAACTGGCCCAGCCCGTCGTGGCGCGGCAGCGCGTCGACGGTGGTGACGATGCGCGTGACCAGCTGCCGGCCTACCAGCAGCGAGGAGAGGTCGCTGCCGCCGGCCAGCGCAATCAGCGCCGCGGCCACGCTGGCGTCGCTGTCGTCCAGCGCGGGCAAGGCGGCGGTCGAGGCCGCGGCCGGCACGGCCTGTCCGATCGGATGGCGGATCGCCGAGGTCGCCGGCGCGGGCGACGAAGCCGAGGCCGACGCTGCCGGCGCGGCGGGCGACGGTGCGGCGGCCTGCATGGCCTTGCGCGCCAGATACACCCCCGCGGCCACCAGGGCCGCCACCACGATGATCGCCACGATCCAGCTGCCTGTCGCCGTCTGCTTGCCCACGGTCCACTCCCGATGCGCGTCGAATACCCGTGATGGACTCGCCTGCGCGCGATTCGTTCCGCGCGCCGCGGCCCCGTCGCGCCACCGTAGCAGGTGCGACGCCACCGCCGCCGCGATCCACGCGGCGATTCGCCTCGCTCCGGCGATAACAACCCGGTCACGCGCCGGCAACGTCGCGGCGACTAAAGCATGGGGCGTGCAATTCCGCCCGACCCGCGCGGCCTCGGGCCGACCGGCACCGGCCGCACGGCGGGCGCCACGCCGGATGGAGGGCCGCGCCATGAAAACCCGATGCGTCTTCAGCACCCCCGACCTGACCGCCGCGCGCACCGCCATGGCGGCGGCGCGGGCCGCCGGCATCGACGACCGCGACATCTCGCTGGTGGCCCGCGAGGACATCGAGCTGGAAAGGATTCCCGACCACCTGATGCTGGGCCGCAACGATTTCTATCCTGCCGCCGTGCGCGGCGGCGTCTGCGGCGGCGGCACCGGCCTGCTGCTGGGGCTGATCGCGGTCGCCGTGCCGCCGCTGGGCGTAACGCTGGCCGGCGCCGCGGCGATGACCATCGCCGGCGCGGCGTTCGGCACCTGCATCGGCGAGATCGTCGGCTTCGAAGTGCCGGATGCGGTCAGCCGCAAGTTCAGGGACGAGATCGCGGCAGGACGCATCCTGGTGGTGATCGACGCCAGCAGGGAGCGGCTCGACGCGGCCGAACCGGCGGTGGCGCGCACCGGCGCCACGCCGCTGCCGTTCCACGCGCATACCGCGCTGACCTAGGGATGCCCTGATCTATCCAGCGCAGGCGGCATGATATCCAGGAGGCTCGCAGGTCGCAGGCAAGGCTGGCCGCCTTGGCAAGCCGCGCGCTGTCGCCTGCGGGCCTTCCGGATATCACCCCATCATTGTGTTTCAAGCTATGGGGCCGGCCCTGTCTGTCCGCACCTCCGCGGCGCGCCTCCTTGACAGGCGGACGCCTGCCTTCGTCAGCGCACCACGAATCTGCGAACAGACAGGGCCGGTGACGCCTGCGCTGGATAGATCAGGGCATCCCTACCCGCTCAGGCCTTCAACCGGTATCCGCTGCGGAAGATCCACCACACCACGGCAAGGCAGATCGCGAGGAACACCGCGGTCATCCCCACGCTGACGCCCACGCCGACGTCGGACACGCCGTAGAAGCTCCAGCGGAAGCCGCTGATCAGGTAGACCACCGGGTTGAACAGGGTGACCTTCTGCCAGAACGGCGGCAGCATGCGGATCGAGTAGAAGCTGCCGCCGAGGAAGGTCAGCGGCGTCACCACCAGCAGCGGCACCAGCTGCAGCTTCTCGAAGTTGTCCGCCCAGATGCCGATGATGAAGCCGAACAGGCTGAAGGTGACCGCGGTGAGCAGCAGGAACGCCAGCATCCACAGCGGATGCTCGATCTGGAACGGCACGAACAGCCGCGCGGTGGCCAGGATGATCAGGCCCAGGATGATCGACTTGCTCGCCGCCGCGCCCACGTAGCCGGCGACGATCTCGAACGGCGACACCGGCGCCGAGAGGATCTCGTAGATGGTGCCCACGAACTTCGGGAAGTAGATGCCGAACGAGGCGTTGGAGATGCTCTGCGTCAGCAGCGACAGCATGATCAGCCCCGGCACGATGAAGGCGCCGTAGCTGACCCCGTCGATCCCGTTCATGTGCGAGCCGATCGCCGCGCCGAACACCACGAAGTACAGCGAGGTGGAGATCACCGGCGAGACGATGCTCTGCAGCAGGGTGCGCCAGGTGCGCGCCATCTCGAAGCGGTAGATCGCGCGGATCGCATGGATGTTCATGCGCGTTCCCTCACCAGGCTGACGAAGATGTCCTCCAGCGAACTCTGGCGGGTCTGCAGGTCCTTGAAATCGATGCCCGCCTCGCCGAGCCGGCGCAGCAGCACGTCGATGCCGGTGTGCTCGCCCTGCGCATCGAAGGTGTAGACCAGTTGCTGTCCATCGGACGACAGTTTCAGCGGGTAGCCGGCCAGCGCGGCGGGAATGGTTTCCAGCGGGTTCTGCAGGTGCAGGGTCAGCTGCTTGCGGCCGAGCTTGTTCATCAGCTCGGCCTTGTCCTCGACCAGGATCAGCTCGCCCTTGTGGATCACCCCGATGCGGTCGGCCATCTCCTCGGCCTCCTCGATGTAGTGGGTGGTGAGGATGATGGTGACGCCGGTGGCGCGCAGCCCGCGCACCATCGCCCACATGTCGCGGCGCAGCTCCACGTCGACGCCGGCGGTGGGCTCGTCGAGGAACAGGATCTGCGGCTCGTGCGACAACGCCTTGGCAATCATCACGCGCCGCTTCATGCCGCCGGACAGGGTGATCAGCTTGTTGTGGCGCTTGTCCCACAGCGAGAGGTCCCGCAGCACCTTCTCGACATGCGCCGGGTTGGCGGCGCGGCCGAACAGGCCGCGGCTGAAGCTCACCGTGTTCCACACCGTCTCGAACGCGTCGGTGGTCAGCTCCTGCGGCACCAGGCCGATCTTCGCGCGCGCCGCGCGGTAGTCGCGCACCACGTCGTGGCCGTCGGCCAGCACCGTGCCCTCGCTGGGGTTGACGATGCCGCAGATGATGCTGATCAGGGTGGTCTTGCCGGCGCCGTTCGGGCCCAGCAGGGCGAAGATCTCGCCCCGGCGGATCTCCAGGTCGATCTGCCTGAGCGCCTGGAAACCCGAAGCGTAGGTCTTGCCGAGCTGCCTGACGGTGATGATCGGCTGCATGCGATCTCCTGGGGAACGGATCGGCCGCGAAGAGCGTCGATGGTATGCCATGTTGCCTTTCGCATGTCGCCGCGCCGCCACTCGACGGAACGGCAACCGTGTTGCTAAGGTCGAAAACGCGCCCTGGACCTCCCCCATGAACTCGATCGAAGTCACCCTGGCCATGTTGCTTGCCGTGGTGGGCAGCGGCTACCTGGTGCGGCTGCTGCCGTTCTCGCTGCCGCTGCCGCTGGTGCAGATCGGGTTGGGCGCAGTGATCGCCGGCGTGTTCCGGCATGGCGTGGCGCTGGACCCGGACGTCTTCTTCCTGCTGTTCCTGCCGCCGCTGCTGTTCCTTGACGGCTGGCGCATCCCCAAGGACGGCCTGTTGCGCGACCGCGGCGCGATCGTGGCGCTGGCGCTGGGGCTGGTGGTGTTCACCGTGGTCGGCGCCGGCTTCCTGATCCACTGGCTGATCCCGGCGATGCCGCTGGCGGTGGCGTTCGCGCTGGCGGCGATCGTGTCGCCGACCGACCCGGTGGCGGTGTCGTCGATCAGCGCGCGCGTGCCGATCCCGAAGCGGCTGATGCACATCCTCGAGGGCGAGTCGCTGCTCAACGACGCGACCGGCCTGGTCTGCTTCCGCTTCGCCGTGGCGGCGGCGATGACCGGCGGCTTCTCGCTGTTGTCCGCATCGTTGACCTTCCTGTGGGTGGCGCTGGCCGGGCTCGGCGTGGGCGTGCTGTTCACCGTGGCGGTGAGCTTCGCGCAGCGCTGGCTGTCGCGGCACTTCGGCCAGGAGGCGGGTTCGCCGATCCTGATCAGCCTGCTGATCCCGTTCGGCGCCTACCTGCTGGCCGAGCAGGTCGCCGCCTCGGGCATCCTCGCCGCGGTCGCGGCGGGCATCACCATGAGCTATGTCGAACTCAGCGGCCGCCTGCTGGCCACCACGCGGGTGCAGCGCGCGGCGGTATGGAACACCGTGCAGTTCGCCCTGAACGGCATCATGTTCGTGCTGCTGGGTGAACAGCTGCCCGCCAGCCTGCAGGGCGCGATGGCGTCGGTGGCGCAGAGCGGCCATCGCAACCCGTGGTGGCTGCTGGTGTACGCGCTGGCGATCAACGTGGGCCTGGCGCTGCTGCGCCTCGCCTGGGTCTGGGTCTCGCTGCGGCTCAACGTGCTGAAGGCGCATCATCGCGGCACCCAGGCGGCCCGGCCGCACTGGCGACTGCTGCTGGCTACGTCGCTGGCCGGCGTGCGCGGCGCGATCACTCTGGCCGGCGTGATGACGCTGCCGTTGCTGCTGCCCGGCGGCACGCCCTTCCCCGCGCGCGAGCTGGCGGTGTTCCTCGCCGCCGCGGTGATCCTGCTGTCGCTGCTGGCCGCCAGCATCGGCCTGCCGCCGCTGCTGAAAGGCCTGGAACTGCCGCCGGAGCCGGCCGCGCAGCGGGAGGAAAACCTGGCGCGCCGCACCGCCGCCACGGCCGCGATCGCCGCCGTGGAGAAGGCCCGGCGCGGGTTGCTGGACGAGGCCCCGGCCGGCGACGTCGATACCTACGCCAGCGCGGCCACCCGGGTGATCGCGCTGTACCAGCACTGGCTGGACGAGGACGCCTCCGGCGAGGACGAGGCGCGGCAACTGCGCAAGGCCGACCTGGCCGAACGCGAACTGCGCCTGGCCGCGCTGCAGGGCCAGCGCGAGGCGATCTTCGAACTGGCGCGCCACCGCCGCATCTCCGATGAGGTCTCGCGCCGGCTGGTGCGCGAGATCGACCTGCAGGAAGCACGCTACCGCTGAGCGCGAGCCGCGCCCGGCGTTCACCAGCCGCCCACGCGGGCGCCGGCATGCTGCGCCGGCAGCCGGGAGAGCCGCATGTTCCGCCCATTGCCGACGATCGCCATGTGGCTGGCCGCCCTGCCGCTGCTCGCGGCCACCTTGCCCAACCGCCCGGTAGCCACGCTCGACCTGGCCCGCTACAGCGGCAGATGGCACGAGATCGCGCACCTGCCGATGTACTTCGAGCGCAGGTGCCTGGACGCCGTCACCGCCACCTATACGCCGAACCCCGACGGCACCGTCGGTATCCACAATACCTGCCGCACCGACAAGGGCGTGATGGCGGTCGACGGCGTGGCGCGGATCAAGGGCCGCCAGCCGGCCGCGCTGGAAGTGCGTTTCGTGCCGGCCTGGCTCACCTGGCTGCCGGCGGCGTGGGCCGACTACTGGGTGATCGAGGTGGACGCGAACTACCAGTGGGCGGTGGTAGGCAGTCCCGGCCGCCGGCACCTGTGGATACTCTCGCGCCGACCCGCGCTCGACCACGGGCTGTTTGCCGCCCTCAAGGAACGCGCACGCCAGCGCGGCTACCCGGTCGACCGGCTCATCGTCACCGCCCCGCTGGATTGACCGCGGGGGCGGCTGCGTAGACATTTTCCGCGTGGAATCGGGATAGGCTGCAGCCGGTACCGCCGCCATCCCAATTGCTGCCCGGGCACGAATGAACCAACCGCTTTTCCCGCCCCCATCCGGCGGCGCCCCTCCCATCGGCCACGTGATGGATCTCCTGCTCGACGCGGTCTGCGTGGTGGATGCCGAGGGACGCTACGTGTTCGTCAGCGCCGCGTTCGAACGCATCTTCGGCTATGCGCCGGAAGAGATCATCGGCCGGCCGATGATCGAACTGGTGTATCCCGACGATCGCGAACGCACCCTGCAGGCGGCGAACGAGATCATGGCCGGCCAGCCCAAGCCGCATTTCCAGAACCGCTACGTGCGCAAGGACGGGCGGGTGATCCACATCATGTGGTCGGCGCGCTGGTCGGAGGCGGATGGGGTGCGCATCGCGGTGGCGCACGACATCACCGAGTTCAAGCGCGCCGAACAGATGCAGGTGGCGCTGCATGCGATCTCCGAAGCGGCACACTCGGCGGCGGATCTGATGACGCTGTTCCGGCACATCCACCAGATCGTCGGCAAGCTGCTGCCGGCGAACAACTTCTTCGTGGCGCTGTATGACGCGAAGAAGGACGAGCTGAGCTTCCCCTATTTCGTCGATCAATGCGACCAGGCGCCTGCGCCATGCCGGCTGGACTCGGGCACGCTCAGCGGCGAGGTGATCCGCAGCGGCCAGGCCCTGCTGCTGACGCCTGATACGCGGGCATCGGCCGAACCGGCCCGGCCGCCCGCCGGCCGCGATCTGCTAGACTGGCTGGGCGTGCCGCTCGCCGGCCAGCACGGCGTGATCGGCGCGCTGGTGGTGCAGAGCTACTCCGGCGATGTGCGCTACACCGAGCAGGACAAGGCGCTGCTGCAGTTCGTCTCCACCCAGGTCGCCGCGGCGATCGAGCGCAAGCAGACCGAAACGCGGCTGCACTACCTCGCACGGCACGACCAGCTCACCGCCCTGCCCAACCGCGAACTGTTCCACGACCGCCTGTGCGCCGCGCTGGCGGAGGCACGTCGCGACGGCCAGCGGCCAGCCGTGCTGTACCTGGACCTGGACCGGTTCAAGTCGGTCAACGACAGCTACGGCCACGACATCGGCGACCTGCTGCTTTGCGAAGCCGCCGCGCGCATCCGCCGGTGCGTGCGCGAGTCGGACACGGTCGGCCGCATCGGCGGCGACGAGTTCGTGGTGCTGCTGCCCGGCATCGGCCGGCCCGGACATGCCGCCGCGATCGCCGCCGACATCCTCGCCGCGCTGGCGCAGCCGTTCGAGCTGGGCGGCCGGCACGTGCGGATGTCGGCGAGCATCGGCATGGCCATCTACCCCGAGCACGGCGAGGACGATCGCACGCTGCTGCGGCGCGCCGACGATACGATGTATGCGGCCAAGCGGCGGGGCGGCAACTGCGCGCTGATGAGCGAGGCGCCGCCCTAGCCGGCGCCGTCAGGCCTTGCGCAGGTAGCAGGTCTTCAGCACCAGGCCCTTGATCCTGTCCGAGTTGCCCTCGATATGCTCGGCGTCGCCGTCGACCAGGCGGATGTTGCGGATCACCGTGCCCTGCTTGAGCGGGATCGACGAGCCCTTCACCTTCAGGTCCTTGATCACCGTCACCGTGTCGCCGCTGCCGAGCACGTTGCCGTTGACGTCGCGCACCACCACCGCGGCATCGGCCTCGTCCGCGGCACCCGCCACCGGCCATTCATGGCCGCAGTCGGCGCAGATCCAGCTGTCGCCGTCGGCATAGGTGTTCTCCATCGCGCACGACGGGCAAGCGGGGAAATCGGACATCGGCAGATCCTGGCGATCGTTCAAGCAGGACGGAATTATACGGGCCAGCCACCCTTCACACGACCGACATCGGTCGGCGGCTATAAACACGACGAGCCATTGCGGAGACTCGACATGAATGCCCACCAGGTTCTCGCCACGGTTGCCGCGAGCGACTTCGCAGCCTCCAGCGCCTGGTATGCCCGCCTGTTCGGGCGCGTGCCCGACAACACCCCGGGCGCCGACTGCGCGGAATGGCAGCTCGCCGACTGCACCCGGGTCCGCATACGTTCGCGGGACGGGCTGGCCGAGTCGGGCCGGCAAAGGGGCGTCGCCTCGCTGGGCATCATCGTCGATGACCTCGACGGCATCCTGCAGGATCTGCAGGGCCGGCAGATCGACGTGCCCGTACCGCAGCTGGCGACGCACTACCTGCGTTTCGCTCCGGTATGCGACCCGGACGGCAACATGGTCACCTTCGTCGAGTCGGCGACCGCCTGAGACACCGGCGCGGCGTCCGGCCCGCTTCGGGTATCGTGTCGCTTCCATCGGCTGGAGGCATCCGGAATGTTCCGCTCGCTGCTGCTGTCGCTCGCCCTCGGGCTCGCCGCCGGCGTCGCGCTCGCCGCGACACCGGCCGAGACCACCCTCGCCGGACTGTCCCACGTGGCATTCCCGGCGCCGCACCGGGTCGCCTCCGGACGCCTGCAGGCGAGCGACATCGCCACGTTGCGGCATGCCCGCATCCGGCAGGTGATCGACCTCAGCACGGACAGCGAGAAGGCGGGTTTCGACGAGGGCGCCGCCGTGCGTGCGGCCGGCATCGGCTACCGCAACCTGCCGATTCGCGGCGCCGCCGACCTCACCCGCGCCAACGTCACGCAGTTCGACCGGCTGCTGCGCGATGCCGGCGAGCGGCCGACCCTGGTGCATTGCGCCAGCGGCAACCGGGTGGGTGCGATGATCGCGCTGCGCGCCGCGCTGGTCGGCGGCCAGCCGGCCGAGGCGGCCGTCGCTGAAGGCCGCCGCTGGGGCCTGAAGAGCCTGGAACCGGCCGTGCGCGAGCGGCTGCAGGCATGGTCGAACGGCGCAATCGGCACCGCGACGCCGCCCGTGCATTGAGGTTCGGCGGCGGCAGCGCACGCACGCCGCCCGCGGCGCGGAAGCCGCGGCGCAAGTGGGGTACCATGCGCGCCTCCCCAAGTTTCCCCGGCAAGGCCCTGGACCCGACCTCCGCATCGCCGCCCGCTTCCACGCCGCTGCCGCTGCGCGCGGTGCTGCTGATGCTGGGCAGCGCCGGTTTCTTTGCGCTGATGGCGGTGACGATCCGCTTCGCCTCCGCCCAGCTGCACCCGTTCCAGATCACCTTCTTCCGCAGCACGTTCGGCGCGCTGTTCGCGCTGCCGCTGCTGCACGTGCACGGCTGGCAGCTGCTGCACACGCCGCGCTTCGGCTTCTACGTGATGCGCTGCGTGCTGGGCATGGGCGGCATGCTGGCCGGCTTCTGGGCGATCGTGAACCTGCCGCTGGCCGAGGCGGTGGCGCTGTCGTACTCCTCGCCGCTGTTCGTCACCATCGGCGCGGTATTGTTCCTCGGCGAGGTGGTGCGCCTGCGCCGCTGGAGCGCGGTGGTCGCCGGCTTCATCGGCGTGCTGGTGATCGTGCGCCCCGGCAGCGACGCATTCGCCGCCGGCAGCCTGGTCGCCCTGCTGGCGGCGGCGCTGACCGGCGCGGTGACGATCAGCATCAAGTCGCTGACCGGCAGCGAGCCAGCCGACCGCATCGTGCTGCTGACCACCCTGCTGTGGGTGCCGCTGTCGCTGCCCGCCGCGCTGGCCGTGTGGCAGTGGCCGCACGCCAATATCTGGCCGTGGCTGGTGCTCTCCGGCGCACTCGGCACCGGCGGGCACTACTGCTGGACCCGCGCGCTGCGCCTGGCCGACGCCTCGCTGCTGGCCCCGTTCAGCTACCTGCAACTGCTGATCGTGGCGGTGCTGGCCTGGTGGATCTTCGGCGAAGGCGTGGACCGCTACACCGCGGCGGGCGCGGCCATCATCATCGGCGCCAGCCTGTACATCGCCCATCGCGAGCACCAGCTGGCGCGCCAGCGACGGCAATTGCCCGTGGCGGGTGGCGAGCCGGCGGGCTGACCACGCCGTCCGATGGCGGGACGAGGTGGACACTACGGTGAGGCTTCCACCTTCGGAACTACGCATGTAGTTTCATCGGGACATGCCCGCGTGATCCAACCCATGCCGACACGATTCGCAGCCGCCCTGCTCTGCCTGTCCTCGCTGCTTGCGCCCACGGCAATCGCCACCGAGGCGGCGCAGCCGGTGACACACAACTTCTTCAATGAACTCCGGCCGCTGCCCAACGACCTGGCGCGCTACCAGTACCTGCATCGCCTGATGCCGCAACTTTCCGTCGACGACCAGATGCAGGCGCGCCAATTCCTCGCCTTCGCCGACGCCAACCTCGGTCTGTACCGGGCTGCCGTCAGCGACTTCCCGTTCACCAATGCGGCCCCTGCCGACCTGATCATGCCGACCCCGTCGCACTGGCGGGGAATCAACGCCGTGGATGCCATCGTCGGGCTTGCCGTGAACCGTCGCATCGTGATGGTCAACGAGGCCCATCACGATCCGCACACCCGTCTGCTCACGCTGGCGTTGCTGCCGCGCCTGCGCGCGCTGGGTTTCACCCATTTCGCGGCCGAGGCGCTCGACGAAAAAGACACCGGCCTGACCCGCCGCGGTTATCCACTGACGGCGAGCGGCAGCGAATACGTGCGCGAACCGCTGTACGGCGAGATCGTGCGGGAAGCGATCCGGCTCGGCTTCGTGATCGTGCCGTACGAGTCCTTCGACAAGGCGCAACAGGTCCGGGAAACCGGCCAGGCCAATAACCTGTATCGCCGCGTGTTCGTGGCCGATCCGGCGGCGCGCCTGTTCGTGCATGCGGGCTACGCACACATCGACAAGGCACCCGGCGGGCTGGGGGACGATGTCAGACCGATGGCGATGGAACTCAAGCGATTGAGCGGCTTCGATCCCCTGTCCATCGACCAGATCCGGTTCCGTGGGGTCGACCCTGCGCGCCAACCGCGAAATTACCGGCAATTGATCGCGGCATTCCATCCGACCAAGGCCATGGTTCTGCTGGGCCGCGGCGACGGCAAACCATGGAGCGCCCATCCGCAGCGTTATGACATCAGCGTGATCCTGCCATCGACCACTGACGCCCCACGCCCCAACTGGCTGCGCCGCGATCGCCAGCGCCACGCATGGCCCATCGACACCGCCCTGTGCGCCCGGGCGCGTCCCTGCGTGATCGAGGCACGGCTGACAAACGAACCGGACGACGCCACACCGGCCGACCGCTACACCTTGTTGGACATGCACGCGCAGGCTGCGCTTTATTTGCGGCCGGGCAGGTACCAAGTGCGGGCATGGGAAGCAAGCGGCAGGACACTAGGTGAGCGTCGCATCTCCATCATCCGGTGACGAGGCCCCACCACGCTCCTTGCACGGGCATCAGCGCAGTTGGCTGTCCTTGCTGCCGCGGCGGTTGTACAGGCTGGCGCTGCGCTGCTCCGCATCCTGCGCTGCCTGGCAGGCCACGCACAGGCGCACGCCGGGCACGGCCTGGCGCCGCGCTTCGGGAATCGGCGCGTCGCATTCCTCGCAATGCGCCAGGCCCGGGCCTTGGCGCAACTGCCGGCGCGCCCGCTGCACCGCGTCGTTGACGGTGGCGTCGATCTGTTCCTGCACGGCGCCGTCGCCGGCCCAACCGGTTGCCATGGCATACCTCCGCAAGACGGGAATCCGGCACCGCGCGCCCAGTGCGCACTTGTCCGCAAACCCTCGATACAAGCCAGTCTATGTCACGACTTGGGTTCGCCCCGCATCGGTTTCAAGCCGTTCCGCTGCGCCTGCCGGCCTTCTCCGGAGGCGGAGTGGCGCGGCATGAATCGAAGCGGCGGCCGGCGCAGGCTGCGTCGATTCGTGGCATGTCCAGCGGCGGTCGAAGTGCCAGAATGGACCTTTGCCCGCCCAGGAGAATGCACGTGAACACGCCATCGCCCGCCGGCCCCGAGCAGCCCGCGCTGCGCAGCGACGATAGCGTCGCCAAACAGCTGTTCCTGGGCAACATCCTGGAAGAAAACCTGTTCCCCTACCCGGAGATCCGCGCCCGCGACCGCGAGATGCTGGGCGCGATGACCGACGCGATCGACCAGTTCCTCGCCGGCAAGGGCGCCGAGCTGAAGCAGTACGACCGCGACGCCGAGCAGCCGGCCGAATTCATCCAGGCGTTGCGCGAGATGGGCCTGTTCGGCCTGATCATCCCCGAGGCGTTCGGCGGCATGGAGCTGTCCAACGGCGCCTATGCGCGCGTGTTGGGCCAGACCAGCAGCCACGACAGCTCGGTTTCGCTGACCATCGGCGCGCACAGCTCGATCGGCATGAAGGGCCTCTTGCTGTTCGGCACCGACGCGCAGAAGCAACGCTACCTGCCACGGCTTGCCACCGGCGAGATGATCGCCGCGTTCTGCCTCACCGAATCCGGTGCCGGCTCCGATGCCGCCTCGATCCGCACCAAGGCGACGCGCAACGGCGACGGCAGCTGGACGCTCTCCGGCGAGAAGATCTGGATCACCAACGGCGGCATCGCCGATTTCTACACCGTGTTCGCGCGCACCGACACGCCGGAAGGCAAGATCACCGCCTTCCTGGTCGAGGCGAAGTGGCCCGGCGTAAGCCACGGCCCGCACGAGGACAAGATGGGCATCCGCGCCTCAAGCACCACCACCGTCGCGTTCGCCGACGTGCGGGTGCCGGCGGAGAACGTGCTCGGCCCGGTCGGCAAGGGCTTCAAGGTGGCGATGAGCATCCTGAACTCGGGCCGCACCGGCCTGGGCGGCGGCGCGGTGGGCGGCATGCGCACGCTGATCCGGCTCGCCTGCGCGCAGGCGAAGGAGCGCAAACAGTTCGGCCAGCCGATCGCCGAGTTCGGTCTGGTGCGCGAGAAGATCGCGCAGATGGCGGTGGACTGCTACGCCGCCGAAAGCGCGGTGTGGATGGTGGCGCACCTGATCGACAGCGGCGGCAGCGACTACTCGGTCGAGGCGGCGATGAGCAAGGTGTTCGCCAGCGAGGCGGTGCAGCGCGCCTCCTACGAGGCGCTGCAGATCGCTGCCGGCAACGGCTTCATGCGCGAGTTCCCGTACGAGCAGATCACCCGCGACACGCGCATCCTGTCGATCTTCGAGGGCACCAACGAGATCCTGCGCCTGTACATCGCGCTGTCCGGCCTGAAGGGCGTGGGCGCCGGCCTCTCAGAACTGAAGGCCGCGGTGGGCGACATCTTCAACGACCCGATCAAGGGCTTCGGCGTGCTCGGCAGCTACACCGGCCGGCGCATGCGCGAGGCCACCGGCTACGGCATCGACCGCATCGCGCACGAATTGTCGCCGCGGCTGCGCAAGGTCGCCGCCACCTACGAGAAGTACACGGTGGAACTGTCCAAGTCCTCCGACGCACTGCTGCGCCGCTACGGCAAGAAGGCGGCCGACCAGCAGCACGCGCAGAAGCGGCTGGCCGACATCGCGATCGACCTGTTCGTGGGCCTGTGCGTGCTGTCGCGCGCCGACAGCCTGGCGAGACAGTCGCACCCGGCTGCCGACGAGGCGGCCAGCATCGCCGAGATCTTCGCCAAGCAGGCGCGCCGGCGCATGGCGCGCAACGTGCGCGGACTGGAGCGCAACGAGGACGAGGCGATCGAGCAGCTGGCCGGCGCGGTGCTCGCGCACGACGGCTACATGTGGGACGTGATCTGAAACCCGCCGAAGGAGAACCCGCCATGAGCATAGCCACCGTCCGCGCCAGCACCGGCAACGCGCCGTATGCGGTCGATTTCACCGACGACCAGGGCAACACCTGGCACGCCGACGAACCGATCGAGGAAGGCGGCGCCAACACCGGCCCCGCGCCGCACAGGCTGCTGCTGTCGGCGCTGGGCGCGTGCACCGCGATCACGCTGCAGATGTACGCGGCGCGCAAGCAGTGGCCGCTGCGCCACGTCGACGTCGAACTCAAGTTCAACCCCGACGGCACGCCCGAGTCGGGCAACGACATCACCCGCGTGATCACCCTGCAGGGCGAACTGGACGACGGGCAGCGCGAACGCCTGCTGCAGATCGCCAACAAGTGCCCGATCCACAAGGTGCTCACCGGCGAAGTGCGCATCGCCTCGCGGCTTGGCGGCGATTCGCCGTAACGCGCTGACGCCACGGCCGTCTGGAAGGCCGTTCCGAAGCGGACTGCGGGCCGGAATCGCGGCTTCCCGCCACTTCCATGCTTCACTCGACCTTGACACCTTCGCCAAGGTGGGAGTAGATGGTGGGCACGTGGCGCTTTCCGGGGAGAGAACGACCATGGTCTTGCAGAACGTGATTTGGGCGATCACGCTGGCGGGGATGGGGCTGGTGGCACTGGGCTTCATCTACGCCATCACGCAGGCCGGCAGGCCGGCCGATACCGCCGAAGCGGAGCGGGCACACCGAACCTCCATGACCTTGCGCCGCGCCTTGTTCGTGGCGCTTTTGCTGTTGGGCATCGGGATCGCCTGGGCCAGCCTGCGGCCCTTTCCCATCCCGTTGCAGCATGGACCGTTGCAGGCGGCGCAGGTGGTCGAGGTGGTCGGCCACCAGTGGACGTGGGATGTCAGCCAGACCCGCCTGAGGGCAGGCGAACCGGTGGAATTCCGGGTAACCGCCAGCGACGTGAACCACGGCTTCGCGATCTATGCCCCGGATGGCCGCATCGTCATCCAGACCCAGGCGATGCCCGGCTTCACCAACAAGATCCTGTACACGTTCCACACGCCGGGCACCTACAGGATCATGTGCCTTGAATACTGCGGCGTCGCACACAACGGGATGACCGCCGAATTCGACGTGGCCCCGCGGGAGGACAAGTCATGAGCTCGCTCGAACTCTACCCGCGGGACGAGAAACTGCCGCGCGGCGAACATGGGGCGTTCAACCTGTACATGGTCACCGCCCTGCTGCTGTTCGTGCTGATGATGCTGCTGGGCCTGACCATGCGCATGACCCAGGCCGACTGGACGCCGATCCAGGCCGCGATGTTCTACAAGGTCATGACGATGCATGGCGCCGGCATGGTCGGCACCATGAGCCTGGCCAGCACCGCGGTGATGTGGTTCTTCCTGCGCAAGTACGTGTCGCTGCACCTGTGGGCGTTCCTGAGCAACTACGTGCTGTTCATGCTGGGCGCGCTGTGCATCATCGGGGCGGTGTTCGTCGGCAACTTCGCCAGCGCGTGGACCTTCCTCTACCCGCTGCCGGTGCACTCGATGGGGCTGTGGAGCAACGGCGCAGCCGCCGTGTTCATGGTCGGCTACCTGCTGATCGGCGTGGGCATGCTGATCTTCTACCTGGACGCCGCGGCGGCGATCATCCGGCGCTACGGCAATCTCGCCCGCGGGCTGGGGTTGCAGTGGCTGTTCGGCGGCACGATCGACCCGACCCATCCCAAGGCCGTCGTTGCCGGCACCATGGTGATCATCGCCAACTCGCTGGGCATCCTCGCCGGCGCGGTGGTGCTGGTGATGTGCCTGATCAATGCCTACGACCCGGAGGTCGCGCTCAACGCGCTGGTGGTGAAGAACCTGATCTACTGGTTCGGCCACATGGTCATCAACGCCACGATCTACATGGGCGTGATCGCCGTCTACGAACTGCTGCCGCGCTACACCGGCAAGCCCTACGGGATCTCGCGGCCGTTCCTGTGGTCATGGGCGGTGAGCACCGTGTTCGTGATCATCGTGTTCCCGCACCACCTGCTGATGGATTACGCCGAACCGCGCTGGATGCTGGTGATGGGCCAGATCATCTCCTATGCAGCCGGCTTCCCGGTGTTCCTGGTCACCGCCTACGGCGTGCTGACCAACATCCACCGCTCCGGCCTGCGCTGGCAGATGCCCTCGATGCTGGCCGTGCTGGCGCTGTTCGGCTGGGCCGCGGGCATCGTGCCGGCGATCATCGACGGCACCATCCGCGTCAACCGGGTGATGCACAACACGCAGTGGGTGCCGGGGCATTTCCACTTCTACCTGCTGCTCGGCGTATTGCCGATGATCCTCACCCTGCTCTACCACGTGGTCGGCAGCCGCCGTCGCGTGCCGGTCAATGGCGGCGCGGATCGCGCCGGCCTGTTCCTGTACGCGGTCGGCGGCATCTGCTTCTGCATGGTGTTCCTGTACGCCGGCCACATGAGCGTGGCCCGGCGCTTCGCCGCGCACCTGCCGGAATGGCTGCCGTACGACAGGGTCGGTTCGGTCGCCGCGATGGTGCTGATCCTCGGCATGCTGCTGTTCGCCACGCGCCTCATCGGCGGCCTGCTCAGGGCGCCGGTCGATGCCGATCCTGCGCACCCTGCTGGCTAGCGTCCTGCTGCTGGTGCTCGGTGGCGCCGTGCTGACGGTCGCCACCGACGGCTTCCACGCGTTCACCAGCGAAACCGCGCGCCGCCTCGCGGTGCAGCGCGACCCGCCGCCGGTACCGGCCGTGCGGCTGGAAACCCAGTCCGGCGCCCGCCTCGACCTGGCCGAACTGCGCGGTCGCTGGGTGCTGGTCGACTTCGTCTACACCCGCTGCCTGACCTGGTGCCTGGCACTGGGCGGCGAGTTTGCGCAATTGCAAGATCGGCTTGCCGCCCCGCTGGCCGACGGCCGGCTGGTTCTGCTCAGCATCAGTTTCGATCCGGTGCACGACACGCCCGCCGAACTGGCGGCCTACCAGCAGCGCTTTCGTGGCCGCGGCCACGGCTGGATCGCCGCCCGGCCGACCAGCGAGGACGGCCTGCGGCAGTTGCTGCGCACGTTCGGCGTCACCGTGGTGCCAGACGGCATGGGCGGCTACGTGCACAACGCCGCGATCCAGGTGGTCGACCCGCAGGGGCAACTGGTGCTGATCCTCGATGCGGGCAACCCGCGGGCCGTCGCGCAAACCATGCGGCGCAAGCTCCCATGAGGATCGCCGGCCGGCAACGCCTGGCCCCGGCCTTCGCCGCCGTGCTGTTCGCGATCCTGCTGCTGCCACCGGTGCGGCACGGGCTGGAAGGCAGCATGACGGCGCAGATGCTGGTGCAGATACCGCTGCTGATCGGGGTTGGCTGGCTGCTGCCCGCCGCGTTGCCGCGATGGCTTGGCGAGGGCATCGCGCGCTGGAACCAGCACGGCATCAGCAGCGTGGTGCTGGCCAGCCTGGCCGGCATGTTCTGGATGCTGCCGCGCTCGCTCGACGCGGCGGTCGGCGAACCGTGGATGGCCGTGGCGAAGTTCGCCAGCGTGCCCCTGCTGATCGGCCTGCCGCTGGGACTGGGCTGGCCGCGCATGGGCTTCGTCGTGCGCGGCGTGTTCCTGCTCGAACTGATCGCCACGTTTTTCCGGCTGGGCTGGTTGTACCTGGTCTCGCCGGTGCGCCTGTGCAATAACTACCTGCTCGACGACCAGCAGCGCGCGGGCGAAACCATGCTGGTGATCGGCGGCGTGA
Source organism: Rhodanobacter sp. FW101-FHT13A11 (assembly GCF_058790335.1). Classification (NCBI taxonomy): domain Bacteria; kingdom Pseudomonadati; phylum Pseudomonadota; class Gammaproteobacteria; order Lysobacterales; family Rhodanobacteraceae; genus Rhodanobacter; species Rhodanobacter sp. FW101-FHT13A11. The sequence goes on along the minus strand of NZ_JBYTCN010000014.1, from coordinate 12,779 downwards.
TCCTGGCCGGCATCCTGGCCAAGCTGTTGTGGGGGCGCTTCAACTCGGCCTGAAGGGCCACCGGCACGACGTCAGCCAATACCCGCCAGCCGGAGCAGCGCCGCCGCCAGCGCGCCCATGACCACCACCAGCAGGAACGGCGCGCGCAGCCACAATGCGACAGCTGCAGCAAGCAGCGCACCGAGCCGCGCGTCGAACGCCAGTGCCGGGCCGGCGCTGAACGTATTCATCGCAGTCAGCGACGCCAGCAGGCCGATCGTCAGCGTGCCGGCGACGCGGCTCATGTGCTCGTTCTCCAGCCAGCGCGCCGGCACCAGGTAGCCGGCCAGCTTGATCGCATACGCCGCCGCGCTGGCCAGCAGCAGCCATCCCCACAGCGCCATCAATCGTGCTCCCGCGGCGGCGCGGCGGCGCCGTCGTAGCCGGCCGGATCGACGTCCGGCTCCAGTCCCTCGTCCGCCGGCCCGCGGCTGAACCAGCCCCACAGCGCCGCGACCAGCGCGGTGAGCAGGATCGGCACGCCGGGCGGCACCCGCGGCAAGGCCAGCACGGTGGCCAGCGCGCAGACCACGGCCAGCGCCACCGGCTCGCGTGCGCGCAAGCGCGGCCACAGCAGGCCGAGGAACGCGGCCACCGCCGCGCCGTCCAGGCCCCAGCGCCGGGGATCGCCGAGCGCGTCGCCGAGCAGCGCGCCGGCCAGGGTGAACAGGTTCCACAACGCGAACACGCCCAGCCCGGCGGTCCAGAAGCCGCGGCGCTGTTCGTCGGGATCGAGCTGGCCCGCGGCGGTAGCGGCGGATTCGTCGATGGTGACCTGGGCGGCGATCAGCCTGCGCCAGCCGCGCGGCCCGAGCATCCGGTTCATCTGCATGCCGTAGACCGCATTGCGCACGCCGAGCAGGGTGGCCGCGCCGAACGCGGCCGAGCCGGCGCCGCCGCCGGCCACCACGCCGATGAAGGCGAACTGCGAGCCGCCGGTGAACATCAGCGCGCTCAGCGCCACCGTCTGCCACACGCCGAGCCCGGAGGCGACGCCCAGCGCACCGAACGACACCCCGTACAGCCCGGTCGCCACGGCGATCGAGAGGCCGATTTTCACGGCGGGTGATGGGGAGAAGCTCATCCCCGGATCTTATCGCATGCCCGGGGTGGAACCTCACCTCACCGCGTGCGCGACACCTCTCGAATCCGCTCCGGCTACGCCGACCGCTGCGAACGCCGCAGCAACCGCAGCGGCGCCGGGACACCGCCGCGATCGGCGGTGAGACCGGACATCACCAGCCGCCGGAACGGCCCCAGCCGCGCACCGGCGCCCAGCGCCAGCTTGCGCACCACCCGCGCCGGGCGGCGGTCGTCGGTATACAGGCCGGCCAGCATCCGCGTGGCAAGATACAGCGGCCGCGTGGCCAGGCGGTGTTCGCGTTCGTAGCGTTGCAGCAGCGCGGGGTTCCAGATCGGCCGCCCCGCGTCCACCGCCGCGCGCAATTCGCGCGCCAGCGTGGCCTGCCCGAGCAGGCCGAAATTGAAGCCGTGCGCGGTGACCGGATGCATGCCCACCGCCGCATCGCCGATCAGCGCGAAGCGCTCGGCCACGAAACGCTTCGCATACACGCCCACCAGCGGATAGGCGCAGCGCGGGCCGGCCACCTTCATCGTGCCCAGGCGCTGCCGGAAGCGTTCGGCCAGCACCGCCTCCAGCGCCGCATCGCCCAGCGCCAGCAGTTCGCGCATCGCCGGCGGCGGCAGGGTCAGCACCACCGAGGAGGTGTACGCATCGTGCAGCGGCAGCAACGCCAGGGTCTGGCCGACGCCGAACCACTCCCACGCCACCTGTTCGTGCGGCACCTCGTGGCGCATGCGCAGCACCAGCATGCTCTTGCCGAAATCGTGCATGTCGGCAGCGATGCCCATGGCGCGGCGCGTGTCGGAGAAACGGCTGTCCGCCGCCACCACCAGCTGCGCGTGCAACGTGCCGCCGCGGTCCAGACTGACTTCCGCGCCATCGCTGCCGGTGCGCACCGCGCCCACCCGCGCGCCGGTGATGCGTTCGACCTCGGGCAGGCCCGCCACCTCGGCATACGCGGCGCGGCGGATCGCGTGGTTGGACAGCAGCCAGCCCAGCTGCGGCTTGCCGGCCTCGCCGTGGCGGAACATCAGGCCGTCGCGGTCCTCGCCGTCGAGCACCATCGCGTCGCGCAGGGTGCCGATTTCGTCCTCGCGCAGGCGCGTCCACAGCCCCAGCTCGCGCAGCAGCCGCTGCGAATGGTGGGTGATCGCGATCTCGCGCCCGTCGTCCGCCGGCGCCACCAGCGCCGCCTCCTCCTGCCGTTCCACCAGCGCGATGCGCAGGCCGCTGCCGGCCAGCGAACGGGCGAAACACAGCCCGGCGGGGCCGGCACCGATGATCACGATATCGAACGACATGCACCGCGCTCCCATAGGATGACCGCAGCAAGCTATCGGCCCGCGCCGGAGCCAGCGCTGACACCGGTCAAGAAAGCGGCATCGGCAGCCGCGTCAGCCGCCGCAACCGCCGCAGCAGATCGACGGCAGCTGCACCACCTGTTCCGGCGTCACCGGCCAGCCGACCTGCCGCAAGACCTCGACCAGGTCCGCTGTCGTCGCCGAGGCGGATACCCGCAGCACCAGGCCGCTCATGTCGAGATCGACCACCGCGGTGGGGTCGACGTCGAACAGGGCGTCCTGCACCACGCCGGGGTCGGGGGACGCGTCGGTCAGGGCGATATGGAATTCCATCGGACTACCCGTTTCATGGGCACCGCCGCGGTGCCGTTGGCACCGATGTTCGGCAGTACCGGCCGGCGCCACCCTGATCCCGGTCAAGCACGGCTGAGGCAAATTGCCCCACCCGGCGCGGCGGCTGTCGATTCCCTGGCGCGCCATTCGTCGCAGGTACAGTCCCCCGCGAAGGCAATCCACGATGCCTCCCAGGCTCCGTGCCAACTGCAGGGGAACCGATCACATGGCCCAGCCCCCGCGAAGGCAATCCACGATGCCTCCCAGGCTCCGTGCCACCCATTTCTCCTCCTGCTGCCGGAGGGTGCTGGCCGCGCCGGACGAGAACGGCACGCCGTCCGGGCGACGCGGGCCGGACCGTTTCTTCGACAACCCTGTCCGGACGTCACTGCGGAAGATCGTGCCTGCTCGCCTGTACCCGAGGCCGATGGCGACTGAACGCCCCATCCCATGCATCCCGAGGAAATCGCCATGAACCACCCACCCATCGTCACGCGCGAACAATGGCAGGCCGCACGCCGCGCCCTGCTGGCCGACGAAAAGGCGCTCACCCGTGCGCAGGACGCCGTGAGCGCGCGCCGCCGACGCCTGCCGATGACGCGCGTCGACGATGGCTACACGTTCGGCTCGCCCGCCGGCGCGCACACGTTCGCCGAGCTGTTCGAAGGCCGCCCGCAACTGATCGTCTACCACAACATGCTGGCGCCGGATTCGGACCACGTCTGCCCCGGCTGCTCGTTCTACTGCGACCAGATCGGCAACCTGGCGCACCTGCATGCGCGCGGCGTCGCCTTCGCGGTGGTCTCGCGTGCCCGGGTGGCCGAGATCGAGCCGGTCAAGGCACGGCTGGGCTGGAGCTTCCCCTGGTATTCCTGCCACGGCACGAGTTTCCACGAAGACTTCGTCGGCGCCGAGGGCGCGCCGTTCGGCCTGTCGGTGTTCCTGCGCATGGACGAGGGGATCTTCCAGACCTGGTTCACCACCGGCCGCGGCATCGAGTTGCCCATCAGCACCTTCGGCCTGCTCGACGCCACCCCGTGGGGTCGCCAGGAAGCCTGGGAGGACTCGCCCGCCGGCTGGCCGCAGCAACCCACCTGGAGCCAGGTGAAGATCCACGACCAGTACCCCGAATAACCCCGCCTGGAACCCGTGTAGGAGCGCACCCTGTGCGCGAATGCTTTTGAGGGTTGATTACAACCAAAAGCATTCGCGCACAGGGTGCGCTCCTACAGAAATGGCACCCTCACTTCAGCGGAACACCCACCGATCCGACCGACGGATCACTCGGCGGGCAATGCCACGGCGCGGCGCGCCTGGCGCCCCTTCCATGCATAGCCGATCCCCAGCAGCACGAACCACACGGGGCTGGCAATCAGCGCTTCGCGGGTATCCGGCTGCAGGCTCAGCAGCACCAGCACGAATACGAAGAACGCCAGGCAGGCCCAGCACATGAACACCCCGCCTGGCATCTTGTAGATCGAGGCCTCATGCAACTGCGGGCGCTTGCGCCGGTAGGCCATGTAGGCGAACAGGATCAGCGACCACACGAACATGAACAGCACCGCCGACAGCGTGGTGATCAGCGTGAACGCGGTGATCAGGTCGGGGATCAGGTAGATCATCGCCGCGCCCAGCAGCAGGCAGAAGCAGGAGAACAGCAGGCCCAGCGACGGCACCGCCGCGCGCGACAGCCGCGCGAACGTCTTCGGCGCATGCTGTTCCTCGGCCAGGCCGTACAGCATGCGGCTGGTCGAGAAGATGCCGCTGTTGGCCGAAGACGTGGCCGAGGTCAGCACCACGAAGTTGATCAGGCTGGCCGCGGCCGGGATGCCGGCCAGCACGAACAGTTCCACGAACGGGCTCTTGCCGGCTTCCACCAGACGCCACGGCGTCACCACCATGATCGCGACCAGGGCCAGCACGTAGAAGATGATGATGCGCACCGGGATCGAGTTGATCGCCTTGGGCAGGTTGCGCTTCGGGTCGGCCGTCTCGGCGGCGGTGGTGCCCACCAGCTCGATGCCGACGAAGGCGAACACCGCGATCTGGAAGCCGGCGAAGAAGCCGCTCATGCCCTTCGGGAACAGCCCGCCGTCATTCCACAGGTTGGCGAACGAAGCCACGTGCCCCGACGGCGAGCGGAAACCCCAGGCGACCAGCGCAAAGCCGGTCACGATCAGCGCGCAGATCGCAATGATCTTGATCAGCGCGAACCAGAACTCCAGCTCGCCGAACAGCTTCACCGTCACCAGGTTCAGGCTCAGCAGCAACAGCACGCACAGCACCGCCGGAATCCACGGCGCCAGCCCCGGGAACCAGAACTGCGCATACGCGGCGATCGCGATCACGTCGGCGATCGCGGTGATGACCCAGCAGAACCAGTAGGTCCAGCCGCAGAAGAACCCGGCCCACGGCCCGAGCAGGTCGGTGGAGAAGTCGATGAAGGACTTGTACTCGAGGTTGGACAGCAGCAGCTCGCCCATCGCCCGCATCACGAAGAACAGCATCACGCCGATGATCAGGTAGACCAGCAGGATCGACGGCCCGGCCAGGCTGATCGTCTTGCCCGAACCCATGAACAGGCCGGTGCCGATCGCGCCGCCGATGGCGATCAGTTGCAGGTGCCGGTTGGAAAGGCTGCGCCTCAGGTGGTCCGGGTGTTCCAGCGATGCGGTCATGCGGCGCGCCTTGGCGAGGGGAAGGGGCCAACATACAGAAAAGCGGACGCGGCGTGCACTCCCGTCGTGCGCCTGCGCAAGTTTTCGGCAGGCGCCCGCATTTCGAGTCGGTCCGCGCAGGCGGCATCCACGCCGCGCAACGCCTTGCGTTCTTGTCTCTAACCCTGCCCGCGCGGCTTGGCCGGCAGGCCGCGGAGGTAGGCGTACAGCGCGCTGATCTCCTCGTCCGTGAAATACCGGGTCACCCGCACCGGCATGTAGTCGGTCTTCAACCCCCGGCCGCCCGGCGCCACGCCTTCACGCAATGCCTTCCTCAAATCGGCCTCGCTCCAGCTCGCCAGGCCGCTCGGGTCCGGCGTGAGGTTGGCGGCGTCGGGCCAGTCCGGCGGCGTACCGGGGATATGCCCACCGGAGAAACCCGCGCCGTGGCAGCCGGCGCAACCCATCGCCAGGTAGGCGCCGTACGCGGCAGTCGGCCCGACCGCCGGCGGCCGGGCCGGCCGGGCCGAATGATCGACGATCTCCGCCGGCAGCAGCGGCACCTTGCCGGCCACGAACAAGATGCGTCCCAGCGGACCCACGCGGTTCACCGGGGGCGTGCGTCCGACCGCCGGCACGCTGTGCAGATAGGCCAGCAGATCGCCCAGGTCCTCGTCGCTGATGCCATTGAAATCCTGCGCCGGCATGAACAGCAGCGAGCGACCGTCCGGTGCGACGCCATGTCGGATCGCACGAACCCGGTCCACGTCACTGAGCTTGCCGCCCGCACCGCCGGGCGTCAGGTTGCTGCCCGACAGGCGGGCAAACAGCGCATCGTCGATGAAGGTGGCGCTACCCAGGTCTGGGCCATGGCAGTCCTTGCAACCGCGGATCGCGGCAATGTGGTCACCACGCCCGACTGCCGCCGCATCGGTCGGAACCGCCGGCACCGGCGGATCGACCCGGTACACCTTGGCCATGCGCCGCTCGCTCAGCACATAAGCCGAGAGCAGCACCGCCCCCAGCAACACGAGCACGACGACCACCAGGCGGCCAAGCCACTTCCATGCCTTGCGCATAAAGCCCCCTTCCCCATTCCCCATGCGGAAGCGCGCAGGCTAGCGCGATGTCCCATGCCGCGCCATCGGAATCTTGGGCAGGCGTAAGGCCCCCGCCGGCGCGCCATCGTGGTCGCCGCCATGGCATGAACCGGTTCCATGCCAGCGTGAAGCGGTAACAACGGGGGCAGACCCACCCGGAGAGAACCTGACCAGCATTCTGGACGTCCCAACGTGTTTCGGCCGATCCCCGGGCGCCGGACAGTCCGATGAACGAACGCGGTCTTCGGGTGCGGTTTATACACAGGTCCGAGTCGGCGGCATCGGCTCAACAAGACCGTTCATGACCGAAGGAAATCCCCTTGCGGGACGGAAATGCAGTCTGACAATCGTTGCAACGGGAGCGAAAACGCCGCGGTTGCCGGGTCAGGTGCGGGCGCGTCGGGGACATGCAGTCCGGTTGATATTCCCGAGACGGAAAACGAACTCGTCCTTGCCTCGGTCCCTCTACGCCCCCGGATTCCAGGCTACCCGATTGCGGCCCTGGTGCTTGGCCTGGTACAGCGCGACGTCGGCGGCGCTGATCAGGTGTTCGAAATCCGCACCGGTGGCGGTGGCTCCGCCGACGCTGGTGGTGATGTTGATGGCGCGGCCGCCGAACGCCGCCGGCTTCGCCGCCACGGCGGCACGCATGCGCTCGGCCAGCAGGCCGGCGTGCGCGGGCTGGATGGCGGGCAGCACCAACGCGAACTCCTCGCCGCCGTAACGCGCAAACAGGCTGCCGTCAGGCAGGCCCAGGTCGCGGATCACCCCGACGAAATGGCTGAGCACAGCGTCGCCCGCGGCGTGGCCCCAGCCGTCGTTGATCGACTTGAAATGATCCAGGTCGAACATCAGCACGCTGCACGCCTGCCCGCGCGCGCGGCAGGCCTCGACCAGGCGGCCGCCCGCCTCGATCAAGGCGCTGCGGTTGAGCAGGCCGGTGAGCCCGTCGGTGCGTGCCAGCCGGCGCAGGTCCAGGGTCAGCCGCTCGGCCAGCATCAGGGTGAAGCCGGTGCTGAGCAGGAACGAGGACAGGATGCCGAACAGGTAATTCCAGGTGGTGAGCAGTTCGTCGAGCGGCGTGTGCGCCAACAGCCGCGGAAACAGCACCACCACCGAACGCAGCAGGTAGAAGACCGCGTCGATGGCGAAGATCAGGGCGGTGAAGCCGCAGGTGTTGCGCATGTCGCGCGGCGAGCGCCACAACAGCACCCAGATCATCCACACGTCCCAGACCACGCTGTACGCGCCGAACATCAGCGCCGAGACCGTCTGCGTCGGCGGCCACAGGTAGACGCAGATCTGGCAGGCGACGAACAACCCGACGACCGCCAGCGGCCAGCGCCAGCGCAGCGGGTAGCGCAGGTGGATGGCGATACCCATCAGCATCAGCGCATTGGCCAGCGCGATCATGCCGCTGCCGACGATCGTCGAGAGCACGCTGCCGTTTTCGTTCAGCCCCTGGGCGAGCGCGGCGACGGTCAGCACCCAGAACGCGCTGGCCCAGATGCGCAGCGCCGGCAGGCCGCGCAGTACCAGGCCGAGCAGGGTGAAGCTGATCGAGATGGCGATGCCGATGGCCGCGCCGATGACGCCGAGCGTGAAAAGATCGAAGTGCATGCCCATTCCCGTGATACGGACCCGCGAAGCGGAGTCAGCGTGCCGCTTCCGTCGTGCGTACGCGGGACGTTCGGACTGACACCGCGCCCAAGTTAACACGGTGCCGGGGCGGACCCAGCCGACCGCGTCCCCGGCGTACCGTCCCGGCACCGGCTTCCGGCAGTTCCTGCCGGCAGTGGCGGCCACTCGGGACCGGCATGTCGATATCGCACGCGCCCGTTCGTCGCACCGGCAGAACCCCACGCACGAGGCCGCCTGGCATGACGCTCAAGCTCTACGCCCACCCCTTCTCCTCCTACTGCCAGAAGGTGCTGATCGCACTCTATGAAAACGGCACGCCGTTCGAGTGGCGCCTGCTCACGCCGGACGATCCCGCGCTGATGGCGGAGTTCGCGGCGCTGTGGCCGCTGAAGCGATTCCCCATGCTGGCGGACGGCAACCGCACGGTGATCGAGTCGAGCATCATCATCGAGTACCTGGCGCGGCATCATCCCGGGCCGGTGCGGCTGATCCCCGCCGACGCCGATGCGGCACTCAAGGCGCGCACCATGGACCGCTTCTTCGACCAGTACGTGTCCACGCCGCAGGGAAGGATCGTGTTCAACGCCCTGCGCGCCGAAACCGACCGTGATCCCCGCGGCATGGCCGAGGCGCGCGGCATGCTCGACACCGCCTATGCGTGGCTGGACGGCGTGATGGCCGCGCGCCCCTGGGCGGCCGGCAAGGATTTCAGCCTCGCCGACTGCGCCGCCGCGCCGGCGCTGTTCTACGCCGACTGGACACACCCGATCCCGGCGCAATACGCCCACCTGAAGGCGTATCGCCAGCGCCTGCTGGCCCGGCCGTCGTTCGCGCGGGCGGTCGACGAGGCGCGTCCCTACCGCCCGCTCTTCCCGCTCGGCGCACCGGATCGCGACTGAACCGACGCGACCGAACCGGCGCAATGGATACCTGCCTTAGCGGAGACCGCCATGACCCACGCCCATGCTCTTTCCCCCGTCCTCGTTCCCGCCACCGAGCTGGCCGGGCGCAACACCCTGCGTTTCCCCAACGAAAGCGACGCCTACCGCCGCGCGCGCCAGGCCCTGCTCGCCGAGGAAATCGAGCTGCGCCGGCACATCGAGCGCGTCGCCGAGCAGCGCCGCGCGCTGCCGCCCGGCGGCGAGGTGACGGGGCACTACCGCTTCCAGGGCGAACACGGGCCGGCCGATTTCGCCGGCCTGTTCGGCGACAGGCCGACCCTGGTCGTCTACAGCTACATGTTCGGCCCGCAGCGGGCGCGGCCCTGCCCGATGTGCACCTCGCTGCTGGCCGCGTGGGACGGCGAGGCGCGCGACGTTGGCCAGCGCGTGGCGCTGGCCGTGGTGGCGCGCTCGCCGATCGAACGCCTCGCCGCGTTCAAGCGCGAGCGCGGCTGGCGCGACCTCAGGCTGTACGCGGACGTCGACGGGGCCTACAGCCGCGACTACTTCGCCGTCGACCCGGACGGCGGCGACGGCGACCAGGCCGCCTTCAACGTGTTCACCCGCCGCGACGGCACGATCCGCCATTTCTGGAGCGGCGAGATGGGCTTCGAGAGCGCCGACCCCGGCCAGGACCCGCGCGGCGCGCCGGACCTGATGCCGTTGTGGACCATCCTGGACTGCACGCCGGAAGGCCGCGGCACGGACTGGTACCCGAAGCTCGAGTACTGACCTCGCCGTCGGCGGAGACGCGCGGCCGCCGCCGGCCGCCCCTCAGGCCTGCGGCGGCCCGCAGCTCTCATCCAGCTGGCGCACTTCGCACTCGATCTCCCACGCGTCGCCATGCACCCGCAGGAAGCGGCGGGTCAGCTCCAGCGCCTGCTGCATCGAACCGGCCTGCAGCAGCGCATAACCGCCGATCACCTCCTTGGTCTCGGTGAACGGGCCGTCGGTGGTGCCCCGCTTGCCGTGCGACAGCCGCACCCGCACGCCTTCCGCGGTGGGACGCAGGCCGCCGGTATCCAGCAGCGTGCCGTCCGCCTTCATCTGCGCCATCAGCTTGCCCATGTCGTCCATCAGCTGCTGGCTGGGCCTCTGCCCGGTGCTCTCGTTGATCCGGATCATCGAAAGGAATCGCATCGTCGTCACTCTCCCGCGGGTTTACGGCGGAGCCGCATGACCGGACCGCGCCGGCCCGCCCAACGTGCTCCTGCCATGGCGACGAACGGCTACGCGCCGGATCGACACCTGCCGCCGCAGGAGCCCATCCGATGCGATGCCTTACTTACGAAAGCGGGTTCTGCCCTGATACCCCGGCATCCGCCTCGCAACGGCCGTCGGCGCAATGCCCCGCCGCCGGCGCCGCATCCGTTGCCTCGAGGCGTTGCTGCCTCGCCTCGGCCAGCAGGGTGCCGATCTCCGCGCCGAGCAGCAGGTCGTCGTACGCGCCGAACACCTGGCGGCGCAGCCGCCCCTGCGCATCGATCAGGATCGTGGTCGGCGTGCCCTGCATGGCATAAGCGCGCATGGTGCGCGGAATCGGATCGGCGTCCGGGCCGGGCGCGTCGATGCCGACCGGGAAGCCCACGCGATACTCGTGCAGGAACGCGCGCAGCGACTCCGGCCCCATCGCCGCATGGTGCTCGAACACCGTGTGCAGGCCGACCACCGCCAGCGGCGCGCCTTCGAACAACTTCGCCACGCGTTGCGCCTGCGGGATGCCGTGCGCCACGCAGCCGGGGCAAAGCATCTGGAAGGCATGCAGCAGCACCACCCGCCCCCGGAAGTGCCCGAGGTTCAACGGCTCGGGAGTATTCAACCAGGCCGTGGTGCGCCATTCGGGGGCCGGTTCCGGCGTCATGGGAAATCTCCATCCTCGATGTGCGGGCAGGTCCGCAACGTCAATCTGCAGCAGGCACGACTTCAGCCACGCAGCCTACATCTTCCCCGCGCTCCCGGCGGCGTTTCCCTCGCTGGCATGCCGTCGGCCCTGGCGGCGAGTGGCGCCGGACGGGTGCGGCCATGGGTCAATGGCGTGAGGCGAAGTCGCCCGCGGCGACCGGTCGCATGCCGAAGGCGGGTCGTGCAGCAGGGACGGCTATCCGCCGTTCCGGGATCGTGCAGGGCGTGTCCGGCCCGTTGCCTATCCGTCCGGTGCGTGCGCTTCCGCGATCAGCGTGGGGATCAGTTCGGAGACGGTCGGGTGGATCGGCACCGTGCGCTGCAGCTGCGTGGCGGTGGCGTTCACGCTCATCATGTCGATGATGCCGTGGATGGCCTCGTCGCCTTCGACGCCGAGGATCGCGGCGCCGAGGATCGCCTTTGTTTCGGCGTCGACGATCACCTTCATGAAACCCTGCGTCTCGTCCTTCTCCACCGCGCGGCCGACCCGGCCCATCGGCCGCTTGCCGACCAGGAACGGACGCCCACGCTTGCGTGCCTGCGCCTCGTTGAGGCCGACGCGGCCCAGCGGCGGGTCGATGTACAGCGCGTAGCCACTGACGCGCTCGCTGAGCCGGCGCTGCCCGCCGTCGAGCAGGTTAGCCGCGACGATCTCGTAGTCGTTGTAGGCGATATGCGTGAACGCGCCGCGGCCGTTGCAGTCGCCCAGCGCCCATATGCCCGGCACGCTGGTGCGCAATTCGTCGTCGACGGTGACGTAGCCGCGCGCGTCCGTCGCCACGCCGGCCTGGTCGAGGCCGAGGTCGCCGGTGTTCGGCACGCGTCCCACCGCCACCAGCACGTGGCTGCAAGGGATCCGTTCGCCATCGGCCGTCACTGCGAGCGTTTCGCCCTCGCCCGCGAACGCGAGGTCGGCGACGCCGGTGCGGATGTCGATGCCCTCGCCTTCCAGGATCCCGCGCACGGCCGTCGATACATCCTCGTCCTCGCGCCCGATCAGCCGCGGGCCTTTTTCCACCACGGTGACGCGGGCGCCGAAGCGCCTGTACATCTGCGCGTACTCCAGCCCGATGTAGCTGCCGCCGACGATCAGCAGGTGCGCCGGCACGCGGTCCAGGCCCAGGATCGAGGTGTTGGTGAGGTACGGGATGCCGTGCAGGCCGGGCATCTCCGGCACCGCCGCGCGGCCACCGACATTCAGGAAGACCTGCGGCGCGCCGAACCGTTCGTCGCCCACGCGCAGGGTTTGCGCATCCTCGAACCGCGCATGGCCCTCGATCACCGTGCAGCCGTCCATGCCGTCCAGCCACGAGCGCACACCGTGGCGCGCGTTCGCGATGACGGTGTCGGCGCGCGCTTTCACCCTGGCCATGTCGATGCCCACCCCGCCCGCCAGCACCACACCGAAATCCGCGGCGCGACGGGCCATGTGCGCAGCGCGCGCGCTGGCCACCAGGGTCTTGGTCGGCATGCAGCCGGTGTTGACGCAGGTGCCGCCGAACAGCTTGCGTTCGATCAGGGCCACCGACCGACCGGCCCGGGTCAACCGGTTCGCCAGCGGCGGGCCGGCCTGGCCGGCGCCGACAATGATCGCGTCGAAACGGCGGTTCATGACACAACCGCCACGGCCAGCGGCGCCATGCCGGTCGGGTTCTACCCCGTTTTCGCGGACAGTTGAGTTAAGGCCGTAAAGGCCCGGTCCCGAACCTCGATTCTGCGTTGCATTCGGGGATTGTGAAAGCGCTCGATATAGTCAAAGACGTCGGACCTTGCCTCGGCCA
>NZ_JBYTCN010000013.1:0-93677 GCF_058790335.1 Rhodanobacter sp. FW101-FHT13A11 | reverse complement strand
TTTTTCATGGAACCTCCTCGGGAAAGACTACGAGAAAATTCCACTTCTGGCGTCAGCTAACCGGCGGGGGGATTACCCATGCGCCTGATGCCTGATGGATAGCAGATAAGCTTTGCGAGCGTGTCTCAGTCGTTGCTGATACAGCAGGGTGAGTCGGGTATTTCTTACATTCCTTGCATTCCTTGCATTCTTCCATGCGGCGCGCGATGATCGCGACACGGGTCATCTGCACATGGCCGCGTTGGAGGTTTTCCCCATGTCAACGCCGAAACTTGTCATGTTCGACGTCCCCCTGGACGACGCGGAAGCGTTGCGCTGGGGTACAAGGACGCCTGACGATTTCATGTGCGACCGCGCCGGCGACACGATGGGGTCGACGTCCATCGAGGACGGCCTGCGGATTTTTCAGGTCGCACGGTGTCGTGACGTTGAAGAGCCCGCGCGCGTCCAGCTCGCAGCGTGCGCCTACGACTTCCTGAAAGTGCCTAGCCTTAAACAGAAGCTGACTGGTTCAGTGCACGTCCACGTGCGCCCACGCAAGCGCCAACACTGGTTTCTATGGGAGGCCAAGAGCCGGCTGACCAAAGTGAGGCAGGAAGACGTGCATCGCCTCGGGGATGAGATTGCAACGCACTGCCGTATTGGTAGCGGCCTCTACGGCGAGACCTTCCCAAAGACCCTAGTGGCTATCACCGCCGCTGAAGATGCGCTAGTTAACGTGGACAAGCTGATCGCGCGACTGATACGGCGGGTCGAACTGGTGACGGCACCACCGCGCATGGGTCAAGGCCAGGGATTCGCACCCACTCTCGTCATCGGCACCACGCCCGACCCAAGCGACACTGCCGAAGCACTCAGCTTCCGCGAGTCCTTGCTCGCGCTCGGATGGCCAGACTCCAAGACCGTTGGCCGCCAACTAGGCAGCACCGGCACCGGTGTGGAGGCCCGGGTGAGCCGTGAACGTGCGGAGGGGACGTTGTTTGGCGTTTGGGCGGGCCGCGCCCGAGGCGGCTATCAGCACCCGTCGTTCCAGTTCTTGCCCAGCGGCTCGCCGCATCCGCGGCTCCCCGAACTGCTGGACGCCCTTGCACGCCGCCCTGACCTAGCCCCCGTCGCCGACCGCAGCGGTTGGGAGCGTGCCTTCTGGCTCTACCAACCCCGTGGCCGCCTCAGTGAGCAAGCGCTAGCCTTGCGCGCGGCGGCACCGGCGCAGTTCCGCGCTGCTCCCGAACGCTTCGCTGCCCTGCCGGATACTGCACGCACACCTGCTGACGTCTTTCAGCACGATCCGCAGGCAGTGATCGACCTGGCGCGTGACGATGCAGCTGCGCAAGTGCCACCCGAAGCGTCTGACACCCGCGGGGCGCCGCGCCATGGCTGAGGGCGATCTCGCCGACCAGTTGGTGACGTACGCCTTGAAGCGGCGTACGACGCTCTGGCGTATTTTTTGGAACGTGTATGGCCCGCTCGAATCGCATCCGCACCCGACTGGGCGGATGGCGCGCGTGCAGGACGTCCCGCCAGGCAACGTCGGCTTCGGTGGGATCTACCTTGCGACCACTACCGGCGGGGCGTGCTGGGAGGTTGTGTTGCGCGACGCGACCGCGCGCGAGGGCAAAATTTATGTGGCACGCTCGGAGCTAGTAGGCCGGTCGCTCGTGAAACTACGCGCCTTGGCGCCGGTGCCACTGGTCGACCTTCGACTACCTGGGCGTCGCGCTCTCTTCGACGGGCGCGATGCGTCCTCATGGACGCGTGTTAACACATTTTGGCGGCTGATTCTGGACTCGCCGGATCACACCCAGTCGCACCACGCAGCAGCCGAACTGGCGACTCTAGCCACCCAGCTCCGCCTGACCTTCGCCGGATGCACGTGGCTATCGGCCCAACACCAGGGGTCTTCAGTGCACTTGCTCTACGACCCACCTTTTGAGAGAGCAGGCTGGGAGGTGGTGGGCGACTGCATTCCGCTTTCTTCGGCTGCTGGGATCGCTGCCTTGCGCGCTGCCGCGCGCGATGCGCACTTGACTCTCGTGTTGACCGGTGGCGTGCCATTTCCGTGTGAGGACGACGGGGTAGAACCCCTTTGACGACGGTCGACAGCCAATTCAGTTCACTTCAGGCCAAGCAATGCGGGTGGAGTGGCGCAGAGGACCGTAGCGACATCCTTCAATCCACGAGATCTCAGGAGACGCCAGCCCGAGACCGAGACCGGATGGATGCTTGAGCAGCGCCATCGCCGAGATGTCCTCGATCGTCGGGAAGTGACGTGCGATCATCACCGCATGCTGCCGGATGTCTAGGGGAAGCCTGTTGTCTCGGGCAAGTTCGATCAGGAAACCCCCTGCCCATAGGAGTGCCCTGGTTCTTTCGTCTGGCATTGTCACGGCTGATCCTCACGGAGCTGCTTTGGATTCAGCATCCTCCATGCCTGTCGCACGGGCTGGGACGGGAACGTCGCGCCAAGCGACAGGATCGGGCAACCCAAGTTGCCGGTGACGTGACGACCTCGTGTGCGTTGTCACGTTATGTGGCCATGAACCGCATTTTTTTTGTCAAAGCGGTGGGTCTGCTGACACTTTATGCTTACCGGTAGCGACGGTTATTGAGAATTTGTCCAGCGGCCATGACGGCTGTGTCGATGCATCGTGCATGGAACAGCGGGTTGCGTGTCATCGCGCGCACCACCAGGCACAACATCTGTGTCAGGTAAGGTGTCGAAGGTTCGACATGACCTGAGTGCGGGCCTGTCACCGCCCCGAAGGGACTGGGCGCGACGATGGGCTTTCGCGGCGGGAAGGGAAGTGAGCACCGAGGAAAAGCCGGCTGACGTTGTACGGACTCACTTCTTACGCCTTCCCGCCGGTTTCCCGTTCAACTCTTCCTGATCTCGAAGTCCTGCTTCGCCATGGGTTTGCCGTCGAGCGAGATCTCGACGCGGTACTTGCCTTCGGGCCACAGGTCGGGGTTCTGCACCTTGAACGTGGTGATGGCGGGGCCGTCGGTGGCGATCGACTGGCTGATGCTGCTGACCAGCTGGCCCTGGCCTTCCAGGTAGCTCCATTTCGCGTTGAGCGTGGCGCCGCCGGAGCTGCCTTCGGTGGTGACGCTGGCGTAGATGGTCCTGTCGCTGGTGGCGAAACGGTTGCCGGGGCGGGTTACCTTGTACTCGGCGTTCACCGCGCTGCCCAGGGTCAGTTTGGCCACGGTGAGCGGCGCGGGCGGCGGCGTTGCCGCGATGCTGGGCGCCATGCTACCGGCATGGGTGGCCGTGGCGGTGGCTGCGGGTTGCGCGGCGGTGGCGGCCGGGGCAGGAGCCGGTGCGGGAGCGGCGGCCGTGTGGGCCGGGGCGGGTGCGTTGGCCGGCGGCGCCGCCGGTTCGTTCTTGCCGCAGGCACTGAGCAGCAGGGCGGCGAGGGTGGCGCTCAACAGCGCGGTATTGTGCATGGGACGTGTCATGGGAACTCCTGGCTCGGTCGCAGGCGGATGCCCGTCCGTGGCGACTGCCGCAGCGCCGTCCGGCGCGTTGGTCAGGCCACCGAGGCTAGCGCCGCCGATCTGAAGCGGCGATTACCGAGGGGCGTTCAGTGTGCTGAACTTTCACGCGCCGGCGACGCGCGGCGCGCAATGAGTCGATGCTTCCGCCACTACTGGCGTACCGTGCGTGGGTTGCCGGGCGTGGCCGGCGTGCTGCTGCGGAACGGGTTGATGTCCAGCCCGCCGCGGCGGGTGTAGCGCGCATACACGCTGAGCTGCCGCGGCGCGCAGCGCTGCGTCAGGTCGACGAAGATGCGTTCCACGCACTGTTCGTGGAATTCGTTGTGGGTGCGGAACGAGACCAGGTAGCGCAGCAGGCCGGCATGGTCGATCGGCGCGCCGCGGTAGGCGACCTGCACGCTGCCCCAGTCGGGCTGGCCGGTGACCGGGCAGTTCGAGCGCAGCAGGTGCGAGACCAGGGTTTCCGCCACCGGCGTCGCGCTGGTGTCGGCCTGCAGGAAATCGGCCTGTGGCGGGCCGTAGTGGTCGATCGCGATGTCCTGCGCGTCGAGCAGGAGGCCGCCCAGGTCGACGACGGGAAGCGCCTCGGCGCGCGCGTCGCGCAATTGCACGCCGACCACCGCACCGGCCGCCGCGGACAGGTCGTGCAGCAGGGTGGCAGCCAGCGTGGCGGGGTCGGCGATGCGCTCCTGCGCGAAGCCGTTGAGGTACAGCTTGAACGACTTCGATTCGATGATGTGCGGCGATGCCGCCGGCACGCGGAACTCGGCCATCGCCACCTGCGGCTTGCCGCACAGGTCGAGCCACGACAGCTCGTAGGCGTTCCAGATGTCCACGCCATGGAACGGCAACGTCTCGGCGATGCCGATCTCCGCGCGCTTGTCGGCGCGCGGGATCGGAAACAGCAGGCTCGGGTCATAGCGGTCGGCGTAGACGGTGTCCTTGCCGAGCGGGGAGTGTTCGGGGGTGCTCATGCCGTGCAGTTTAGCTGCTTCGGCGGCTCCCCCTGCGGGTGGATGGACGGCCGCGCGGTCACGACGCGCGCGGCGGGCCGGGCCGTGGCGCGCTGGTGCCGAGGGTGTCGCTGGTCAGCGGGGCGCCGGCGGTGATCAGGGCGCCGCGCTGCTCGGCCAGCGGCAGCCGCAGCATGCAGTCCTCGTAGCGGGCCAGTTTCTGGAACACCGGCAGCGCCTGCACCTGCGCCACCAGCGCGGCCGCCAGCGGCCAGCGTTCGGCGTCGATCGCGTAGCGCACGAACGAGGCGGTGCGGAAGAAGCTGGCGATGCTGATGTCGGCGAGCGAGAGCGCGCCGAACACGAAGCCGTCGTCCGGCAGCTGCTTTTCCAGGTAGTCGAGCGCGGCGGGGATGTCCACCTCGCGCGCATGCTGCACCACCGCCTCGTCGGGAGCCTCGCCGAAGATGTGGCGCTTGATCGCCAGCTGGTTGAACAGCCGCCAGATCAACCCGTCGGCCAGCCGCGTGTCGGCGTATTCCTCCAGCCAGCGGGCACGGGCGCGATCGGCGATGTCGCGCGGGTAGATCGAGGGCGTGGGGTGCCGATCCTCCAGGTACTGGCAGATCACCGAGGAGTCGTTGAGCGCCAGCTCGCCGTCGAGCAGCACCGGGATGCGGCGCAGCGGGCTCAGCCGGGTGAACTCGTCGTTGCCGACGAACGGCGCGATCGGGTCGACTTCGTATTCCAGCCCCTTCAGCTCCAGGCACACCAGTACCTTGCGCACATAGGGCGAAATGTAATTGCCGATGACTCTGAGACGCTGCGGCATGAGGCGGCTCCGGGGACACGGTGGCCGCAGCGTGCGATGGCCGGTGCGCACCCGTCAAGCGAGTCCGGCGTAGAGGGTCAGCCGGCGGCGTCCGGCAGTGCCGGGATGGCCGTGGGCGAGCCGTTGGAGTCCAGCGCGATCATCACGAAGCGGCCGGTGGTGCAGATGCGGCGGTCGCCGGTCAGCGGGTCCTCGGCGGTCATCTCCACCTCGACGTGCATCGAGCTGCGGCCGACCCTGACCACCCGTGCCACCAGCTCCACCAGCTGGCCGGTGCGCACCGGCACGCGGAAGTTCACCTCCTCCGAACGGGCAGTGACCACGGTGCGCCGTGCGTAGCGCGAGGCCACGATGAAGGCGGCCTTGTCCATCCACGCCAGCGCCTGGCCGCCGAACAGCGTGCCGAGGTGGTTGGTGTGGTCGGGGAAAACCATTTCCAGCAGGCGGGCTTCGATCGGGGCAGGGGTCATCGGGATCGCTTCGGTGGGGGCGGGTGCGGGTGGTGTGCCGCCCATGCGGTAGCGCATTCCGCGGCATGAGCGAAACAATCGGGACCAATGGCAGGGGTGCCATCGGTCATGCTCACGTTAGCATCGACCGTTCGGGCGTATCCGGGCCAGGGTCGGCAACCGCAGAAATCCGCTTTCGCAAGGGGAACGCAACATGGGCTTGAAGATCGGCAGTTCGCGCGTGCTTGGCGCGCTGGTCATGGGAACACTGTCCGCCGGCGTCGCCGCGCAGGGCCGCACGCTGAGCGCGGACGACTACGCGCAGGCGGAGCGCTTCATGAGCTACAACACCGCGCCGCTGGTCGATCACGCGGTGCAGAAGGTCCAGTGGCTGGACGATGGCCATTTCTGGTACGTCGACCACGACGCCGGCGGCGATCACTTCGTGCGGATGGACGCGGCCAGCGGCAAGGCTGCGCCGCTGTTCGACCAGGCGAAGCTGGCCGCCGCGCTGGGCAAGGCCGGCGGCAAGCCGGTCGACGCGAAGAAGTTGCCGGTGACCGGCTACGAGGCACGGCCCGATGGCCGCATCGATGTCGCCGTGCGCAGCAAGCACTATGTGTGCGACCTCGCCGCCGCCGAGGCGAGCTGCGTCGACCGCGCCGCGCTGGTGAAGACCGGCAAGGAGCCGGGTACGCTGTCGCCGGACAAGAAGAGCGAGGCGTTCATCCGCGACTGGAACTTGTGGCTGCGCGACGTCGCCAGCGGCAAGGAGACCCGGCTCACCACCGACGGCGTGGAGAACTTCGGCTACGCCACCGACAACGCCGGCTGGAAGCACACCGACAAGGCGGTCGTGGAGTGGTCGCCGGATTCGAAGCAGATCGCCACGTTCCAGCAGGACCAGCGCAAGACCGGCGAGATGTACCTGGTCGGCACCAACGTCGGCCATCCGACGCTGGAGAAATGGAAGTACCCGCTGGTCGGCGACAAGGACGTGACGATGATCGAGCGCGTCATCGTCGACGTCGCCGCGAAGAAGGTGCTGCGCCTGCAGATGCCACCGGATCAGCATCGCTCCAGCCTGTGCGACGACGTCAGCTGCGGCCCCGACGGTGGCTGGGACGACGTGAAGTGGGCGGCCGACGGCAGGACCCTGGCCTTCGTTTCCACCTCGCGCGATCACAAGCACGAGTGGTTCCGCATCGCCGACGCGCGCACCGGCAAGGTGCGCACCGTGTTCGAGGAAGTGGCGCCGACGTACTACGAGAGCGGCAACGGCGCGGTCAACTGGCGCTACCTGCCCGAGACGAACGAGGCGATCTGGTTCAGCGAGCGCAGCAACTGGGGCCAGCTGTACCTGTACGACCTGGAGACCGGCAAGCTCAAGCACGCGATCACCACCGGCGAAGGCAATGTCACCGAGGTGCTGAAGGTCGATCCGAAGACGCGCACCGTGTGGTTCCGCGGCGTCGGCCGCACCGCCGGCGTGAACCCGTACTACCAGCAGTTCTTCAAGGTCAGCCTGGACGGCGGCAAGCCGGTGCTGCTCGCGTCGGAAGCGGCCGACCACACCGTCACGCTGTCGCCGGACGGCAAGTCCTTCGTCGATGCGTATTCCACCCCGACCACGCCGCCGGTCACCGTGCTGCGCAGTTCGGACGACGGCCGCAACCTGGCGAGCGTGGCCACCGCCGACATCTCGCGCCTGAAGGCCGCCGGCTGGGTGCCGCCGATCCCGTTCACGGTGAAGGGGCGCGACGGCAAGACCGACCTGTACGGCATGATGTTCAAGCCGACGAACTTCGATCCGTCGAAGAAGTATCCGATCATCGACTACATCTACCCAGGCCCGCAGACCGGCTCGGTTCGCGGCCGCAGTTTCTCGTCCGCGCGCGGCGACCACCAGTCCGTGGCCGAGCTGGGCTTCATCGTGGTGGCGCTCGACGGCATGGGCACGCCGTGGCGTTCGAAAGCGTTCCACGACGCCTACTTCGAGCACGTCGAGGACAACACCTTGCCTGACCAGGTGCTCGGCCTGAAGGAACTCGGCAAGCAGTATCCGTGGATCGACCTCGACCGCGTGGGCATCTGGGGCCACTCCGGCGGCGGCAACGCCACCGCGGCCGCGATGTTCCACTACCCGGACTTCTTCAAGGTCGGTTGGGCCGAAAGCGGCAACCACGACAACCGCAACTACGAAGACGACTGGGCCGAGAAGTGGCAGGGCCTGCTGGTCACCGACAAGGACGGCAAGACCAACTACGACGCCCAGGCCAACCAGAGCTTCGCGAAGAACCTCAAGGGGCGGCTGATGCTGGTGCACGGCACCATGGACGACAACGTGCCGCCCTACCAAACCCTGCTGGTGGCCGACGCGCTGATCAAGGCGAACAAGGATTTCGACCTGCTGCTGATCCCGAACGTCCACCACGGCTACGCCGAGGCCACCCCGTACGCCACCCGCCGGCGCTGGGACTACTTCGTGCAGTACCTGGCCGGCAACACGCCGCCGCACGAGTACCAGCTGAAGGTGTGGCCCTGGCGCTGAGTGACTGTGCGTGTGCGTGAGATGCCGGCGCTCTTGTTCCTCCCCTTGGCATAAGGGAGAGGGAGCAGAAGTAACACACCCGGTTCCTCCCCCTGCGCAGCAGGGGGAGGTCAGGAGGGGGTGGCTTTTGACTTGCGACGAAGAGCGCCCCCTCACCTGAAGGACTCCCTGCGGTCGCCCGGCCCTCCCCCCTTCGAGCAGGGGAGGGAGCAAGACTACAAGAGCGGCGACGCGTTCGCTCTCGTAAAGTTCAAAGGGAGGCGCTCAGCGCAGGCTCGTCGGCTTCGCGACACCCTTGGCGATCGCTTCGTCGAGCAGCTTCCTGATCTGCTGGCTGGCCTGGTTGGTGGCCTGTTGCTGGCGCTTGCCCAGTGCTTCCTGCTGCTTGCCGAGCTCGGTCTGCTGCCGACCCAGTTCTTCTTGTTGCTGACTGAGCTTTTCCTGCTGCCGATTGAGTTCCTGCTCGCTGGCTTCCCGCTTGGCGCGGTTCGCCTGCATTTCAGCGGTGTGGTCGCGCTGGCCGGATTGCGCGGCGAGCATGGCTTGCTGGTTGGCCAGCATGGCGCGCTGGCCGGCGAGCTGCCCTTGCTGGGCGCCTAACATGCCTTGTTGTGCGCCCAAGGCTCCCTGCTTGCCGCCGAGCGCGCCTTGCTTGCCACCCAGTTCGCCCTGTTGCTTGGCCAGGGCGTCGACCGGCGCGTAGGCGGCCTTGGCGCGTTGCACGTAGGCGGGGTCGTCGATCAGATACGCCTTGTCGCCACGGCGGAGCCACATCGTGGGCTTGCCGTTCCGCTGCAGGCGCTTCGCGGCCGCGAGATCGACATCGCTGCCGTTGACGATGGCCGCATCGCCATCGAACAACGCGAAGCCTTCGCTGGCGTCGGTATGGATGGCGACGTTGGCGTAGTGGACCCGCAGGCCGTTGGCATCGTGCGGCGGGGTAGGTGGCAGCGGTGGCGCTGGTGGTGCCGGTGGCAAGGCGGGAACGGTGGGCGGCGGCACCGCTGGAGGAGCCGGGGGTGGCGGCGGCGGTGGCGGCAACAGGCTTGCCTGCGTGGAAGCTGGCGTGGCAGCGGTGTTGTCCGCGCCGGCCGCCGTTACGCGATAGGGCAGCACGCCGACGAGGGCGATCAGTGCGACGAGCAGCCAGCCGCGCGTACGCGACGGCGGCTGGTTCACGGTTTGCTGCAGCATGGTCAGTCGCCTCTTCAGGTTGTGGAAGGACGGGGAAGCACCGGCGAGGCCGGCGTGCATCGGCTGCGCCACGCCGAGGCGCAGCAGCAGGCGGCCGTACTCCTGCGGCGCGGCATGGTCGTGTTGCATCACCTGCGCATCGCAGGCCGATTCGCGGTTGAGCGCATATTCGCGCATGGCCCAGCGCACCAGCGGGTGGAAGCAGAACAGGCACTGCGCAAGCGCCGGCACCCAGGCCAGCCACAGGTCGCCGCGGCGCAGGTGGGCCAGCTCGTGCGCGATCGCCATCAAGGCTTCGTCGGCACTCAACGCATGGCCGGCCGGCAGCAACACGGTGGGGTGCCACCAGCCGGTCACCTGCGGCGAGATGATCGTGTCCGAGACGCGCAGCCGTGGGCAGCTGCGCAAGCCAAGCTGCCGGGCCTGGCGTGTGCACAGTGCCTGCAGCGAGGCATCGCGCAAGGGCTGCGATTCGCGCAGCACGCGGCGTGCCTGCTGCCATTGCCGCAGCGCAATCAAGCTCTGCAACAGCAGCGCGACCAGCCACAACAATGCGATGCCAGTGCGCCAGGAAAGCGCTGGCGTTGCCGGCGGAGCGATCGACGGCAGCGCAACGTCGCCGGTCGCCGTCGTGGCGAAGAACGCTACGGGCGGCGTTGCCGTCGCAGTCGCTTCGAGCGGGGTGGGCGAGAGCAGCGGAAGTTCCAGCGGTGCGTGCCACAGCAGGCCCAGCAACAGCTGCGCGCCGACCAGCCACCACAGCATGCAGCGCATCGCCGCCGACAGGCGCGGCCACAGGCGGCCAAGCAGATAGACGATGCCGATCAGCAGGGAGGCCTGGATGGACGTCCACAGCAGCCGGGTGAGCAAGGTGTCGGCGAAATGGCCGAGTGCGTCCATTTCACGACTCCTTGCGCCGGGATTGCAACTGCGCCACCAGCGCCTCCAGTTCGGCCAACTCGGTGTCGGAGACTTCAGCGCGTTCCGACATCCACGCCACGAACGGCGATACCGAACCGCTCAGCGTCTTCTCGACGAAGCTGCCCACGGCGTTGCGCATCACTTCGCCCGGACCGGTGGCGGTGCTGTAGCGGAACATGCCCTTGAGCTGCCGGCGCTTGAGATAGCCCTTGCCGCGCAGGCGTTCCATCATGGTCAGCACGGTGGAGCGGGCCAGCCCGCGCGGCTCGCCGAAGCTCGCGGCCACCTCGCCTACCGAGGCGGAGCCGCACTCGTCGATGTGATGCAGCAGCGCCAGTTCCTGGTCGCCGATGGTGGGTTTGCGCATGGCCCGGTGGCTCGGTTGACTACAGTTGTAGGCAAGCTACGCCATGCTTACAGATGTAGTCAAGTGCCTCGCGGCATACGTTCTCCCGAATCCCGGCTCTCAACAGACGAACGTCTGGTCATCCCGGCCCTAGAACGCCATGTCGAACGCCACCTCGCCCTGCACGCCGACCTGGTAGGCCGAGACGCGGCGTTCGAAGAAGTTGGCGAGTTCCTGCACGTCCTGCAGGTCCATGAAGTCGAACGGATTCTTCGCGCCATATTTTTTCGGCAGATCGAGCTGGGCCAGGCGCTGGTCGGCGCAATACTCGAGGTATTGGCGCATCTGCTGCACCGACATGCCGGCCACGCCGCCGGAAAGCACGTCCTCGGCGAACTGGGTCTCGCAGGCGATCGCGTCCTCGATCATCTCCTCGACCTGCGCGCACATCGCCTCGTCGAACAATTCCGGCTCCTGCGCGCGCACGGTGCGCACCACCTCGAACGCGAAGGCCATGTGCCCGCTCTCGTCGCGGAACACCCAGTTGGTGCCGGCGGCCAGCCCATGCAGCAGCCCGCGCGAGCGCAGGTAGTAGACGTAGGCGAATGCGGCGTAGAAGAACAATCCTTCGATGCAGGCGGCGAAACAGATCAGGTTGAGCAGGAACTGGCGGCGGTGCTCGCGCGTCTCCAGCCGGCGCAGGTCCTGGATCGAGTCGATCCACTTGAAGCAGAACGCGCCCTTCTGGCGGATCGACGGGATCGTCTCGATCGCCGCGAACGCGCCGTTGCGCTCGGCCGGGTCGGGGATATAGGTGTCCAGCAGGGTGAGGTAGAACTGCACGTGCAGCGCTTCTTCGTACAGCTGGCGCGACAGGTACATGCGCGCTTCCGGCGCGTTGATGTGCTGGTACAGGTTCAGCACCAGGTTGTTCGACACGATGGTGTCGCCGGTGGCGAAGAACGCCACCAGCCGACGGATCAGGTGCCGGTCGGCGGCGGACATCTTCGTGTCGAGGTCGCGCGTATCCATCGAGAAATCCACCTCTTCGACGGTCCAGGTGTTCTTGATCGCGTTGCGGTACATCTCGTAGAAGCCGGGGTAGCGCATCGGGCGCAGGGTGAGTTCGAAGCCGGGATCGAGGATGTGGGCGTTGCGG
Source organism: Rhodanobacter sp. FW101-FHT13A11 (assembly GCF_058790335.1). Classification (NCBI taxonomy): domain Bacteria; kingdom Pseudomonadati; phylum Pseudomonadota; class Gammaproteobacteria; order Lysobacterales; family Rhodanobacteraceae; genus Rhodanobacter; species Rhodanobacter sp. FW101-FHT13A11. The sequence goes on along the minus strand of NZ_JBYTCN010000013.1, from coordinate 81,774 downwards.
GTGGGTTGGGCGGACATATGGGGTTCCTTGTGTGGGTTCGCAGCCAGCGAGGCGCGGGTGTTTTTGACCGTCATCCCAGCGAAAGCTGGGATCCAGCGACTTCGGCTTTCACCGCGATGTCATGTAAGCAAAAGGCTCTGGATCCCAGCTTTCGCTGGGATGACGGACGTTTTATGGGTAAGTTTCTTGGCGCTTGAATGGAGTGAATGGATCCGCCGTATGCAAGAACGAAATCCCTGTGTTTATTTCCTCGCCAGTCAGCGCAACGGCACGCTGTACGTCGGTGTCACCTCCAACCTGCCTGCACGCATCTGGCAGCACCGGAACAACGTGGTCGCTGGTTTTACCCAGCGTCATCACGTGCATGGCCTCGTCTGGTTCGAGGTGCATGACACGATGGAATCCGCGATTGCCAGTGAGAAGGCGATCAAGGCGTGGAAGCGGACGTGGAAGGTCAAGCTCATCGAGAAGTCCAATCCGTATTGGCGGGATTTGTATGCGGAGATTTGTGACTGAGCCGTCCGTCCGCTCAGCGTCATCCCAGCTTTCGCTGGGATGGCGAGCGTGGGGTTACTGGCAAGCCTCGCAGTACTCGGGATTTTCCAATGAGCAGAACACCGCGGCATTCGCCTGCGCCTGGTCGGACACCGCCGACACCGTGGTCTTGGCGATCTTCGTCGCCGGCCGCGAGCGCAGGTAATAGGTGGTCTTGATGCCGGCCTTCCATGCGTACATGTACATCGAGCTGAGCTGGCCGATGTTCGGGTTCTCCATGAACAGGTTCAGCGACTGGCTCTGGTCGATCCAGGCGCCACGGGAAGCGGCCAGGTCGATCAGCGATTTCTGCGGCAGCTCCCACACGGTGCGGTAGATCGCACGCAGCCGTTCGGGAATCGCGGCGATGCCCTGGATCGAACCTTCCGCCAGCTTGATCGCGTCGCGTATTTCGGACGTCCACAAGCCCAGCGTCTTCAGCTCATCGGCAAGATGGCGATTCACCTGCAGGAAATCGCCGGACAGCGTCTCGCGCTTGAACAGGTTCGACACCTGCGGCTCGATGCATTCGTAGCAGCCGGCGATCGAGGCGATCGTGGCGGTGGGCGCGATGGCGATCAGCAGCGAATTGCGCAGGCCGTGTTGCTTGACGCGTTCTCGCAAGGCGTTCCAGCGCGCGACGTCGTGCGGCGTGGCGTTCGGCCAATGGTCGAATTGCAGCTCGCCGTTGGCGGCGCGGCTTTCGGCAAAGCCCGGATGCGCACCTTCGGCTTCTGCCAGCTCGGCCGATTGCGACAACGCGTGAAAATAGATTTCCTCGGCGATGCGGCTGGACAGCGCCAGCGCCTCGGCCGAGTCGAACGGCAGGCGCAGCTTGAAGAATACGTCCTGCAGGCCCATCACACCCAGCCCGACCGGACGCCACTTCATGTTCGCGGTGTGCGCGGTCTCGATCGGGTAATAGTTGAGGTCGATCACCCGGTTGAGCTGGCGCACCGCGGTGCGCACGGTGGCGGCGAGCTGCTCGAAGTCGAAAGCGCCGTTGGCCACGTGCCGCGCCAGGTTCACCGAACCAAGGTTGCACACGGCGGTTTCCGTCGCCGAGCTCACTTCCAGGATCTCGGTGCACAGGTTGGACAGATGGATGACGTTCTCCGCCTGCGCCGTCTGGTTGCTGGTGGCGTTGCAGCGATCCTTGAACGTCATCCAGCCGTTGCCGGTCTGCGCCAGCGTGCGCATCATGCGCGCGTACAGCTCGCGTGCCTTCACCGCTTTCACGGCAAGGCCGTTCGCTTCTGCCTCGCGATAGGCGCGATCGAACGTTTCGCCCCAGCTGTCGACCAGGTGCGGCACGAGCTTCGGATCGAACAGCGACCAGTCGCCGTCGTTCTCGACTCGGCGCATGAATTCGTCGGGGATCCAGTTCGCGATGTTGAGGTTGTGCGCGCGACGCGCGTCGTCGCCGGTGTTGTCGCGCAGTTCGAGGAAATCCTCGATGTCGGCGTGCCACGATTCCAGATACACGCAGGCGGCGCCCTTGCGCTTGCCGCCCTGGTTCACCGCGGCGACCGAGGCGTCCAGCGTCTTCAGCCACGGCACTAGGCCGTTGGAATGGCCGTTGGTGCCGCGGATCAGCGAGCCGCGCGAACGCACCCGCGAATACGCCAGGCCGATGCCCCCGGCGAATTTGCTGAGCTTGGCCACGTCGGCGTACTTGTCGTAGATCGACTCCAGCGAATCGAGCGGCGAGTCGAGCAGGTAGCACGAACTGAGCTGCTCGTGCGCGGTGCCGGCGTTGAACAGGGTGGGCGAGCTGGCCAGGTATTCCAGCGAGGAGAGCAGCCGGTACAGTTCCAGCGTCTCGCCGATCTCGTTGCCACCCAGCGCGCATGCGATGCGCATGAAGAAGTGCTGCGGCGTCTCGATCACCAGCCGCCGCTGCGGATGGCGCAGCAGGTAGCGGTCGTACACCGTGCGCAGGCCGAAGTATTCGAAGCGACGGGTGGCCAGCGGGTCGATCGCGTCGTTGAGCTTGCGTGCATTGGCAGCCACGAAATCGCGCAGGCGATCGTTGAGAATGCCAAGTTCCGCGCCGCGTGCGATCGACTGCGAGAAGCTCTGGATTTCCTGGCCGCTGACTTCCTTGTCGATGTACGCACCGAGCAGGCGCGCGGCGAGCTGGCCGTATTCCGGCTCCTCCGCGGTCAGCGCGGCGGCGGTGCGGATCGACAGCTGATCCAGCTCTTGGGTGGTGGCGCCGTCGTACAGGCCGCCGATGGTCTTCAGCGCCACGCGCAGCGGGTCGACACCGTGCAGACCTTCGCTGCTGCGGGTCACGGCGCGCACGATCTTGTTGACGTCGACGGTTTCCTGGTTGCCGTTGCGCTTGGTCACGCGCATCTGGGACGGGTTGTGCGGTGGGGTCAGCGTGAAAGTGGTTTCAGGCGAGGACGGTACGGCCGCTTCAGCGGCGGGCGAGTCGGCGCGCGCGACGGTGCGCTCGCGCCCAACGGTATCGAGGGGTTGCATGGCTGGTGGCTCCGGCATGGACATCAAACGCCTGCTCCCGCGCGCAGGGCCTGATAGTGATGGATGCCGGGGGCAGCGCGCGAGCCGGGCGCCCTGTGGCGTCCGGCTCCACGACGCGCTTCCCCGCGGAAGCCGTCACTACGCACCGGGACACGTTCGTCCCGGTGTGCCGGCAGGTCTTCGGACTTGCGGACATGGATCTGGCGATCCGCCTACTTGTCCTCGCTTCCCGGCCACCGAGGGCCAGTGCATGTGGGGACGTTCGTTTCCGCTCTACCGCTGCGGGGCAGTTCCGGAGTTACACCGGATTCCCTCAAGCCCGCCAGTTAAATATCTGGTCGGGCACCGACGCACACAACATATCGGGTGGCCCGGGCAGGGTCAACCCAACAACTTGTGTATAAGTCGGTATGCAGGACGCTTGAGGCGAGGGCCGGTGCGGGCTGCCGCGAAATTACAGGGCGTCGTGATCCAGCTCGCCGGTGCGGATGCGGATCACCTGTTCCAGGGTGCTCACGAAGATCTTGCCGTCGCCGATCTTGCCGGTGCGGGCGGAGGTCTGGATCGCCTCGATCACGCGATCGAGCTGGTCGTCGGCCACCGCCACCTCCAGCTTGATCTTGGGCAGGAAGTCGACCACGTACTCGGCGCCGCGATACAGCTCGGTATGGCCTTTCTGGCGGCCGAAACCCTTCACTTCGGTGACCGTGATGCCCTGCACGCCGACCTCGGCCAGCGCTTCGCGCACGTCGTCCAGCTTGAACGGCTTGATGATCGCCACGACCAGCTTCATGGTTTGTTCCTTAGCAGGGCATCGGATGGGTCGGGTTGGCATTCTGCCTGCCCGGTGGAGGGTTGTCGCCTGGAAACGGCTCGTGTAGGACAATCCCTACAACTTTTGATGGAGCATACCGATGGTGCCCGCGATTTCCATTCACCTAGTATTTACCTCGACGAGCTCGAGGCGCTATCCATGATGGATAGGCAGGATATCGACCAGATTGCCCTGCGACTTGTGTCGTTGGTACCGCCAGGGGTGGCACAGGCGCATCAGGATTTGCGAACCAACTTCCAAGATGTTCTGGCGCAGGGATTGCGCCGCCTCGATCTGGTCACCCGCGAAGAATTCGAAGTCCAGTCCCAGGTATTGGCGCGCACCCGCGCCAAGGTCGACGAATTGGAGCGACGCGTGGCCGAACTGGAGGCCGCGGTGGCTGCCCGCGCGGGTTCGTGACAACCATCTCCCGGGAGCCGCCTCCGATCCGTCACCCTCACCCCGAGAACGATCGGAGGCGGTTATTTATTCAGCGCTGCTGATGGAGCCGCCGATGTCCGTGCCTGTCAGCACCCTGTCCGCCACGCGCCACCGACCAGCGGTCGCATGAGTCTTGCCGTCACCCTGAGTCGGGCCCAGGAAGGGATCGCCGCACCGCAGGTGATGGTCGAGGTGCATCTTTCCGGCGGCTTGCCGAGCACCAGCATCGTGGGCCTGCCCGAGGCCGCGGTGCGCGAGGCGCGCGATCGCGTGCGCGTGGCGATCCAGAACACCGCATTCGAGTATCCGGGCCGTCGCGTCACGGTGAACCTGGCGCCGGCCGAGCTGCCCAAGGACGGCGGCCGCTTCGACCTGCCGATCGCGCTCGGCATCCTCGCCGCCAGCGGCCAGGTGCCGCGCGAGAAACTGGACGACTGCGAATTTCTCGGCGAGCTGGCCCTGACCGGCTCGCTGCGCGGCGTCTCCGGCGTGCTGCCGGCGCTGCTGCGCGCGCGCGCGCGCGGCCGCCGCGTGGTGGTGCCGCGCGCGAACGCCAACGAGGCGGCGCTGGTCTCCGACATGGATGTGCGGGTGGCCGACACGCTGGCCGAGGTATGCGGCTGGCTGCGCGGTGCGCACGAACTGTTGATGCCGGTGGGCATTCCCAGCGACGGCGGCGCCGATGGCGGTCCGGACCTGGCCGACGTGCGCGGCCAGCTGCAGGCGCGGCGCGCGCTGGAGATCACCGCGGTGGGCGGCCACCACCTGCTGCTGGTGGGGCCGCCCGGCACCGGCAAGACCATGCTGGCCGAGCGCCTGCCCGGCATCCTGCCGCCGCTGTCGGAGTCGGAGGCGCTGGAGACCTGCGCCGTGCTCTCGGTGGCCGGGCAGGTCACCGACCCGAAGCACTGGCGCCGGCGACCCTTTCGCGCGCCGCATCACACCGCCTCGGCGGTGGCGCTGGTCGGTGGCGGCTCGAGCCCGCGCCCGGGCGAGATCTCGCTGGCGCACAACGGCGTGCTGTTCCTGGACGAGCTGCCCGAGTTCAGCCGGCACGTGCTGGAGGTGCTGCGCGAGCCGATGGAGTCGGGCCACATCATGATCTCGCGGGCGGCGCGGCGGTCGATGTTTCCCGCGCAGTTCCAGCTGGTCGCGGCGATGAACCCCTGCCCGTGCGGCTATGCCGGCAACCCGCGCTGCCAGTGCACGCCGGACCAGATCCAGCGCTACCGCGCGCGCATCTCCGGGCCGCTGCTCGACCGCATCGACCTGTGCGTGGAAGTGCCGCCGGTGCCGCTGGCCGACTTGGGCACGCCGCGCGGCGAGCGCGACGAGGATTCCGCCACGGTGCGCGCGCGCGTGCTCAAGGCGCGGCATCAGTCGCTGATGCGCGCGGGGCGGCCGAATGCAGAGATCAGCACGCGCGAACTGGAGCGCGACTGCGCGCTGGGACCGGCCGAGCGACGTTGGTTCGAAGCCGCGCTGGAGCGGCTGGGTCTGTCCGCACGTGCCTACCATCGCGTATTGCGGGTGGCCCGCACCATCGCCGACCTCGATGGCGGCGCCGCGTTGCTGGAGCGCGAGCACCTGGCCGAGGCGCTGCAGTACCGCCGCTTCTGAAGGCAGGAATGAGTGGTGAGGAGTGAGAAGTGAGCAAGAGCAGATGCGTGCTCCCTCTCACTTCTCACTCCTCTCCACTCACTCCTTAAGCTTTTCGGGCGCTGGACGCGCGCGCCGTCGCGTGTTTCGATGACGGCCGATGTGTCCAAGGATTGCGATGACGATCGACCTGGGCCTCATGCTCGCCGGCATGCTGATGATCGGCTTCCTGGCGCAGTGGCTGGCATGGCGGGTGAAGCTGCCGGCGATCCTGTTCCTGCTGCTGGCGGGCATCGTGCTGGGCCCGGTCGGCGGCGTGCTCGATCCTGACAAGGTGCTCGGCAGGCTGTTGTTCCCGACCGTGTCGCTGGCGGTGGCGCTGATCCTGTTCGAGGGCAGCCTGACCCTGCGTTTCCACGAACTGCCGGGGATCGGCAAGGCGGTGCGCGGGCTGGTCAGCTACGGCGCGGTGGCTTCGTTGCTGCTGCTGGCGCTGGCCGCGCACCTCGTTGCCGGGCTGGCCTGGCCGATCGCGCTGCTGTTCGGCGCGCTGGCCTGCGTGACGGGACCGACGGTGATCGCGCCGATGCTGCGCACCCTGCGTCCGAACGCCCGCATCGCCAACACGCTGCGCTGGGAAGGCATCGTGATCGACCCGCTGGGCGCGCTGTTCGCGGTGCTGGTCTACGAGGCGATCGTGTCGCGCCAGGAGGGCCACACCATCGGCATCTTCGTGGCCACGATCGGCTGCGGGGCGGTGATCGGCGCGCTGTCCGCCTGGCTGATGGCGTTCTTCCTGCGTCGCCAGCTGATCCCCGAGTACCTGCAGAACTACGCCGTGCTGGCCGCGGTGCTGCTCGCCTTCAGCGTCTCCAACACGATTACCCACGAGTCGGGGCTGCTGGCGGTGACGATCATGGGCATCGCGCTGGGCAACCTGCGCGGCGTGCACATCGACGACATCCTCGACTTCAAGGAAAGCCTCACCACGGTGCTGGTGTCGCTGCTGTTCATCCTGCTGGCGGCGCGGCTGCACTGGCCGCTGCCGGACGGCATGCTCGGCGCGGGCATCGCCCTGTTCGTGATCGCGCAACTGGTGGTGCGTCCGCTGACCGTGGCGTTGTCGAGCCTGGGCAGCGGCCTCAACTGGCGCGAGCGAGCGCTGATCGGCTGGGTGGCGCCGCGCGGCATCGTGGCGGCGTCGGTGTCGGCGCTGTTCGCGCTGCGCCTGGACGCGCTCGGCGTGGCTGGCGCCGAGGCGCTGGTGCCGCTGGTGTTCACCCTGATCGTCGGCACGGTGATCCTGCAGAGCGCCACCGCGCGGCCGCTGGCGGTCTGGCTGAAGGTGGCCGAGCCGGAGCCGCGCGGCGTGCTGATCTTCGGTTCCGACCGGGTCGCTCGCGCGATCGGCAAGGCGCTGGACGAAGCCGGCTTCCGCGTGGTGCTGGCCGACGACGACTGGGACGGCATCCGGCTGGCGCGGATGGAGGGGCTCGCCACGTTCTTCGGCAACCCGGCCTCGCCGCATGCCGAGCGGCATCTCGACCTCACCGGCATCGGCCGGCTGCTGGCGGTATCGACGCACCGCGAACGCAACTCGCTGGCCTGCGTGCATTACCGGCAGGAGTTCGGGCGCGAGAAGGTGTATCGGCTGCGCAACCTCACGCCGCAGGAGAACACCGACCGCGCGGCGCTGGCCGAAGGCCTGCTGGCGCCGCCGCTGTTCGACGAGGAGATGACCCACGGCCGCTTTGCCGAACTGCTGGCGCAGGGCTGGCGGATCAAGTCGACCCGGCTCAGCGCCACCTTCGACTGGCCGCATTTCATCGAGCAGTACGGCTCGGACACGGTGCTGATGTTCGGCGTGGAGGAGAAAGGCGCGTTGCGGGTGGCTTCGGCCAAGCGCGAGCTGGAGCCGAAGCCGGGCTGGACGGTGATCGCGCTGGTGCCGCCGACGGCGGCGTAGGAGCGCACCCTGTGCGCGATGCTCTTCGTCACGTGGCGAAAGAGCATCGCGCACAGGGTGCGCTCCTACGCGTGTCTTACGCCACCGCCTGCCGGAACTGCGCCTCTTCCGTCGAGCCCTTCAGCGCGGTGGTCGAGGACTGGCCCTGCTGAATCGCCTGGGTTACCTGGTCGAAGTAGCCGGTGCCCACCTCGCGCTGGTGCTTCACCGCGGTGAAGCCGCGTTCGGCGGCGGCGAATTCCTTTTCCTGCAGCTCGACGAAGGCGCTCATCTGGCGGCGCGCGTAGCCGTGCGCCAGGTCGAACATGCCGTAGTTGAGGCTGTGGAAGCCGGCCAGGGTGATGAACTGGAACTTGTAGCCCATCGCGCCCAGCTCCTTCTGGAAGTTGGCGATGGTGGCGTCGTCCAGGTTCTTCTTCCAGTTGAAGCTGGGCGAGCAGTTGTAGGCCAGCATCTTGCCGGGGAATTTCGCGTGGATCGCCTCGGCGAAGCGGCGCGCGTCGTCCAGGTTCGGCTTGCTGGTTTCGCACCAGATCAGGTCGGCGTACGGCGCATAGGCGAGGCCGCGGCTGATCGCCTGGTCCAGGCCGGGCCTGACGCGGAAGAAGCCCTCGACGGTGCGCTCGCCGGTGATGAACGGCCGGTCGTTGGCGTCGATGTCGGAGGTGAGCAGGTCGGCGGCGTCGGCGTCGGTGCGCGCCACCAGCAGGGTCGGCACGCCGGCGACGTCGGCGGCCAGGCGCGCGGCGTTCAGCTTGTCGACCGCCTCGCGCGTGGGCACCAGCACCTTGCCGCCCATGTGGCCGCACTTCTTCACCGAGGCCAGCTGGTCCTCGAAGTGCACGCCGGCGGCGCCGGCCTCGATCATCGCCTTCATCAGCTCGAACGCGTTCAGCACGCCGCCGAAACCGGCCTCGGCGTCGGCCACGATCGGCACCAGCCAGTCGCAGTCGTCCTTGCCTTCGGCATGGTGCAGCTGATCAGCGCGCAGCAGGGTGTTGTTGATCCGCTTGACCACCAGCGGCACCGAGTTGGCCGGGTACAGCGACTGGTCGGGGTACATCTCGCCGGCCACGTTGGCGTCGGCGGCGACCTGCCAGCCGCTCAGGTAGATGGCCTGCAGGCCGGCCTTGACCTGCTGCATCGCCTGGTTGCCGGTGAGCGCGCCCAGCGCATTGACGAAGTCCTCCTGGTGCAGCGACTTCCACAGCCGCTCGGCGCCGCGGCGGGCCAGCGAATGCTCGACCGCGACGGTGCCGCGCAGGCGGACCACGTCCTCGGCGGAGTAGTTGCGCTGCACGCCGGTCCAGCGCGGGTTGTTGTTCCAGTCCAGGGTGATCTGTTCGGCGGTGGGCAGGGTCTTCATGGCGTGGCTCCGGTGATGGTGTTGTTGCAGGAGCGCACCGTGTGCGCGAATGCTCTGGAGTCGGTCGTGCAAAAAGCATCGCGCACAGGGCGCGCTCCTACAGGTCGAGATCGGTCAGGCGAGTTGTTCGTAGGCGGGCAGGGTGAGGAAGTCGCCGAGCTGGTCGGCGTGGGTCATCGCGCTGAGCAAGGCAGCCGCGTCGTCGGCGCGGGCGGCGCCGGGGTGGCGGCTGTCGCGCAGGCGATGGGTGTGCGCGGCCACCGCGTGGTCGAACAGGGCGAAGTCGATCGGCGCGTGGTCGGGAAACTCGAGGTCACCGTGATGCAGCCACTGCCACAGCTGCGCGCGGGCGATCTCGGCGGTGGCGGCGTCCTCCATCAGGTGATGGATCGGCACGCAGCCGAGGCCGTCCAGCCAGGCCGCGGTGTAGCGCAGGCAGACCTCGACGTTGTTGTCGAAACCGGCGCGGGTGATCGTGCCGTTCGGTGCGGCGAGCAGCTGTTCGCGGCTCACCTGCACGTCCTCGCGCAGCACGCCGAGCTGGTTCGGCGCGGGCATGTATTCGTCGAACACCTGCTGCGCCACCGGCACCAGCGCGGGGTGCGCCACCCAGGTGCCGTCATGGCCGGCCCTGACCTCGCGCAGCTTGTCGGCGCGCACCTTGGCCAGCGCGGCTTCGTTCGCCGCGTCGTCGCCCTTGATCGGGATCTGCGCGGCCATGCCGCCCATCGCGAACGCGCCGCGCTGATGGCAGGTCTGGATCAGCAGCTCGGAATAGGCCTTGAGGAACGGCGCGGTCATCTGCACCTGGCCGCGCTCGGGCAGCAGGCGGTCGCGATGCCCGCGCAGGGTCTTCAGGTACGAGAAGATGTAGTCCCAGCGTCCGCAGTTGAGGCCGACCGCGCGGCGGCGCAGGGCGTGCAGGATCTCGTGCATCTGGAATGCCGCCGGCAGCGTCTCGATCAGCACGGTGGCCTTCATCGTGCCGGGCGGCAGCTGCAGCTCGTCCTCGGCCGCCGCCATCACCGCGTCCCACAGTGCGGCCTCTTCCATCGCCTCGAGCTTCGGCAGGTAGAAGTACGGGCCGTGGTCGCGTGCATGCAGGGCACGGGCGTTGTGGAAGACAAACAGGCCGAAGTCGACCAGCGCGCCGGCCACCGGTTCACCGTCCACGCTGAAGAACCTGTCGTGCAGGTGCCAGCCGCGCGGACGCACCACCAGCACCGCTGGCTTGTCGTTGACGCGGTACTCCCGGCCCTCGGGCGAGGTGAACGCGATGGTGCCGTTCACCGCATCGCGCAGGTTGAGCTGGCCATCGAGCTGGTTGGTGAAGGTGGGTGAGAAGGAATCCTCGAAGTCGGCCATGAACACCTTCGCGCCGGAGTTCAACGCGTTGATGATCATCTTGCGTTCGACCGGGCCGGTGATCTCGACGCGACGGTCCTGCAGCGTGGCCGGGATCGGCGCCACGTGCCAGTCGGATGCGCGGATCGCCGCCGTGTCGGCGCGGAAGTCCGGCAGGCCGCCGGCGTCATAGCCCGCCTGGCGCTCGCGGCGGGCCTGCAGCAACTGCCGCCGGGTCGCCTCGAAGCGGCGGTGCAGCCGGGCCAGGAAGGCCAGTGCCGCAGGGGTCAGCACGCCTGCGTAACCGGCGGGGTCGGCGTGGATCTCGACGGCGCCGATGTCGAGTCGTTCCTGCGGTACTGCCATGGGTTCGCTCCGTGTCGTGGATGACTCGAAGCTAGGGCAGCCACCATGTATTTGACAAAGTGAATGTTTCAATTATTACTATGAGCAATGTAAATGTATCACTCAACCAACTGAAATCCTTCAATGAAGAAGCTAACCGGTGTCTCGGGGAAGTCAAAAAAAATACATCGCAGCGCAACAAAAAAGCGCGTCGTCGGTGAGCCGGCCGACGCCGGTCGCTTCTATTACAAGGGCAACCGCCACAAGCAGCTGCGCGCCTTCGTCAGCGTGGTGAAGCTGGGCACGCTGACCCGCGCCGCCGAGGCGCTGTACCTGTCGCAGCCCACGATCAGCCTGCAGTTGCAGGCGCTGGAACGGGAACTGGGGGTGAGCCTGCTCGAGCGCCGGCGCCGGCGCATCAACCTCACCGACGCGGGCGAGGCGCTGTACGAACTGGCGCGGCCGCTGGTCGAGGGCTGGGACACGCTGGACCGCGACTTCCAGGCCCGGGTGAAGGGCCTGCAGGCGGGCCGGCTGATCATCGCCGCCGGCACCTCGACCATCCAGTACCTGCTGCCCGCGCTGGTGCGCCGCTATCGCGAGCGCTTTCCCGCGGTGCAGCTGCAGCTGGCCAACGTCACCGGCAAGGACGGCCTGGCGCTGCTGCGCGCCGACGAGGCCGACTTCGCGGTCGGCTCGATGCTGGACGTGCCGAACGACATCGCCTGGGCACCGGTGCACCACTACGACCCGATGCTGATCCTGCCGCCAGACCACCCGCTGGCGGCGAAGGACAAGATCACGCTGGAGGACATCTCACCGTACGGCCTGATCCTGCCGCCGCAGCGGCTGTCCACCTACCGCCTGGTCGACCTGGTGTTCCAGCAGCGCCAGGTGCCGTACCACGTGGCGATCGAGGTGGGCGGCTGGGACGTGATCAAGGAATACGTGGCGATGGGCATGGGCATCTCCATCGTCACCGGCATCTGCATCACCGAGGCCGACCACGCGCGGCTGGCGGTGCGTAACATGAAGCAGTACTTCCCGCAGCGCAGCTACGGCGTGGTGATGCGCAAGGGCAAGTTCCTCAGCGCCGAGGCGCGTGCCTTCGTCGACCTGATCCGGCCCGGCCTGCTGACCCACCGCGACTACGACGAGCCGGGGCACTCGGGTCGCTGAGCAGCATCACGAGGCCATCGTATCGTGGCCGGCCGCCGTACCGCGCTGCCGCCTGCAAGCGGGTGCTACTCCGGGGGCACGCCGGCCAGGTCGGTCACCCATTTCGGCGAAGTCGGTTCGCCGCCGTAGAACTTCCATGACCTGCCTGCGGCGATCGCCCAGCGATGGATCCAGCTGGTGCCGAGCGCGCTGGTGAATTTGTCCGCGCGCCGATAGGCGGGGTCGCGCGTGGCTTCGTCGAGGCCGACGAATCGGTAGCCGCGTGCGCGCAAGTCGGCGACGAAATCGGGGTAGGTGTCGGCATTGAGCGCATTGGCATGCAGCAGCATCACCTGCGGCAACGCATAGCCAAGCAGCCTGATCGAGCGGTGCTCGAAGTAGTTCACCCTGCGCAGCAGGTAGGGCACGTATTGCGCGCGCAGCTTCGCCTGGGTGGCGGCATCGCCGCTGTCCAGCGCCTTGGCGTAGGCGGCGGCCCAGATCCAGTCGGAGTTGGTGACCGTGACCGGCGCGATGCGGTAACCGTGCGCGGCGAGAAAGACGCCCATCGCTGCCTTGTCTTCCAGCGTGCGCCCGGTGCGCAGGTAAGGGTGACGGAACCATTGCGGTTCACGGCCACGCCTGGCCAGCAGCGGGCGCAGCACACGGTCGCAGGCGAGGATGTCGCCCTCGTAGGCCTGTACGCCGACGGCGTGCAGGTCGGCATGGGTGGCGGTGTGGTTGCCCAGTTCCAGTCCGGCATCGAGCCAGGCGTCGAGCATCGCCGTGCGGTCCGGTTGCGGCTGGCCGCCGACCAGCAGACGCGCGGAGTTGACGAAACCGATGGCGGGCGTCCCCGCACCCTCGATGGCCTGCAGCAGGCGCACGGACTCGGCCGCGATGCGCGGCGGCACCGTACCCTGCGCGGGCAGCGGCGTGTTCGGATCGAGGCTGGCCCAGGGCAGGTCGTCGAAGGTGATCGCGATGCGCCGGTCATGGGATGCAGTGGCTGCCGGCGCCGCCATGGGCGCCGCCGGCAACAGGCACATGAGCGCGATGCAGGCAAGGTGCAGCAATCCCTTCATGTGCTTCCCCCGACGCGGTGCCGGATACGTGCTCGAGCCGGCCCATGCGCGGCAGTGGGGCTGCGCGCGAACCGGTGCCGCGACCCATGGCGGCAGCGCCGCGGCATCGCGATGGAAGGTTCCCGGAAGGCGCGCGGCCACCGCCGGCGCGCGCCTTCGTCGAAATCGATCCGGTCGGGAGCCGGCCGCGCAGGACGAGTCGAACAGGGCCGGATCCATCGCGCCAGGCGGCACGCGATGCCGCCGCCCGGCGCAGGCCCCATCGGGCCGCTCAAGGCACCGATGGGCAGCGGTCGGCACGGAACTCGCAGAAGCGGTAGCGCAGTCCCAGCCCGACGGTGGTGCCCTCGTAGCGTCCGAACTGGTTCAGGCGCTGGCTGTACCCGGCACGGCCGACCAACTGCCAGTGGCTGAAGATGCCGAGGGTCAGCTCGGCATTGACGTCAGTGGCGCGCTTCCAGTTGTCGAAAGTCTCGTCCCGCTGCTGGCCGAGCGCGGCCGACAGGTACAGCCCGGCTTCCTGGCCCAGCGAGATGTAGCTGGAAGCCGCGACGGCATAGCGCCGGTAGCGGTCGGGGCTGTAGTAGCCATTGCCGGTGTGGCGGGTGTTGTGTTGACCCTCTGCCTGCAGACCGAGGTCGAACATCACTCGCCCACTGCGGTACACGGCACGGGTATAGCTGGCCAGCACCGAGGCACGGCGGTTGTCGTCGTCGAAAGCGCCGCCGGTGATGCGCGCATCGAAGCGGTCGCGCAGCGTCGGCATCCAGCGCAGGTCGGCGGCGAGGCCGTGGCGCATCACCGCCAGCGCGCGCGGTGATTGGTCGACGCGGTCGCGGTCGAAGGTGAGTGCATAGAGGAAGGCGTCGCTGGCGCGTTGCGAGATCTGCAGGTGGCCGATCGTTCTGTTGTTGCTGCCGACACCGTTGTCGGTCCGCGAATTGCCCAGCCACAGCTCCAGCGCGGTGTCGGGCGACGGTGCGAAGCGCAGTCCTGTGCCGACGCGATCCTCGTCGACGTGGTTGTTGCCGAGCAGCGGCGCGAACGGCCCGCCGAAGGCGGCCGAGTGCTCGCGTCGCGTGGCGCTGGCCAGCAACCGCCAGCGATCGGACAGCCACAGGTTGGCATCGGCGGCGATGCCGCGAATTTCGATGTCATCCGAATCGCTGTACAGCGAAGGCGCCAGGCCGATCGAGGAGAACAGCGGCAGGCGCACCGCCTTGGCGAGGGCGATGGTGTCCTTGTCGTCCGGCTTGACCGCCTGCACGGTGGCCAGTGCCGGCAAAGCCTGGTGCGGCCATTCGCCTTGTCGCAGGATCAGTGCCTGGGTCCAGGCGTTGTCATAGTCGTCCGGGTCGGCCGCGTACAACGGCGTGTTGAGCGCCAGCGCGGCATCGCGGCGTTCGGCCCAGGCCAGCACTCGCGCATGCAGCGCGGCGGCCTCCTTGTCGTCGGCGCCGAACCCGGCCAGCGCGTCGTCCGCCCTGGCGTAGTCGCCGAGCCAGGCAAGGAAACGCGCCCGGTCGAGCCGCGCGGCATGGTCGTCCGGGTGTTTGGCGAGGTAGGCGTCGATCAGGCGCAGCGCCTCGCTGGTGCGCCCGGTCCAGGCAGCGTCCAGCGCCGGCTGGTAGGCGACGGCGTTCTGCGCGAAAGCCGGCTCCAGGGACAAGGCGCAAGCGAGCGCGCAGGCGAGCAGGCTGGCCCGACCCAGCGCGGAAGCGCGAGCCGATGTCCGGCGGCGAGGGGTCATTTGCGCCATTTCCGGTTCCTCGTGATCCAGAGGTCGCTGGCGAATCGCCCGATCGTGACGATCTCGGTGAGGATCAGCGCGTAGCGCAGCGGCGTCACCAGCAGGCTCTTGCCGAACGCCTTCCAGCGCTCGCCCTTGGAGATCACCACCAGCACCATCAGCGACAGCAGCGATTCCGCCAGCACCGTGATCAGCAGCGGCTCCCACATGCGCAGCAGGGGCATCACGATCAGCGCGGTGGGGAAGCCGATCTTCTCGATCGCCGACATGAAGATGATCCAGCCCAGCGGGCGGCCATAGCGCCGGGTGACCTCTTCGCCGAACGCCTGCCGGTAGGGTTCGGCGATCTTGCGCATCTCGCGGATGTGTTCGCCGTGTTCGCCGTGCCGCTCGTGCCAGCGGCGGTGCAGCCGCGCGAAGGCCTTGAACGGGCTGCGCACCAGCGCGTCGAAGTAGTAGCAGCTCTGCAGGAACGAGGACGACCACAGCGAGATCTGCCTGGGCAATTGCGTGGCCAGCGGTTCCTCGGAGCGGGCGGTGACGTCGGTCAGCTGGGCGTTGCGGTAGCCCTGGTTGATCAGCGCGAAGCCGATGAAGATGTCCTCGGAATTGGTGAGGTTGTCGCCGAAATGGGGCTCGTAGCGCGCGAACAGGTCCTTGATGTATTCGCGGCGGTAGGCCACCGCGCAGCCCACCGGGTTGGTGATGCCGCCGAAGAACACCATCTGCCCGTGGAACACGAAGCCCTGCAGGTAGCGATACAGGCAGTCGCGGTAGATGTTGGTCAGGCCCCACCAGATCAGCTGCAGGCGTGTGCGGCTGGACTTGGGGTCGATGTATGGTTTGCCGGCGAGCACGGCGGCGTATTCCGGGGTTTCCGCGAGGCGGCGGCGGTCGGACAGGCGCATCGGCAGCACGCGGCCGCAGGCCGAGGCGATGCCGACGCCCTTGTACAGTTCCTCGACGCAGCGGGCGATGTAGTCCGGCGATTCCAGGAAGGTGTCGCCGTCGAGGATGAACTCCACGTCGGCGTCGAACTCGCGCGCCTGGCGCTTGAGCGTGGGCGTCTTGCCGATCGACGCCTGCCGGCGGATCACCATGATCTTCATGCCCAGCTGCTGCGCGGTCTGCTCGGCGCGGCCGGCGGTATCGTCGCTGCTGCCGTCGTCGACGACGATGATGTTGCGCGGCTTGTGCGTCTGCCGCGCCACCGAGACCAGGCAATGGGCGATATTCTCCGCCTCGCGGTAGGCGGGGATCACCACGTCCACCGTGGCGGTGCGCCAGTCCTGCGCGGGCGTCGGCACGGTCCGGTCCGGACCGCGCAGCAATCCGACCACGCTGAGCAGTGCGTTAGGACTGATGACAAACCAGGGTGCGGTGGCCATGTTCGGTCCCTGCCAAGGCGTTGCGCCGTTCTTGGATGAGCTCGTCGAGCGTGTCTTCCAGCGTGTAGCGGTGCCGGAACCCGGTCAGCATGCGCAGCCGGGTCAGCTCCGGCCGGCGCCGCTGGATGTCCTCGAAATCCTCGCCGTACGCCTTCATGTACGGCACATGGGTGATCGGCGAGTCGCTGTCCGCGCGCTCGCGGACCAGTTCGGCCAGCGCATTCATGCTGATCTCGCGGTCGTTGCCGACGTTCGCCACCAGCGCGTCGCCGCTCTCGCGCGAAGCGAGCAGGTCGAGCGCGGCCACGTTGTCGCGCACGTCGCAGAACGAACGGGTCTGCTTGCCGTCGCCGTACACCGTGATCGGCTCGCCGTGTACCGCCTGGTCGACGAAACGCGGCACGACCATGCCGTAGCGGCCGGTCTGGCGTGGCCCGATGGTGTTGAAGAAGCGCGCCACCAGCACCGGGATGCCGAATTTCTGCGCGTAGGACAGCGCCAGCGCCTCGTCGGCGATTTTGCTGACCGAATAGTTCCAGCGCGTGCCGGCGCGGGTGGACACGCTGAGGTCCATGTCCTCGCCCAGCAGTTCCGCGTGGCGGTGGCCGTAGACCTCGGAGCTGGAGGCGACCACCACTTGCGGCCGCCAGCCGCTGGCGGCGATGGTGCGGAAAAGCCGTTCGCAGGCGGCGATGTTGGTGGCCAGCACGCGCGTCGGCTCGGCGATCACGCGGTACACGCCGACCACGGCGGCGAGGTGGTAGACGCGGTCCGCCCAGGCCGCGGCCTGCTGCAGCAGCGGCCAGGTGAGCATGTCCGCCTCGTCGAAGCGGAAGCTCGGCGACGCCTCGAAAGGCGCCAGGTTGGAACGCAGGCCGGTCGACAAGTCGTCCACCACATGGACCTTGTGCCCCTGCGCGAGGTGCAGCGCTACCAGATGGGAGCCGATGAAACCGGCTCCGCCCGTGATCAACACATGCATGTCTGGAACCCCCTGTGCGAACCGCTCCGGTTGTTGAGCCAGGTAACAATCCACAGAATGTGATGTGTATCACATTTCTCGTAAAAATAGACAAGCATGCGCCGTGCCATGACCGATAGACATGTGCTAAAGGCGCTCCGAAGCCCGGGAGGTGACCTCCGGTGTCGCGGGAAGGGGCCGGGATGGCCCTGCGGGGTCAGGAAAGGACAATGGAGGGCGCAGGCCGGAGCTGTTTCCCGCCCAGGGCGGGCGCCCGGTTCAGCCGCGCTGCTGCAGCGCCAGTTTCAGCCCGAAACCCAGCAGCACGGCGCCGCACAGGCGGTCCATCCGGCGCCCGATGCGTGGCTGACGCTGCAGCAACCGGTGGATGCGCGAACCGAGCAGGGCCAGCACCAGCGACCAGCACAGGCCGGTGCCGATGAAGCTCAGGCCGAGTACCAGCAGGCCGAGTTGCGCCCGGGGCGCCTGCAGCGAGACGAACTGCGGCAGGAAGGCAAGGTAGAACAGCGCCACCTTCGGGTTCAGCACGTTGGTGAGCATGCCCTGACGGAACGCGGCGGTGAAGCCATGGCCACGTGTCGTGGCGGGTGCATGCGTCGCTTGCCGGCCGAGCAGCATGCGCAAGCCGATCCACACCAGGTAGGCGGCGCCGAGATACTTCAGTGCAGTAAACGCGGTGGCCGAGGTCATCAGGATCGCCGACAGCCCCAGTACCGCGGCCAGCGTGTGCACCACGCAGCCGGCGTTGATGCCCAGCGCGGCGCCGAGGCCGACCGCGTGGCCTTCGCGGCCGCTGCGCGCGAGGATGTAGAACGTATCCAGCCCTGGCGTGAGGTTCAGCGCGATGCAGGCGAGCAGGAAGGCGTCGTAGTGCTGGATGCCGAGCATGGAAGGGTCCGGGATGTATGGGGTGCGGTCAGACGTTGCGGTGCTTGCCCTTGAACGGGGCGTAGAACGCGCGCAGGCGGGCGAGGTCCGCCTCCATGTCGGCGCTGGTGTCGAACAGCGGGCCGAGCTGGATGGTCTTGTCGGGATAGTGGAACGCGACCGGGAAGATCGGCACGCCGGCGTCGTGGGCGATGTGCCAGAAGCCGCTTTTCCAGCGCTTCACCGGCTTGCGCGTGCCTTCCGGCGCGATGCCCAGCCACAGTTGGTCGCGCTGGCGGAACTGGTCGATCATCTGCTCGACCACGCCCTTGGCGGTGCCACGGTCGATCGGCATGCCGCCAAGCCGGCGCAGCAGGCCGCCCAGCGGCCAGAAGAAAAGTTCCTGCTTGCCCATGAAGTGCACGTCGGCGCCGACCGCCACCTTGACCAGCAGACCCCACACGCCATCCCACCACGACGAGTGCGGCGCGGCGATCAGCACCAGTTTCGGCGCGTCGGGGAACTCGCCGACCAGGCTCCAGCCGGCCATGCGCAGCACGGCGCGGCAAGTGCGGCGTTGCCATCCGTCGCGCAGTTGCGGCATTTGTGGTGGCAGTTGGGTGGGAGTCGGGAGATGCCCCTTCATTCGAGCTCCGGTTTGCGTGAACGGCCTTGTTTGATCCTGCCGCGCTGCTGCTTGCCGGCCAGCCGGCGTTCTTTCGATGCTCGGGTCGGCTTGGTGGCGACGCGCTTCTTCGGCGGCGTCAGCACGCCACGGATGATCTCGACCAACCGCTCACGCGCATCGTCGCGGTTGCGCGCCTGGTCGCGGAAGCGGCGCGCCTGGATCACCAGCACGCCCTCGCTGGTCAGTCGACGATCGCGGCGCGCCAGCAGGCGTGCGCGGATTTCCTCCAGCAGCGAGGGCGAGTGGATCACGTCGAAACGCAGCTCCACCGCGCTCTCGGTGCGGTTCACGTGCTGTCCGCCGGGGCCGTCAGCGCGCAGGAAGCGCTCGACCAGCTCGGATTCCGGCAGGGACAAGGTGCGGCTGATGGTCAGCATGGGGGGAAGTGTAGGGGATCGAATCGCTGGGCCGAAACGGGGCCGCCGCTGGTGCGGTAGGAGCCCGCTGGCGGGCGATGCTCTTGCTCTGAGGCATCCAGGCAAAGGCATCGCCCGCGAGCGGGCTCCTACGGATTTTGCAGCGCCGTCGACCAGCCGAAGCGCTCCAGCAATGCGAGGTACTCGCCATCGAGCGGCGCCTGCAGTGACATCGGCTCGCCCGTCTGCGGGTGGCGGAAGTCCAGACGCCACGCGTGCAGCAGCATCCGGTGGCAGCCGAAATGCTGCTTGTACAGCCGGTTGTGGTCGCCGCGGCCGTGCTGGCAGTCGCCGATCACCGGATGGCGGATGTGCGCCAGATGCTTGCGGATCTGGCGGAAGCGGCCGCTTTCCGGTTCGGCCCGCAGCAGCGCGTAACGCTGCTGCGGGTAGCGGCCCAGCGCGATCGGCACCTCGACCGTGGCCAGCCGCCGGTAGCGCGTGCGCGCCTCGCGGCGCGGGCCGGTCTCGCGCGAGCCGGGCAGCGGATAGTCGATCACGCCCTCGGCCGGCTCCGGCCAGCCGCGCACTACCACCAGGTACTGCTTGTGCACCGCGCGCCCCATGAACTGCTCGCCCAGCGCGGCGGCGACCTCGCGCGTGCGCGCGATCAGCAGCACGCCGCTGGTGGCGCGGTCGAGCCGGTGCGCGAGGTACACGCTGTCGCCGATCTGCTCGCGCAGCAGGTCGATCAGGAACTCTTCGGCATTGCCCACCATCTTCGAGCGGTGCACGGCGAGGTTCGCGGGCTTGTTCACCGCGATCAGCGCATCGTCCTGGTAGAGGATCTCGAGCATGTGCCTGATCTTCGCGCGTAGGAGCCCGCTCGCGGGCGATGCTCCTGCTTTGGGTCTGTCTCTTCCCCCCCCCAGATACCAGCGACAGTCTCGTGGGCTCGGAGATGTGTAGAAGAGACCCCGCTCCTACGGGGTGGGGTCAGCGCGCGCGCGGCCAGCCGGTCGCGAATGCGAGCAGCCCGGCGATGCCGGCGCACAGCGGCGGCCAGTTGCCGTGTTGCGGCGCCAGCGCCCACAGCAAGGCAGCAGCGATCAGCAGTGAGCTACCGAGCAGGCCGCAGGCGAGCAGTCTGTGCTGGCGTTGCGCGTTGTCGTGCAGCAGCTTGAGTTCGGCAGGATCGCTCAACGTGCGCCGTTCACCGCGGCCGATCTGGCGCAGTGCATCACGCACCAGCCCGGGGAATTGCGGCGCCTCGTGCAGCCATTCCGGCAGCCGCTTGCGTACTTCGCGCAGGGTGCGCCGCGGGCTATAGCGTTCGCGCAGGATGCGCTTCAGCACAGGATGTGCCACCGCCCAGATGTCGATCTCCGGATCGAGCATGCGGCCCACGCCCTCGATGTTGAGCAGGGTCTTCTGCAGCAGGATCAGCTGCGGCTGCAGGGTCAGCTCGAAGCGGCGCGCGGTCTGGAACAGCTTCACTACCAGCTCGGCCAGCGAGATCTGCGCCAGCGGGCGGGTGAAGTATGGCTCGCACACCGTGCGCACCGCCGCCTCCAGTTCGTCTAGCCGCACGTCGGCGGGCATCCAGCCGGCGTCCACGTGCAGCTTGGCGATGCGCGCGTAGTCGCGTTCGAACAGCGCGATGAAGTTTTGCGCCAGCCAGTACTGGTCGGCCTCGGGCAGCGAGCCCATGATGCCGAAGTCCAGCGCGATGAAGCGCGGCTCGCCGGTGTGCGAGGGGTCGACCCAGATATTGCCGGGGTGGGCGTCGGCGTGGAAGAAGTTGTCGCGGAACACCTGCTCGTAGAACACCCGCACGCCCTTGGCGGCGAGCGCCTTGCGGTCGAGGCCGGCGGCGTCGATCGCGGCGATGTCGTCGCTGCTGATGCCGTGCACGCGCTCCAGCGTGAGCACGCGCGCACTGGTCAGTTCCCAATGCACCTCGGGCACGTAGAGGTCGACGCCGCTGGCGAAGTTGCGGCGGAGCAGGCTGGCGCTGGCGCCTTCACGCTGCAGGTCCAGCTCGTTTTCCAGCATCTTCTCGACTTCGGCGACCACGTCCAGCGGGCGGATCTTGTCGGCGTTCGGGTGCCAGCGCTGGGCCAGCTCGCCCAGCGAGCGCAGCAGCTTCACGTCGCGCGCGATCTGCGCGTCGATGCCGGGGCGCAGCACCTTCACCACCACCTCGCGGCCGTCGTGCAGGGTGGCGGCATGCACCTGGGCGATCGAGGCGGAGGCCAGCGGCGTCTCGTCGAACTGGGCGTATAGACGGCCAATCGGCGATTTCAGTTCCCGCTCGACGATGGCGCGCGCGCCGCTGCCGGGGAATGGCGCGACCTGGTCCTGCAGCAGGGCGAGTTCGTCGGCGATGTCGGCCGGCACCAGGTCGCGCCGGGTCGACAGCACCTGGCCGGCCTTGACGAAGATCGGCCCCAGTTCGGTCAGCGCGTGGCGCAGGCGCGCACCGCGCGGCAGGCCGCGGATATCGGTGCGCGGGCGCGCCACCAGCGGCCGCAGCAGTTTCAGCGGGCGGTACAGGTGGGTGGCGTCGACCAGTTCGTCGAGCCGGTACGCCAGCAGCACCGAGGCGACCCGCAGCAGGCGCGGCACCACCTTCAGCGGCGTCACGCGGTGTTGCCCTGCAGGCGCTGCATGAGCCGCTGCACGCGCGCTTCCAGCCGCTCGCTGCGCTCGCGCACGTTGTCCACGCCGTCGAGGAAGCCCTCGACCTCGCCTGGTGCCATGGCGACGCGCGCCTCGTCGCGCAGCCAGTCGGCGGTGTCCTCGGTGAGATGGCCGGCGGTGTCGCGGGCGAGGGCGAGGGCCTTGCGCACGGCCCTGGCCAGCGGCACGCCGAGCACGTCGCCGAAGCTGCGCGCGAACGCTTCCTCGAAATCCGGGGCGAACTTGCCGGCCAGCTTTTCCAGCCGGCGCGCCAGCTCGGCGTCGCCGGCGATCTCCACCTTGCCCGGCGCGATGCCGTCGTCGTCGCGGCGGAACAGCATCGCCATCAGGCTGCCCGGCGTGGCGGCCACCTTCAGCTGGCTGTCGTCCTGCGGCGGCCCGACTTTCAGGCGTGCGTCGTCGACGGTGACCGCCAGCGCGAGTTCCGGCCCGCGCAGGTGCAACTGCACGCTGCGGCCGTTCAACGCGGCCAGCTTCTGCTGCGTGTCGGGATCCAGCGACAGGGTGTGGTTCAGCGCGGTTTCCAGCGCACGGCCGGCGAGCTTGCGCAGCGGTTGCGGCAACCAGGAGTTGGGAGTGGCAGCGTTCATCCGGCGATTGTAGCCGTGCGGGCCGTGATCTGTAGGAGCGCACCCTGTGCGCGAACGGCGGGCATCGCCCGCCCATGTTAATGGCGAGGCAACCGCAAGAGCATCGCGCACAGGGTGCGCTCCTACGAGGTCGCGCCGGGAAAGCCCAGCTGGCGCCACGCTTCGTAGACGGCCACGGCGACCGTGTTCGACAGGTTCAGGCTGCGGCTGTCCGGGCACATCGGCAGGCGCAGGCGTCGTTGGGCGGGAATCGCTTCCAGCACGTCGGCCGGCAGGCCGGCCGTCTCGCAGCCGAACAGCAGCGCGTCGCCGTCGGCGAAGCGGGCGTCGACGTGGGCAACCCGTCCGCGGGTGGTGAAGGCGAACACCCGCGGCCTGCCGATCGCATTAAGGCAACTGGCCAGGTCGTCATGCACCGCGACGCTGGCGTATTCGTGGTAATCCAGTCCGGCGCGGCGCAGCCGGGCATCGTCGAGCGTGAAGCCGAGCGGCCGGATGAGGTGCAGCGCGGCGCCGGTGTTCGCGCACAGGCGAATCACGTTGCCGGTGTTCGGCGGGATCTCGGGGCGAAACAGGATGACGTGCAGCATTCCGCCATTATCGCGTGCCCGTGCCGATCCGCGTCGAGTGCTCAGCCGCCGATCTGCGGGCAGACCACGCCGTCCGGCCGCAACGCGCAGCTGGTCGGTGCGGCCAGCAGGATCGCGCTGATGCCGCCGTTGGCGGCGAGCTGCACCGATGCCGGTGTGGTCGTCACCATCGCGGCGAGGATCAGGCCGCAGACCGCCAGGCAGGCGATGAACAGGCCGCGCAACATCATGGTCTCGAATTTCATGGTCATGTCTCCGTATGAGGGGAAGGTTCCTGCGCTTTCCTCTGAGCAATCCCCGTGCCAGGCGGCCATGTGGATTCAAGCCATTGATTTTTAAAATATAAATAAATGGATTGGCCAGCCGCAGCATTGTCCGCGGACAGCTGTCCGCCCGCTGCCGGACAACCGGACAGCCCGGCGGCGACCGTGCCACAAGTCATTTGCGGTGCCCGTGGGGCGTCGCTAGCCTGCGGAGACTTATCCGTGAAACAGGAGGTTCACCGTGACGAAGAAACCGCTCGCCCTGCTCATCGCCGGCCTGCTCGCCCTGGCCGGCGGCATGCCGCTGGCGCTGGCCGCACCCGACACCGCCGTGGCGGCTGCGACGGCGCAGCAGCAGATCCCCGAACTGGCCTACACCCGCTTCACCCTGCCTAACGGGCTGACCGTGGTGGTGCACGAGGATCACAAGGCGCCGGTGGTGGCGGTGAGCGTGTGGTACCACGTGGGCTCGTCGTACGAGCCGAAGGGCAAGACCGGTTTCGCGCACCTGTTCGAGCACCTGATGTTCCAGGGTTCGGAGAACCACAAGGACGAGTTCTTCAAGCCGTTCGAGCTGGCCGGCGCCACCGACCAGAACGGCACCACCTGGCTCGACCGCACCAACTACTTCGAGACGGTGCCGACCACTGCGCTGGACATGGCGCTGTGGATGGAATCGGACCGCATGGGCCACCTGCTCGGCGCGATCGGCCAGCCGCAGCTGGACGAGCAGCGTGGCGTGGTGCAGAACGAGAAGCGCCAGGGCGAGAACCAGCCGTACGGCCGCGCCGGCGAGCTGATCCAGGCCGAGGCGTTCCCGGCCAACCATCCGTACCACCACGACACCATCGGCTCGATGGACGATTTGAACGCGGCCTCGCTGGCCGACGTGAAGCAGTGGTTCCGCGACTACTACGGCGCGGCCAACACGGTGGTGGTGCTGTCCGGCGACATCACGCCGGCGGTGGCGAAGGAAAAGATGCTGAAGTACTTCGGCGACATCGCCGCCGGCCCGCGGGTGCCGCGGCCGCAACCGTGGGTGGCGCCGCGCCACGGCTCGACCCGCGGCACGATGACCGACAACGTGGCGCAGGTGCGCATCTACCGCGAGTGGAACGTGCCGGGCCGCGGCAGCCGCGACGAGAACCTGCTGGAGCTGGCCGCCGCCGTGCTGGGCGGCAGCAAGACCTCGCGGCTGTACCAGCGGCTGGTCTACCGGGACAAGCTGGCCGACGACGTCTCGGTCGACGTCGAGCAGCACGTGCTGGCCAGCATGTTCAACCTGCAGGTGGACGTGAAGAAAGGCGCCGATCCGGCCAGGGTGGAGGCGGCGATCGCCGACGAGTGGCGGAAATTCCTGAAGGACGGCCCCGGCGCCGACGAGCTGGCGCGGGTCAAGACGGAAACCCGCGCCTCGTTCGTGCGCGGCCTGGAAAAGGTCAACTCGCAGGCCTCGATCCTGGCCCAGGGCCAGCTGTACCGCAACGATCCGGCCGCCTACCTGAAGGACTTCAAGGAATTCATGGCGGCCACCCCGGCCGACGTCGCCGCGGTGGCGAACCGGTGGATCGCCAAGGGCGACTACACGCTGACCGTGGTGCCGGGCAAGGTCGAGGCCACCGACATGGCCACCGTGGCCGGCCGTGCCGCAGCCGGCGGCGCGCCGGCGCCGGTGCTGTCGGCCAGGGGCGACTACCGCACGGTGCAGAGCGACGTCGACCGCGGCAAAGGCGTGCCCGCGGTCGGCACGTTCCCGGACCTCAGCTTTCCCGCCCTGCAGCGCGGCAAGCTGGACAACGGCGTCGAGGTGATCCTGGCCGAGCGCCACACGGTGCCGGCGGTGCAGTTGCAGCTGCTGTTCGACGCCGGCTACGCGGCCGACCAGGGCCGCAAGCTGGGCACCTCCAGCTTCACCATGGCGATGCTGGACGAGGGCAGCAAGGAACTCGATTCGGTCGAGATCGCCAAGCGCAAGCAGCGCCTCGGTGCGATCATCGCCAGCGGCTGCGGGCTGGACTACTGCAATGCCTCGTTGAACGCGCTGGACGACCAGCTGAAGCCGTCGCTCGAGCTGTTCGCCGACATCGTGCGCAATCCGGCGTTCCGCGAGGCCGACATCGGCCGCCTGCGCGGCCAGTGGCTGGCGCGCATCGCCCAGGAGAAGAGCCAGCCGACCGGCATCGCGCTGCGCACCCTGCCGCCGCTGCTGTACGGGCAGGGCCATGCCTACGCGATCCCGTTCACCGGCTCCGGCACCGAGGCCTCGATCAGGTCGCTGAGCGCCGCCGACATGCGCGCGTTCATCGGCGACTTCATCCGGCCGGACAACATGAAGATCCTGGTCGCCGGCGACACCACGCTGGACAAGATCATCCCGCAATTGAACGCGGCGTTCGGCAACTGGAAGGCACCGGCCGGCAAGGTCCCGGCGAAGAACGTCGGCAAGGTGGCGCCACCGGCGCAGGCGCGCGTGTACCTGGTCGATCGCCCCGGCGCGCAGCAGAGCCTGATCCTCGCCGGCAGCCTGGCGCCGTCCACCGAGGCACCGAACAACCTGGAGATCCAGACCATGAACGGTGCCTTCGGCGGCACCTTCACCTCGCGCCTCAACATGAACCTGCGCGAGGACAAGCACTGGGCCTACGGCGCCTTCAGCTTCCTGCAGAACGCGGTGGGCCAGCGCCCGTTCATGCTGTACGCGCCGGTGCAGACCGACCGGACCGCGCCGTCGGTGGCCGAGATGCTGAAGGAGGCGAAGGGCGTGATCGGCGACAAGCCGCTGACCGCGCAGGAGATCGACAAGATCAAGGTCGGCGACGTGCGCAGCATGCCGGGCAGCTACCAGACCACCACGGCGGTGATGGGGGCGCTGCAGGGCATCGCCCAGTACCGGCGGCCGGACGACTACGTGCAGACCCTGAAGTCGCGCATCGAGGCGCAGACCGACGCCTCGGTCGAGGCGGCGGCGAAGGAGATCATCCACCCGGACCGGCTGACCTGGGTGATCGTCGGCGACCTCAAGAAGATCGAGGCGCCGATCCGCGCGCTGAATCTCGGCCAGGTGCAGGTGCTCGACGCCGACGGCAAGCCGGCGAAGTAGGCCCGCGGGCGGCGCCGGCCCGTGCCGGCGCCGCCCGTTGTGGATCGGTTCGGAGACGCGTCGGCGTGCCCGCGCTAGGATGGAGCCCGGGCCGGCAACGTGCGGCCTCCTTCCATGCCCAAGCCATCGTCGCGGAGCCACCCCATGCGCAAGACCCTGCTGTTGCTCGTCCCCGTCCTCCTGCTCGGCGCCTGCAGCTGGGGCATCACCCTGGACGACGCCGCCAAGAACGTGCGCACGGCCTGGAGCGGCGACGTCTCCTCCTGCCGCGAGCTGGGCAAGGTCACCGTCTCGGTGATGAACCGCGTCGGCCCGGTCGACCGCAACGACATCAAGGTGCGCGACGAGCTGGAGGTGCTGGCCCGCAACGAGGCCGCCAAGATGCACGCCGACACCATCAAGCCGCTGGCCGAGCCGGCCGACGGCTCGCAGCCGTGGGGCGCGTACCAGTGCGGTGCGAACCGGCCGGCGCCGGCCGCCGCGCCGCGGGCGCCGGCCGCTTCCGGCTCGGCCCCGGGCCAGCTGCAGACCTTCCCCGTGCACGGCGGCTGAACCCGCCTGGTCCGGCCATCGAAGGGCGCCCCGCGGGGCGCCTTTTTCGTGCGTGCCGACCAGGTGCTTGCGCCGTGCCGGGGAGTGGCATGGCATTCATAAACATATAGTACATTTATGTATAATATGCACGACAATTAATGATGAATGCCGTGAACAGTTTTGCCCCCACCGAGCAGCGCCTGGCGGTCACCTGCCGGCGGCACCCCGCGTTTCCGCGCGAGCCGGCCGTGCTGGTGCGGCTGGTCAAGCATCTCTACAAGCGCCTGCACGACGACGCCAATACGCTGCTGAAGCCGTGGGGCATCAACCACCCGGAATACAACCTGCTGATGATGCTGTACGGCACCGAGGGGTATACGCTCAGCCCGTCGCAGCTGGCGGCGGCGGCGGGGGAGAAGTCCGCCAACATCACGCGGCTGACCGACGAGCTGTGCGACAAGGGCCTGATCGAGCGCACCGCCAGCGACGAGGATCGTCGCAAGATCGCGCTCACGTTGACCAAGGCGGGGGTGGTGGTGATCAAGGGCTTCCTGCCTGACGTCTGCGCCTTGCTGGAGCGCCAGACCGCCGGCCTGCAGCCGCGCGAGGCTGCGCAGCTGGAAAAGCTGCTGAAGAAATTCCTGGGCCATCTCGAGCAGGCCTGAGGCTGTGACCGTCGCCGTCATCGAATCCGGGACGCGGCCCCCGCTCCGGCAATGGCTGGCCGAGGCCTTCGCCGGCGAGGGCAGTGCGTGGCTGTTCGTGTTCAAGGCCGCGCTGGCGCTGTATGCGGCGACCTGGTTGGCGATGTGGCTGCAGCTGGAGAAGCCGTCCACCACGATGATCACCGTGGCGCTGCTGATGCATCCGCAGAGCGGCATGGTGCTGGCGAAGAGCTTCTACCGGGCGATCGGCACGCTGGCCGGCAGCGTGTTCGGCGTGCTGCTGATGGCGCTGTTCCCGCAGCAGCGCGAGCTGTTCCTGCTGTCGATGTCGTTGTGGGTGGCGCTGTGCGCCGGCGGCGCCACGCTGTACCGCAACTTCATGTCCTACGGCTTCGTGCTGGCCGGCTATACCGCCGCGATCGTCACCTTGCCGGCGATCGGTAATCCGCTCACCGTGTTCGACTCGGCGGTGATGCGGGTGAGCGAGGTGCTGCTGGGCGTGATCGTGGCCGGCGCGGTGAGCGACCTGGTGCTGCCCACCCGCCTGCGCGAGGTGCTGCGGCGCAGTGCACGCGAGCAGTTCGGGCACTTCCTGGACTTCGCCCGTCGCAGCACCGGCGGCACGATCGCCCGCCGCGACATGGAGCAGGCCTACCTGCGCTTCGTGCGCGGCGCGGTGCAGCTGGAAAACCTGCGCGCCGCGGTGATCTTCGAGGATCCCGAGGCGCGCGCGCGCAGCAGTCGCATCCGCCTGATCAACCAGTTCTACATGTCCGCCACCACCACGTTCCAGTCGGTGCATCACCTGATCAACCGGCTGCAGCGCAACGGCCGCGCCGATGCCGCCGATGCGCTGATCGCGCTGTACCGGCCGATCGGTGAGGCATTGTCGCCGGAGCCGGCGCAGCAGCATGACCCGGCCGTGCTGGCGCCGCGGCTGCAGGCCTGCGAGCAGGTGCTGCCGGCGCTGGCGCGGCAATTGCGCGATGCGCTGCCGGCGCCGGCGCGGCTGGACTTCGATACCGGCGCGATCCTGCTGCAACGCTTCGCCGACGAGTTGCGCGACTTCGCCCTGGTGGAGAACTCGCTGCGCGCAAAGCGCCTGCGCGGCAACGTGGAGCGGGTGCAGTTCCGCCGCGGCAACGACTACGCCAGTGCCGGCCTGGCGGTGCTGCGCACCTTCCTCACGATGGTCGCCCTGAGCGTGTTCTGGCTGGCCAGCGGCTGGCCGCACGGGGCCAGCGCGATGCTGATCGCCACGATCTTCGCCGGCCTGCTGGCGATGGCGCCGAACCCGGTCTCGGCGGCGTTCCACACGCTGTTCGCGCAGGGGGTGGGCATGGCGGTGGCGTTCGTCGTCACGTTCGGGCTGCTGCCGCGCTGCGACGGCTACACGATGTTCATCGTGGCCACGCTCCCGTTCCTGATTCCCGGCTTCTACGTGCAGTCGAAGCCGGCGGTTTCCACCATGGGCGTGGGCTACGGCATCGGTTTCGTCTCCAGCATGCTGCTGACCAACCGGATGAGCTACGACCCGGCGTTCTTCATCAACGAGGCGATCGCGCAGCTGGCCGGGTTCGGGCTCTGCGCAGTGGCTTTCATGGCGATCCCCGCGATCACCGGCACCGGCTGGCAGCGCGCGCGCCAGCTGCGCCAGTTGCGCCGGCAGGTGGTGCAGGCCGCCAGTGCGCCGTTGGCGGGGCTGGCATACCGCTTCGAGAGCGTGAATCGCGATCTCTTCCTGCAGGTGGTGACGTATACCCGGCCGGACAGCCGCGAATCGCGCGACCTGCTGGCCTGGGCGTTGACCGTGCACGAGTGCGGCCGCGGCCTGATCGAACTGCGCCAGGACATGGCCGGCAGCCAGTTGCCGGCCTCGGTGGAGCAGCCGGCGCAGCAGGCGGTGCAGGCCGTGGCGCGGCTGTTCGAGGCACCGGACCCCGCGCGCTGGCAGCAGGCCGAGCAGACGGTCACCGAGGCGATCACGGAGATCGTGCGCGGCCAGTCGGGCGCACAGGCCGGCAGCCGCCGCGTGCTGCTGCACCTTCACCAGCTGCGCAGCGTGCTGCGCGACGACGAATCGGCGCTGGCGCCGTACATGCCGGCGGCTGAGGAGCCTGTCCATGCCTCATGAAGTGTCGATCGGCGGAGCCATGATGCCCGGCCTGGTCGTGGTCTTCTTCGGTTGCCTGCTGCTGATGTGGCTGTTCGATACGGTGCTCGGCCGGCTCGGCCTGTACCGCTACGTGCTGCACCCATCGCTGGTGCGGCTGGCGCTGTTCGTCTGCCTGTTCGGCGCCGCCGGACTGTTGCTGATCCACTGAGTCCCCTTCCATGAACAACAAACCCCTGCTGCTGCGCCTTGCCGTCACCGGCATCATCGTCATCGTGGCGGCCCTGCTCGGCCACGCCCTGTGGAAGCACTACCTGTATTCGCCGTGGACCCGCGATGGCCGCGTGCGCGCCGAGGTGGTGCGGATCGCGCCGGATGTCTCCGGCCTGGTCACCCGCGTGGAGGTGAGCGACAACCAGTTCGTGCACAAGGGCGACCTGCTGTTCGACATCGACCCCGCGCGGTTCCGCTACGCGGTCGGCCAGGCGCAGGCGAACCTGGATGCCGCCGAGGCCAGCGCCCGGGCCGCCGGCGCCAACATCGGCGCGGCGCTGGCCAGCGCCGCGGCGCGCAAGGCCGAATACGACATGCGGGCGGAAGAGGCCGCGCGCCGCCAGCGCCTGGGCGGCATCGTCACCCAGGAAGAACGCGCCAATGCCACCGCCACCGCGAACTCCGCCCGCGCCACCTGGGCCCAGGCGCAGGCCGGCGGCAGCCAGGCCTCGGCGGTGCGCGAGCAGGCGCAGGCCGCGGTGGAGCAGGCGCAGGTCGCGCTGGACCAGGCCAGGCTCAATCTCGAGCGCACCGAGGTGCGCGCGCCGGTGGACGGTTACGTCACCAACCTCGACATCCGCGTCGGCGACTACGCCAGTACCGGCAGCCCGCGGCTGGCCCTGATCGACAGCCACGGCTATTACATCTACGGCTATTTCGAGGAGACCAAGTTGCCGCAGCTGCGCGTGGGCGACCCGGTCGACATCCGCCTGATGGCCGGCGGCGTGCACCTGAAGGGCACCATCACCGGGATCGCCCGCGGCATCACCGACCGCGACAACCCCACCGGCAGCGACTTGCTGGCCGACGTCAATCCCACCTTCAACTGGGTGCGGCTGGCGCAGCGGGTGCCGGTGCGCATCGCGATCGATACCGGCAAGCTGCCGCCCGACACGCTGATCGCCGCCGGCATGACCGCCACCATCGAGGTGCAGCCGCGCGCAGCGGGGAAGTAGTCCGCGGTAGGCGCGCGCGCCGTGGTTTGCGATGATGGGCGCCGTTGCACCACGGCGCCGTCATGAACAAGCTGATCACCGCTCCCGGCCGACTTGCGCGCCTGCTGCCGTTCCGGCGCAAGCCGCGCACGGCGCCGGTCGCGCTGCCGTCCTTCGCCATCCCCGCCGGGGCCATCGACGTGCTGCCGGATCCGGCAGCGTTCCGGCGCGAGCTGCTGCAGCGCATCGCGCAGGCCACCCGGCGCATCGTGATCGTGGCGCTGTACCTGCAGGACGACGACGGCGGCCGCGAGGTGCTCGACGCGCTGTACGCGGCGAAGGCGCGCCGGCCGGCGCTGCAGGTGTCGGTGTTCGTCGACTGGCATCGTGCGCAGCGCGGCCTGATCGGCAAGCAGAAGAACGAAGGCAATGCGGGCATGTACCGCGAGTGCGCCGCGCGGCTGGGGCCGGGCGTGGAAATCCACGGCGTGCCGGTGCAGAACCGCGAGCTGTTCGGCGTGTTGCACCTGAAGGGCTTCGTGATCGACGACGCGGTGCTGTACAGCGGCGCCAGCCTCAACGACGTCTACCTGGCGCGGTACGGACGCTACCGGCTCGACCGCTACCACCTGCTGCGCCATCGCGGCCTGGCCGATGCGATGGCGGCATTCGTGCAGCGGTACTTCGCCGAAAGCGCGGCGGTGCGCCGGCTGGACGTAGCGGAGGTGCCGTCCACGAAGATGCTGCAGCCGGCGATCCGCGAGTTCCGCCAGGAATTGCAGCGCGCCGCGTACGAGGTTCCGCGCGACACGCCGGGCATCGGCGAGGTGGCGGTGACGCCGCTGCTCGGCTTCGGCCGCGGCGACAACGCGCTCAACGAGGCGTTGCTGGCGCTGCTGGGCGGCGCGCGCCGGCGGCTGATCCTGCTGACGCCGTACTTCAACCTGCCGCGGCCGGTGCGGGCGGTGCTGGGCCAGCTGCTGCGCCGCGGCTGCACCCTCGACGTCATGGTCGGCGACAAGGTCGCCAACGATTTCTACATCCCGCCGGGACAACCGTTCAAGACGATCGGCCTGCTGCCGTACCTGTACGAGAACAACCTGCGCCGCTTCGCGCGGGCGCATCGCCGGCAGATCGAGAGCGGCCAGCTCAACCTGCACCTGTGGCGCGATGGCGACAACAGCTACCACCTGAAAGGCCTGTTCATCGACGACGACGTGGCCGTGCTGACCGGCAACAACCTCAACCCGCGCGCGTGGTCGCTGGATCTGGAAAACGGCCTGGTGCTGCGCGATCCCGCGCGGCTGCTGCAGGCGAAGCACGAGGCGGAGTGGGCGGCCCTGCGCCGGCATGCCACGCGCCTGGCCGATTACCGCGCGCTGGAAAGCCCGCGGCGCTACCCGGCCGAAGTGCGCCGGCTGTTGCGGCGATTGAACCGCACGCGGCTGGACCGCCTGGTCAACCGGCTGCTGTAGGAGCGCACCCTGTGCGCGAATGCTTTGATGTCGATCGGTGCCAAGAGCATTCGCGCACAGGGTGCGCTCCTACGATTGCGCGGCAAGTTTCGTAGGGCGGGCAATGCCCGCCGGTTTTTCGATACGCCGCGGCGAAAGCGGCGGGCTGTGCCCGCCCTACGAAGCGGTCAGGCGGCTCAGGCGCATCTCCAGCCAGTTCGCCACGTTCGGCCATTCGTCGGCGAGGATGCTGAAGCAGACCGTGTTGCGCAGGCTGCCGTCGGTGCGCCGCTTGTGCGCGCGCAGCACGCCTTCGCGCTGCGCGCCGAGGCGTTCGATCGCGCGCTGCGAATCCTCGTTCAATTCATCGGTATGGAAGGCGACGGCCACGCAGTCCAGCGCTTCGAACGCGTGCTCCAGCAGCAGGCGCTTGCAGGCGGTGTTGAGGTGGGTCTTCTGCCAGCGTTTCGCGTACCAGGTATAGCCGATGGCCAGGCGCGGCAGCGCAGTGTCGATCTCGTAGTAGCGGGTGCTGCCGACGATCTCGCCGCGGCGGGCCTCGCGCACGGCGAACGGCAGCATGTGCCCCTCGGCCTGGCCCTGCAGCGCCTTCTCGACGTAAGCGCGCGCCTGTCCCGGCGGCGGCACGCTGGTGACCGCGAGGTTCCACAGTTCGCCGTCGGCAGCGGCCGCTTCCAGTGCCGGCACGTGGTCGAGGCTCAAGGGTTCCAGCACGACGTGCTCGTCGTGCAGACGGATCGGGGCGAACGGGTTCATGGGAGTCCGGTGCGGTATTCAGGCGTCGAGGTCGGGGATCAGCTTGCTCTCGAGCCGGGCGATGTTGTCCTTCAGCAGCAGCTTGCGCTTCTTCAGCCGGGTCAGTTGCAGTTCGTCGCGGCCGATCGCCGCGTCGAGCTGCTCGATCGCCGCGTCGAGATCCCGATGCTCCATCCGCAACTCGGCCAGAAGATGGACGATCTCGGCGTGATCCTGAACCTGCATGGCGTCGGCGGCTGCTGGGGCGGTTCCTTGAGTTTAACGCCGTTCGTCGGCCGGTGGCGGGGCGTCCGGCGGGCTACAATGGGCGTTCCCCGTCGTCCTGCCAGCCGCCATGTCCGCCCAACCCGGGATCCCCCGTCCACCTGTCGCCGCCGCCGAGGCCGGCAAGCTGGCCTCGCGCCTGCGCCAGCAGGTGGGCCGGGCGATCGGCGACTTCGGCATGATCGAGGACGGCGACAGGGTGATGGTGTGCCTGTCCGGCGGCAAGGATTCGTACACCCTGCTGGACCTGCTGCTGCAACTGCAGGCGAAGGCGCCGGTGCGCTTCGAGCTGATCGCGGTGAACCTGGACCAGAAACAGCCGGACTTCCCTGCGCACGTGCTGCCGGATTACCTCACCGCGCGCGGCGTGCCGTTCCACATCGTCGAGCAGGACACCTACAGCACGGTGACGCGGGTGATCGCCGCCGGCAAGACCATGTGCAGCCTGTGCTCGCGGCTGCGCCGCGGCGCGCTGTACACCTGGGCCGCGGACAACGGCATCACCAAGATCGCGCTGGGCCACCATCGCGACGATATCCTCGCCACGTTCTTCCTCAACCTGTTCTACCAGGCGCAGCTGAAGGCGATGCCGCCGAAGCTGCGCTCGGACGACGGCCGCCACGTGGTGATCCGCCCGCTGGCGTATTGCCGCGAAAGCGACATCGCCGAATACGCGGCGCAGCGGCAGTTCCCGATCATCCCGTGCAACCTGTGCGGCTCGCAGGACAACCTGCAGCGCAAGGCGGTGCAGCGCATGCTGGCCGAATGGGAACGGCAGCAGCCCGGGCGCAGCGAGAACATCTTCCGCGCGCTGGGCCACGTGTCGCCCTCGCAGCTGGCCGACCGCCGGCTGTTCGATTTCAGCTTCGGCGCGCCGTCCGCCGCGCCGCCGGCCTGGCCCGGCGACGCAGCGGACGAGACCGCGCCGGCCCGAACCCTCCACCCCTCCACCACCTGAGCCGAGTAACCGCCGTGTCCTTCTTTGCATCCGTTGAAATGGCCCCGGGCGATCCGATCCTGGGCCTCACCGAAACCTACGTGGCCGATCCGCGCCCGGGCAAGATCAACCTGGGCGTGGGCATCTACGTCGACGAGCAGGGCCGCATCCCGCTGCTGCCGAGCGTACGCGAGGTGGAGCAAGCGCTGGCCGCCGCGGCGAAGCCGCGCGGCTACCTGCCGATCGACGGCATGCCGGCGTACAACCAGGCGACCCAGCAGCTGGTATTCGGCGCCGGTTCGCCGCTGCTGGCGGCCGGCCGCGTGGCCACCGTGCAGACCGTCGGCGGCAGCGGCGCGCTGCGGGTGGCGGCCGACCTGCTCAAGCAGGTGGCCGGGGCGGGCGCGAAGATCGCCATCAGCAACCCCAGCTGGGGCAACCACCACGCGGTGTTCCGCACCGCCGGTTTCGCACTGCTGGAGTACCGCTACTACGACCCGGCCAGCCACGGCCTGGACTTCGCCGGCATGCTGCAGGACCTGGGCAAGCTCGAGCCCGGCACCGTGGTGCTGCTGCACGCGTGCTGCCACAACCCGACCGGCGTCGACCTGGACGCGGCGCAGTGGCAGCAGGTGATCGCGCTGCTCAGGGAGCGCCGGCTGCTGCCGTTCGTCGACATGGCCTACCAGGGCTTCGCCCAGGGCACCGATGCCGATGCCGCCGGCGTGCGCCTGCTGGCCTCGTCGGGGATCGAGGCGTTCGTGGTCGCCAATTCGTACTCCAAGTCGTTCTCGCTGTACGGCGAGCGGGTCGGCGCGCTGTCGATGGTCGGCGCCGACCGCGACGAGGCGGCGCGGCTGCTGTCGAAGATCAAGCAGACCATCCGCGCGAACTATTCCAGCCCGTCCACGCACGGCGCCGCGCTGGTCGCCGGCGTGCTCGGCAGCGCCGAGCTGCACGCGCGCTGGGAGCAGGAGCTGGGCGGCATGCGCGAGCGCATCCACGCGATGCGCGCCGGCTTCGTCGAACGGCTGGCCGCGCACGGTGCACCGGATTTCGGCTTCATCAACCGCCAGGCCGGCATGTTCTCGTACTCCGGCCTGAGCAAGGCGCAGGTTCACCGGCTGCGCGACGAACATGCGATCTACGCGCTCGACAGCGGGCGCATCTGCGTGGCGGCGCTGAACCAGGCGAACCTGGACACCGTCGCCGCCGCGGTCGCCGCCGTCATCCGCTGATGTCTTGTCGATCATTACATCAGCCCGCACACCGTTCGCCCTGAGCGTAGGCCCGAAGGGCCGAGGTCGAAGGGTGTCGTACCGTGCCCTTCGACTTTGCTGCGCTACGCTCAGGGCGAACGGCGAGAGCTGAAACCTCGCCTTCGGGCCTCACTTCATCCGGATACCGAATGTTTTTTCGCAACCTCACGCTGTTCCGTTTTTCCCCCGCCGTTGCCGATGACCTGAGCCGCCTCGACGAGGCGCTGGCCGAACACCGGCTGCGCCCGTGCGGGCCGCTGGAAATGTTCACCAAGGGCTTCGTGCCGCCGGTCGGGCGCGGCGAGGGCGAGCCGCTCACGCACACGGTGAAGCAGTGCACCCTGCTGACCGTGGGCGGTGAGGACAAGCTGCTGCCGGCCGCGGTGATCAACGACGAATTGCAGCGCAAGGTGCAGAAGATCGCCGAGGAAGAGGGCCGCAAGGTCGGCGGCCGCGAGCGCAAGCGGATCAAGGAAGACCTGCTCACCGAACTGCTGCCGCGCGCCTTCGTGCGCAATTCGCGGATGTCCGCCTACGTCGACCGCAAGCATGGCTGGCTGGTGCTGGACACTTCCAGCCGCAAATCGGCCGAGAACGCGCTGACCCAGGTCCGCGAAGCGCTGGGCAGCTTCCCGGCGGTGCCGCTGGCGCCGGAGGAAGGCCCGCGCGTGCTGATGACCGACTGGCTGGCCAACGGCAACCTGCCGGCCGGCCTCGCCCTGGGCGACGAATGCGAACTGCGCGACCCGGCCACCGCCACCGGCGCGATCGCCCGCTGCCGCCGGCAGGACCTGGACGCCGAGGAGGTCAAGGAGCACCTGCGCAACGGCAAGCAGGTGTTCATGCTCGGTCTCACGTTCGATGAGCGGATCAGCTTCGTGCTGGGCGAGGACCTGATCGTGCGCAAGCTGAAGTTCCTCGACGTGGTGATGGACGAGCTGGGCGACAGCCAGACCGACGCCCATGCCGAGCTGGACGCCGGTTTCGCCCTGCTGACGCTGGAACTGGAGCGGCTGCTGGGCAAGCTGGAGGAGTGGTTCGGCCTGCCGCGTCCGGCCGACGGCTGAACGAAAAAATTCATACCGCCCGGTCCACGGGCGCGCCATACTGGGCGTCCGGCCACCTGCGGGCAGCCGGATTCCCCATCTCTGATCTGAACAGGCCCAGGCAAGAGCAGGCAGGATCATGGCGCAGCATCTGGAAGGCGACTGGCTGGAACTGGCAACCGTGGGCGGCAGCATCATCCGGGTGCTGAAGACCGCCCATCCGCGTGCCCGCCGGCTGCGCCTCACGGTAACGCCGCAGGGCGCGCGGGTGACCTATCCGCTCGGCACCCACCCGGCCCAGGTCAGTGCATTCCTGCGCAGCCACGCCGGCTGGCTGGAGCAGAAGCTCGACGAGCTGAACCTGATCGTGAAGCCGTTGCCGCCGCTGCGCGTGGGCTATCCGTGCAATTTCCCGCTGCGCGGCGAGCTGGCCGAGCTGGACTGGGCCGAGGGCGCCTATCCGAAGATCGAGCCGCACGCGACCGGGCTGACCCTGGTGATCCCGCGCCCGCACACCCGCGCGCTGCCGATCGCCCGCGGCCTGCTCGCCTCGCACCTGGAAACGCTGATCCGCCGCGACGTCTCGCGCTGGCTGGCCGGCTACGTGCCGCAGCTGGGGCTGGCGCCGACCTCGCTGCGGATCCGCCCGATGAAGAGCCTGTGGGGCAGCCTGGACACCCGCGACCGCATCAACCTCGACCTCGCGCTGGCGCTGGCGCCGCCATCGGCGCTGCGCTACGTGCTGGCGCACGAGCTGTGCCACCTCAAGGTGCGCAACCACTCGCCGCGGTTCTGGACGCAGGTCGGGAACCTGTTCCCGGACTGGCGCGAGCAGCGCGACTGGCTGCGCCAGCACGGCGCGATCCTGAAGGCGGAGCTGGACCGGCTGGTCGCCGACGTGGCCGATTGATGCCCGCGGGCGACCCGGTTCAGCGGCTCCCGGGCTGCCGCACGTAGCGCGTGCCCAGCAGCACGTCCCACAACGGCGTGGTGACCCCGAAGTTGCTCTCGGGGTGGTAGTGGTGCACGTGGTGGGCGGCGGCCCAGCGCCGCAGCAGCGGTTGCCGGAAGCGCACGTGGTGGATGATGAAGTGGCCCAGGCCGTAGACGATGTAGCCGAAGGTGATCGCGCCGGCCAGCAGCAGGGCGAAGCCGGTCGGCATGAGCAGCACGAACACGCCGGCCAGCGCCAACAGCACCGCCGGCGGCAGGAAGAACGGCAGCGAGTCGTAGCCCAGCGGCCGCGCATGGTGCTGGTCGTGGCCCTGCGCGAACAGCGGGACCCGCGTGTGGAACATCCAGCGGTGGAAGAAGTACTCGATGAAGCTGAAGGCGAACAGGCCCAGGCCGATCGCCAGCAGCGCGGTCAGCGGGCCGCCCGCATGCCTTTGCCAGCCCAGCACCAGCAACAGCACGCACAGTACGCCGTCCACGCCCAGCTCGGACCAGTAGTTGGCACGGGTGGCGGACATCCGCATCACCGCGTCCACGAAGATGCGCCAGGGATTCCGTTTCATCGCTTGCTGCACTGTCCTGCCTTCACGCGCATGGGTACGCCATGACCACGGCGTCACGACGGCATTCTCCCATGTTGTCATACGCAATTCACAATGATGCGCTAGGGAGGGGCGGAACCGTTCAGCAACCGACGATGGCGGCGCCGGGGCTCAGTGCGACAGCGCGAAGCCGGTGAGGATCTGCGTGGTCTGCTCGGGCTTTTCCAGCATCGGCATGTGGTTGCAGCCGTTGATGGTGCTGGTGCTGATCGCGCTGGCGGCGGTCAGGCCGTTGCGCAGGCTGTCCAGCGCGGAGATGTCCACGATGCGGTCGTCGTGGCACCACAGGCCCAGTACCGGCATGGTGAGCTGGCCGAGCCGATTCTGCACGGAGAGGTATTGCGACGGCACGCGCAGCTCGTCGAAGGTGCGCTCGATGAAGGCGCGGTCGCGCCGGTTGCGCTCGACGAACACGTCGGCGAAACGGCCGGGCAGGTCGAGCGGTTTCTCGAAGGCCAGCGCGATGGCGCGTTCGAAGCCGGCGCGGTCGTCGAACACGAACGGGTTCCTGCCGGCCAGCGCGTCGCGGTCGAACCCATTCACCTTGCCCTTCAGGCCGAACGCGTCGACCAGGGCCAATGCGGCCACGTGCTCGGGATGTGCGCTGGCGTACACCCCGGCGACCGCGCCGCCCATCGAGTGGCCGACCAGCACGAAGTGCTGCAGGCCCAGCGCCTGCACGAAGCCGTCGAGGCGCGCGGCCTGCGCGTCGATGTTGTAGCTCGCGCCGGCGTCGCGCGAGGATTCGCCCCAGCCGGGCAGGTCGGGAATGATCAGGTGGAAGTGCGGCGTGAGCAGCTTCGCCGTCTGCAGCCACACGCTCTTGTCGGCATCGAAGCCGTGCAGCAGCACGATGGTCGGCCCCTGGCCGCCCTCGTAGTAGATCCAGTGCGTGTCGCCGACCTGTACCGCCTGCTTGTCCAGGTGCGCCGCCATCGCCTGGCGCGCAGTATCCGCCTGCATCAGCCATTGCGGCGCGAACAGGTAGCTGCCGCCCAGCACGATCGCCAGCAGTGCCGCCAGCCACGCCAGGAATTTCAGCCGGCGCCACAGCATGCGTTTCCAGAGCGGGGTGGTGCTGTTCGTTGATGGCGGCATGGCGGCTTCTTGGATGGGTCGTGGCTGGGAATACTCCCTCCCCTGCATCGCAGGGGAGGGTCGGGGTGGGGTGCTCTTGATCCTGAGCCAAGAGCTTCACCCCCTCCAACCTCCCCCTGCTGAGCAGGGGGAGGAGCATGTGGGTTATTTCGCCTTCTTCGCCTTGGCGATGATGCCTTCGACTACCTGCTGGGTCAGCGGGTGGTAGCCGGCCTTTGCCCTGGCGTAGACCTGCTCGGCGTAGGCCAGGCCTTCCGGCGTTTTCACGAACGCCTTGTACAGCGGCGTGGTCAGGTAGATGCGGCCGATCCGGGTCATGTGCTCGGCGGCGGCGCTCCACACGGCCTTGTCGCCGGCGGCAATCGCGTGGCTGTACCAGCGCATGCCGATCTCCGCGTTCGGCGTGCCGGTCAGGTGCCAGGCGGCGTCGAGTTGCTGCAGCTTGTCCAGCGGTGCCACATCGGGCAGGCGGTCGAGGAAGTACATCCACTCCTGCGTGTTCCAGCCCTTGGCGTCGAGCTTGCCCGCGGCCAGCTTGCCGGCAAGGAAGTCGCTACGCTCCTGGTCGATCGCGTTGAAGCGCGGCGAGTCGGGCAGCGGCGCATCCTTGGGGATGCCTTCGCCGTAGACCCAGGCCTTCACCTCGTCCCAGCTCATCTTGCCGGGGTACTTCTCGATCAGGTTCGGCTTCATGTAGTCGAGCATCTGTTCGGTGGTGATGCTCTGGAACGCGAAGTGGTGGAAGTAGCCCTTCAGGTACGCGTCGAACGGCTCGCGGCCGAAGCGCTGCTCCAGCGTGCGCAGGAACCACGAGCCCTTGTCGTAGGCCACGTCGGACAGCGCATCGTCGGCGCCGATGCCGCGCGGGTCGGGCGCCAGCTTCTGCGCGTTGGCGGCCATCGCGCCGATGCCCTTCTGCAGCGCGCGGGCGGACAGCAGCGCCTCCTCGTCGGCCAGCGCCTTGCCGTACACCGCCTCGGTGATGCGGCCCTGCACGTAGGTGGTGAAGCCCTCGTTGAGCCAGATGTCGCGCCAGGCGGCGCTGGTCACCAGGTTGCCCGACCACGAGTGCGCCAGCTCATGCGAGACCAGCGAGACCAGGCTCTTGTCGCCGACCAGCACGGTCGGCGTGGCGAACGTCATGTTCGGGTTCTCCATGCCGCCGAACGGGAACGACGGCGGCAGCACCAGGATGTCGTAGCGGCCCCAGGCATACGGGCCGTACAGCTGCTCGGTGGCGGCGATCAGCTTCTCGGTGTCCTCGAATTCATGCGCGGCCTTGTCCACCACCGACGGCTCCGCATAGACGGCCGAACGCGGCCCGGTCTCCTTCACCGCCAGGTCGCCCGCGGCGATCGCCAGCAGGTAGGACGGGATCGGGTGCGGCTGGTCGAAGCGGAATTCGCCGTCCAGCGGATGCTTCGCGTCGTTGATCGCGCTCATCGCCACGCGCACGTCCTTCGGCGCCTTGACGCGGGCGTCGTAGGTGAAGCGCACCGCCGGCGAATCCTGCAGCGGCACCCACGAACGCGCGTGGATGGATTCCGACTGCGAGAACATGAACGGCAGTTTCTTGTCGGCGGTCTGCGCCGGGGTCAGCCACTGCAGGCCGGACGCCCCGGGCGAGGTGGTGTAGACGATGCGCACCTGCGCCGGATGCTTCGGCGTGGCGATGGTCAGCTTGCTGCCCAGCGCCTTGTCGCGCGGCGCCAGTGCGTATTTCAGCGGCGTGGCCTTGCCGTCGGCGGCCAGCGCCTCGACCCTGGCGATTTTCAGGTCGCGCGTGTCCAGCACCAGCGACTGCGCCCCGGGGTTCTTCCAGTCCAGCTTCAGCGTGGCCTGGCCGTCGAGCTGCCGGTGCGGGAAGTCGATCGTCAGGTCCAGGTCCAGATGCGTCACCCGCACCTGCTCGGGCTGGGCGTACGAGTTCGGGTCGTTGGCGTAGGCCGCCAGCGGCAGCAGCAACGTGCCGAAGGCGAGGGCGGGCAACAGGCGCATGGGGGAGTCTCGTGCCGGAAAACCCCAGTATGCCATTGCCGCCGTGGCGGCTACCCCGGAAGAGGGCGGAGGCAATCAAATGCCGCCCTTCGTTCTTGGCCGGCCGCGTGGCCGGCAGGCTGCGGGCCGGCCCGATGTTTTCTCCGTTTAATTACCTCCGCCCCTTAAGTTCCACTTAAGTTCCAGTTCCATGCCTCAGCAGTACCGGTCCGCCAGTCGGTCCGTTGCCTGCACCAGTTGGTCCACGATCGCCGGGTCGGCGGCGCTGTGGCCGGCCAGCACCACGTGCAGGCTGGCGCCGGGCCAGGCCTGGCTGAGGTCCCAGGCGCTCTTCACCGGGCAGATGATGTCGTAGCGGCCGTGCACGATGGTGGTGGGGATGTGGCGCAGGCGGCCGATGTCGCGCAGCAGCTGGTCGGGTTCGAGGAAGATGTTGTGGCGGAAGTAGTGCGCCTCCATCACGGCCAGGCTGACCGCCCTGTGCGGGTCCTCGAAATCGCCACCGGCGTCGGGGTCGTGCAGCAGGGTGGTGCTGC
Organism: Rhodanobacter sp. FW101-FHT13A11; assembly: GCF_058790335.1. Lineage (NCBI taxonomy): Bacteria > Pseudomonadati > Pseudomonadota > Gammaproteobacteria > Lysobacterales > Rhodanobacteraceae > Rhodanobacter > Rhodanobacter sp. FW101-FHT13A11. Next base: position 39,910 of record NZ_JBYTCN010000013.1, on the reverse strand, counting down.
CGCCTTCCCACGCGCTCCATGCCTTGGCCGCGGCGAGCCTGGTGGCTTCGTCGTCGCTGGTGAGGCGGCGCCAGTAGGCGTCCAGCATCGAGCTGCGTTCCTGCTCGGGGATGAAGGCGAGGAAGCGTGCCCAGCGCTCGGGGAAGATCTGCGAGGCGCCGCCGTCGACCTCGTTGAACCAGCGCAGCTCCTGCGGCCGGCCCAGGAAGATGCCACGCAGCACCAGCCCCAGCACGCGTTCGGGATGCGTCTGCGCGTAGGCCAGCGCCAGCGTGGAACCCCACGAGCCGCCGAACACCACCCAGCGCTCGATCTCCAGTCGCTCGCGGATCGCCTCGATGTCGGCGACCAGGTGCCAGGTGGTGTTGTCGGTGAGTTCGGCGAACGGGGTGGACTGCCCGGCGCCGCGCTGGTCGAACAGCACGATGCGGTAGCGCGCCGGATCGAAGAAGCGGCGGTGGTAGGCGGACAGGCCCGCGCCCGGGCCGCCGTGCAGGAACACCACCGGCAGGCCGGCGGGGTTGCCGCATTCCTCCACGTACAGGGTGTGGATGGCGTCCACGGCGAGCTGGTGGGTGCGGTACGGCTCGATCTCGGGATACAGCTCGCGCATGGTGGCGATCTCTTGTGGAGTTTCACCCCCTGCGTGCAGGGGGTGAAGGAAGTTGTCCGGGCTGGCGGGGAAGTCGGGAGTACCCCTCCCCGGCGAGCAGGGAGGGAGTCAAATATCGAACTGCAGGGCGGCGGTGAGGTCGCCCGGCGGCGGGCCGCCGGCGGCGATCATCGCCTGCTCGCGCAGGGTGAGGCCGGGCAGTGTCTGCAGGCCGAAGCGGCGCGTGATGAAGCGGGCGATCGAGCCGGTGTCGTAGATGGTGTGGTCGACGAAACCCTTCTTCGCGAACGGCGACACCACCAGCGCGGGGATGCGCGTGCCCGGTCCCCAGCGGTCGCCCTTCGGCGGCGCCACATGGTCCCACCAGCCGCCGTTCTCGTCCACGGTGATCACCACCACGGCGTGTTCCCACAGCGGGCTCCGCTTGAGCGCGTCGATGATGTGCGCGATGTGGCGGTCGCCGGCGGCCACGTCCGAGTAGCCCGCGTGCATGTTGAGGTCGCCCTGCGGCTTGTAGAACGCCACCGGCGGCAGCGTGCCGCTCTCGATGGCGGCGATGAAGCGGTTGCTGGCGGCGCTGTCGCCGGTGCCGCCGTCGCGCAGGTGCTGCGCGCGAGCGGCGGTGCCGGGCGCGAATTGCCGGAAGTAGTTGAACGGCTGGTGGTGGATCTGGAAGTTGGGGCCGTAGGGAAACTGCCCGTGCGCGCCGCGCATGCCGCTGCCGTCCAGCGCCAGCTGCCAGCCGCCGGCGTACCAGGCCCAGTCGATGCCCTGCGCGTCGAGCCGGTCGCCGATGGTGGCGTGGCTCTGCGGCGGCAGCGTGCTGGGGTCGGCCGGATCGGCCAGCAGCGGATGGTGCGGGTCGCGGGTGAGGCCGGGCGCGTAGGGCGGGCCGATCGTGTTCACCGCCCAGAAGTCCGGCGTGAGCACGTTGCGCGAGGCGAACTTCGGCCGGCCCTGCATCGCGCTGGCGGGGGAATCCCCGGCCAGCTTCAGCCGGATGCCGGCGGGATCATCGCCTTCCACCTGCGCGATCTGCTGCCTTGCCGGCCCCTGGTCCGCCTGCGGAAAGAACGGCGGCTGCGCGGTGATCAGGTACTGGTGGTTGAGGAACGAGCCGCCGAAGGCGCCCATGAAGAAGTTGTCGCACAGCGTGTACTGCCGCGCGAGCCGCCACAGCTGCAGGTCCGCCGCGCCCTCGGCGTAGCGGCCCATCACCAGCGCGCCGCTGTCGCCCCAGGCGACGAAGCCGTCGTTGCGGCCGCCGTTGATCTGCAGCTGGTTGTTGTAGAAGTTGTGGATCAGGTCGCGCGTGACCAGTGCCGGCGGCAGCGGCTCGCCCTCCGGCGTGCGCAGCGCGAACGGCGCGTTGGCGAGGTTGCGGATCGCGTCCTCGCCGATCTGGTAGCGGCGGTTGCCCAGTGTCTGTTCGTGCGGCACCAGGCCGTGCCAGATCGGCGGCAGCGTGTCGAGCGGGCGGCCATCGCGGTCGCGCTGGCGGTACTGCTCCGGCGTCAGCGCGGCCAGCGGCCGCTCGAGGCCGGGGAAATCCGCGAACAGGTTGTTGAAGCTGCGGTTCTCCGCGTAGATCACCACCACGTGGCGGACGTGCTCGCGCAGCGCGGCATCCAGCGCGGCTTCCGTGGCGCGACCGGTGCGCGCGGGGCGGCTGCCGGCGGCGATCTGGCAGCCGCCCGCGGCCAGCGCCGCGCCGGCCAGCGCGATGCCGCCGAGCAGCTTGCGGCGGGCGGGATCGGCCGGGGCGTCGGTTTCGGCGTGCGGTGGAGCGGGCGGCAACGGCTTGGTCATGGCGATTCACCTGGGCTGGGCGAATGGAAACGGCACACCGGCAGAAGTATCGCAGCCGTGTGGCAGGCGCGTGGCGGCGCGGCTCAATCGGCGGAGAACTTGCACGCGGCGTCCCACATCGCGCGGTTGATCGCGCGGTTCACGTGGGGCGCCTGCAGCACGATCAGGGTGGTGGTGCTGATGCTGGCGTGGATCTTCAGCAGGCGATCGAGCACGCTTTCCAGGTGGCTGATCGACATCGCCACCACATGCAGCAGGGCGGAATCCTCGCCGGCGAGGCGGCGGCAGTCGAGCACTTCGGGGATGTCCGCCACGATGGGGCCGATGCGCGCGCAGATGCCGCCATCGCAGCGCAGCCGCACCATCGCCTCGATGCGGTAGCCCAGCCGCTTCGGCTCCACCACCGCGCGGTAGCCGGTGATCACGCCGGCTTCCTCCAGCCGCTTCACCCGCTCGGCCACCGCCGGCGCGGACAGCCGCACCTTGCGGCCCAGCTCGGCGTAGCCCAGGCGCGCATCCGCCTGCAGCGCCTCCAGCAGTTGCCAGTCCTTGCCGTCCAGTTCCGGCTTGGCTTCGGTGACTTTCGATTCCATGGCGGAATACCTCGTCGATTGTTTCGATCGCTGGCCAAACGTCAGGAAAGCGATGTGATGCATTATTCCCCGGCGCGGCCGGCAAGACTAGGATGCACACTTCCCCGCCCCTGGAATCCGTCCCCATGGATACCGTTGATCGTCTCGATGGCCGTGCCCTGGCCGGCATCGGGGTCGCCCTGCTCACCTGGTCGTCGGCGTACGCCGCGATCGCCTACGCGCTGCCGGCTTTCACTCCCGGCGAGGTGGCGTTCGCCCGGCTGCTGATCGGCTCGCTGTGTTTCGCCGCGTTGCTGCGGGTGAGGCGCGTGCCGCTGCCGGCGCGGCGCGACTGGCCGCAGCTGGCCCTGCTCGGCGTGCTCGGCCTTACCGTGTACCACCTGTGCCTGAACTACGCCGAGACGCGGATCGCCAGCGGCACCGCCTCGATCCTGATCTCGCTGGTGCCGGCGGCGACCGCGGCGGTATCGGCGTGGTGGCTGGGCGAGCGGCTGGCGCTGCGCACCTGGATCGGCCTGGCGGTGGCGCTGGTCGGCACGGTGCTGGTGGTGCTGGCCAGCGGGCAGCGGGTGGAAGTGGACCCGAAGGCGCTGCTGGTGCTGGTCTGCGTGGCGGTATCGGCGATCTATTTCGTGGGCCAGAAGGAGCTGTTCGCGCGCAACAGCATGCTCGGCGTCACCGCGTTCACCTTCTTCGCCGGCACGCTCGCCGCGCTGCCGTTCGGCTGGCAGCTGCCGCAGGCGCTGGGCACGGCGGCGTGGCCGCGGATCGGCGCGCTGCTGTGGCTGGGCATCGCGCCCACCTTCGTCGGCTACCTGGCCTGGAACATGGCGGTGCACCGCGCCTCCGCGTCGCGGGTCAGCAGCTTCATCTACCTGTCGCCGCCGATCGCGCTGCTGATCGGCTGGCTGTGGCTGCACGAGGTGCCGAACGCGCTGATCCTGGTGGGTGGCGCGGTCACCATCGGCGGCGTGGTGCTGGCGAACGCGCGCCGCCGCGCCGCGCCGGCCGTGGCGCTGGAAGCCTGCAGGCAGGCGCCGCGCTAGCCGATCCGGCAGGAGCCCGCCGGCGGGCTCCTGCCGGATCGGTTCGATCGGATCAGTTCAACCGGGCCAGCCGCAACACCTCGGCGTCGTCGGCGTGTTCCAGCAGCAGGCGCCGCACGCGGTCCTGCCAGGCCTGCGCGAAGGTGGCGCGTTGTTGCGCCGTGGCGGTCGGGTGCAGCGCGACGACCATCAGCTCGCGCAGGTTCGGCGCCGGTGGCACGCGGGACAGGTCCAGGCTCACCGCAACCGTTTCGCCGTTGTCGCGGCGGCTGAACTGCACCGCGTCGGTGGTCGGGGCGGCCGCGAAATCCAGCAGGGACTGCCGCACGAAGCGGCCGCCGATGCCGTGGAAGCCGTTCTCGGCGGCGGCGCCGGTGACCAGGGTCAGCACCTGCGCGATCACGCCGGTGACGCCTTCGTCCGCGGGCGCCGGCATGCGTACCGCGATGCCGCCGCGCTCGGCCGGCTCGCCCGGGTACAAGGCCTGCAGCGCCGTGCGCGCCATCAGCCAGGCGCCGGCCACGGTGGGGCAAGAGTGGCCGGCCAGCCGCACCGCGTCGAGGTAGCTGTATTCCAGCAGGCCGTCCCCGGCGGCGCCGAGGAAGGCGGCCAGCGGGTCGCGCATCGCGATGCGCGGCGCCTGGTCGTAGAACGCGGGATAGTCCATCACTCCCCCGGCAGGCCGGTGATGCCGAAGTCGATCACCACCGCATCGGCGTCGCGCTGGCGATAGTTCACCGTGAGGTGGTCGCCCAGGCGCTCGCGCAGCTGGGCGATCAGCGGGATCGGGTCGTGGTCGTTGACGAAGCGCATCGTCTCGCCCGAGCGCAGCGCGCCGATCGCGCCGAAGATCGCCGAGTGGCGGAAGCGCCGGGCCACCCCGCGCGCGTCGAAGAGGTGCACGTTCTGTTCGGAAACGGTGTCGATGGACATGTGGCGGAACTCGCGGGAAAGGGAGCCCCAACATACGCCGCGCACTCCGGCCGGCCACTGATCTGGGTCAGCCGGACCGGCCGCCGCCTCAGAACTTGTACGCGCGATGGATCGCCACGATGCCGTTGGTGAGGTTGCGCACCTCGACGCGGCCGAAGCCGGCGCGCTCCATCATGCCCTTCAGGGTCGCCTGGTCGGGGTGCTTGCGGATCGACTCGGCCAGGTACTGGTAGCTGTCGGCGTCGCCGGCGAACAGCTGGCCCAGCTTCGGCAGGATCTTGAACGAGTGGAAGTCATAGAGCTTGCCGAACAGCTCGTTCTGCACTTTCGAGAACTCCAGCACCAGGGCGCGGCCGCCGGGCTTCAGCACGCGGCAGATGTCGGCCAGCGCCTTGTCCTTGTCGGTGACGTTGCGCAGGCCGAACGCCATGGTCACCGCGTCGAAGCTGTTGTCCGGGAATGGCAGCGCCTCGGCGTTGAGCTGGGCCCAGCGCAGCCCGCCGACCAGGCCGCGGTCGGTCAGGCGGTCGCGGCCCACGCCGAGCATCGCCGCGTTGATGTCGCCCACCACCACCTCGCCCTCGTCGCCGACCACCGGTTTCATCAGCGCGGCGATGTCGCCGGTGCCGCCGGCCAGGTCCAGCACGCGGTCGCCGCGGCGAACGCCGCTGACCGCCACGAAATGGCGCTTCCACAGCCGGTGGATGCCGAACGACATCAGGTCGTTCATCAGGTCGTAGCTGCGCGCGACCGAGGTGAAGACCTGGCCGACCAGTTTCTGCTTATCGCCCACCGGCACGTCGCGGAAGCCGAAGTGGGTGGTTTTGGATTGCGGATCGTTCATGGGCGCCATGCTACAGCGTCGGCTTGCCGCCGTCCTTGTAGACGACGCCGTCCTTCATCACGAAGCTGACGCGCTGCATCGCGGTGATGTCGTCCAGCGGGTTGCCCGGCACGGCGATCACATCGGCGCGCCGGCCCGCGGCGATCTGCCCCAGTTCGTCCTGCTTGTGCAGCAATTCGGCGGCGTGCGTGGTGGCGGCCTGCAGCACGAACATCGGTGGCATGCCGGCCTGCACCATGTAGACGAATTCCTTTGCGTTCTCGCCGTGCGGATAGACCCCGGCATCGGTGCCGAACGCGATCTTCACGCCGGCCTTGTAGGCCTTGCCGGCGGTGGCCAGGATGATCGGCCCGACCTGTTCCGCCTTGGCCGCGACCTGCGGCGGATACCAGCCTTCCTTCGCCTTCTCCTCGACGAACTTGCCGGCGGTGATGGTCGGCACATACCAGGTGCCGTGCTCCTTCATCAGCTTCATGTCCGCGTCGCTCATGAAGGTGCCGTGCTCGATCGAGTCGACGCCGCCGAGCACAGCCCGGCGGATGGCCTCGGCGCCGTGCGCGTGCGCGGCCACGGTGAAGCCGTAGTCGTGCGCGGCGGCAACCACGGCCTTGATCTCGTCCAGGGTCATCTGCGCGTTTTCGGCGCTGCTGCTTTCGTCGAGCACGCCGCCGGAAGGCATGATCTTGATCAGGTCGGCGCCGTCCTTGTAGTGCTGGCGCACCGCTTTCCAGGCGTCTTCGGGCGAGTTGATGATGCCGTCCTTCGGGCCGGGGTTGCCGGCCAGGTCCGCACGGTAACCGTTGGTGGGGTCGGCATGGCCGCCGGTGCTGCCGACGGGCTGGCCGGCGCTGAAGATGCGCGGCCCCGGCACGATGCCGGTGTTGATCGCGTTGCGCAGCGCGATGGATTCGTTGTGCTCGTCGCCGAGATTGCGCACGCTGGTGAAACCGGCCAGCAGCGTGCGTCTGGCGTAGACCGTGCTGCGGATCGCATAGTCCGCCGGATCGAGGCGGAACTTGTCGCTGTAGGTGGAGCGGCTGAACTCCATGGTCAGGTGGGTGTGGCTGTCGATCAGGCCGGGCAGGCAGGTCGAATCGGGCAGGTCGATGTACTGGAACGAGCCGCTTGCCGCGCTGGCCTCCTTCCGGTACGGCTCGACGTCCACGGCGCCGGCGTGCAGCTCCCGGATCCGCTCGCCATCGACCACCACGCTGGTCTCGCCGAGCATCCTGCCGGCGGCGGTGTCGAGCAGGCGCGCGCAATGCAGCACGCGGACGTCGTGGCGGGCCGCGGTGTCGGCGGCCGAGGCGCCGACCGGCAGCGACAGCAGGGCGGCAGCGAGGGCAAGGACGCGGCGTGCGGCCATGGGCAAGGGTTCCGGACTGGGGTGGCGGCCATCTTAGAGCCTGCCCGAGGCCTCCGGATACCCTGCGCCGGCTTCCGGGCACGGGCCGGCCGGCGTCACGCGAGGGTTCGGCGGCGGCTCCGTCCGCACGTGGTCGACGCCGGGCGGCGTTGCCGCCTCATTCCCGCGTGGCCGGGTCGGCCGCTGCCCCGGTGCCGCCCGACGCCTGGTGCAGGTGGTGCTCGGCCGCGACGTGGCGCTCGTGCAACGCGGCGTCGTCGCTGTCGGCGGGGACGTGGGCGGGCTGGTCCGCCATGGGTTCCCGGTCGCCGCCGGGGGTGATCTTCAGGATCGAGTGGCGCACTTCGCGCGAGAGGATCACCCGTGCGTCGCGCACCATGCCTTCCAGCGCGGCGTCGTAGTCGAGCCTGCCGTCGTCGTCGGTCCACACCACGCGGCGCTCGCGCAGCTTCTGGATGAAGCCGCGGAACAGCGCCTTGTCGAAGAACTCCGGCGCGGACAGCTCGTTGAGCAGGGACAGCCGCTGCGCGGTGAGCGTGCAGGCGTTCTCCAGCTCCGCGCCGGTCATCGTGTGCGGGCCGTTCTTGGCCAGCGCGGCGATGGTGATGTAGTAGCGCTCGAACGCCTGGATCAGGCTGCGCGCGATCACCTTGAGCTGGAAGGCGCCGTCGTCCTGGCCCGGGCTGCGCTCGAGCACGCGGCCGTCGCTGACCGATTCGAGCAGGCCGCGACGCACGAAGAAGTCGATGGTCGCCTGCATCTGCGCGGCGAAGCCCTCGGTATCCCACGGCAGGAACAGCTCGCCCTGGATGAACGGATAGATGATCCGGCCCAGCCGCAGGATCGAGGAACGCGACATGCGCCGGTTGTTGAGGAAGCAGCAGGCGACCCACGCGGCGGTGGCGGTGAGGTGCAGCACGTTGTTGCGGAAGTAGCTGAGCAGCACCGCGCGCTCGCCGGTGGCGGTGAGCACGTCGCCGAGCGGGTGCTGCACGCGCTGGATCCAGCCCATCTGCTCGCCGTAGGCGATGATCGCGGCCGGGCCCATCGGGGTCAGCGTGACGCGATCGGAATACGGCAGCTCCTCCAGCATCGCCTTGCCCAGCTCGAGCTGGGTCAGCAGGTCGCTCTCGGCCATCGCGTGCTTCGGCGTGGCGAGCAGGGCCAGCGCCAGCAGGTTGATCGGGTTGACGTCGGCGGCGCGGTTGATGTTGATCTGGATCTGCTCGGCGAGGCGGTCGGTGACCGCGTTCAGCCACTCCGGTTTCGCCTCGGGGTCGGTGGTGGCGGCGCGCCAGTCGGCGCTGGCGGCGTCCAGCAGCGGGGTCAGCTCGATCGGCTCGCCGAAATTCAGCGCCACGTGGCCGTAGCGCTGGCGCAGCACCTTGAGGCCCTTGAGCAGGCCGAGCAGGGATTCCTTCTCCTTCGGCTGGCCGCTCAGCTCGCCGATGTAGCTCTTGCCCTCCATCAGCTTCTCGTAGCCGATGTACACCGGTTGGAACAGCACCGGCCGGCGCGGCGCGCGCAGGAACGCGCGCACCGTCATCACCAGCATGCCGGCGCGCGGCGCCAGCAGGCGGCCGGTGCGCGAACGGCCGCCCTCGATGAAGTACTCCATCGGCACGCCGCGGTCGATCAGCTGCGCCACGTATTCGTTGAACACCACCGAGTACAGCGCGTTGCCCTTGAAGCTGCGGCGCAGGAAGAATGCGCCGCCGCGGCGCAGCACCGGCCCGATCACCGGCAGGTTGAGGTTCACGCCCGCGGCGATGTGCGGCACCACCACGCCGGAGACGTGCAGCTGGTAACTCATCAGCAGGTAGTCGGCGTGGCTGCGGTGGCAGGGCACGTAGATCACCTCGTGGCCGGGCGCGGCGGCGCGGGCCTTGTCGAAGTGGTGCATGGCGATGCCGTCGTACAGCTTGTTCCAGAAGTTGGAGAGCAGGAACGAGGCCGAGCGCACCACCGGGTGCGAATAGTCGGCGGCGATCTCCAGCACCAGCTTGTGCGCCTTGCGCCAGGCCTTGGCGTGGCTGATCTTTTCCTTGGCCGCGCTGGCGGCGATCGCGGCGCGCACCGGCTCGGCGTTCAGCACCGCATCGACCACCGTGCGCCGGTGCGACAGGTCCGGCCCGATCACCGCGGCGCGGATGCGGTGGAAATGCGCGCGCATCACCCGCGCGACCTTGCGCGCGAAACGTTCCGGGGCGATCGTGCCGGCCTCGTCCAGCATCTGGCGCAGCGACACCGGCGTGGAGAAGTGCACCACCGTGTCGCGCCCGTTCAGCAGCAGCGCCAGCATGCGGCGGAAGCGGCCCACCATCACCCAGTTTTCCGAGAACAGCACGCGGAACCAGCCGCTGTCGCGGCTGGGCGCACGGCCGACGTAAATCGACACCGGCATGATCTGGATATCGTGCCCGGGCATGCCTTCCAGCGAACGCACCAGCTGCCGCAGCGGCTCGTTGGGGTTGCGCCGGCGGTTGCGGCCGAACAGCCAGCCGTCGCGCCGGGCCAGCGCGAATACCGAGCGCCGGCGGCGGGTGCCGGCCAGCGGCTGCATCGGGTTGGGCAGGCCGGCTTCGCGGCAGGCACGCTGCAGGATCAGCGCGTCGGAGAAGCCGTCCCGCTCGATCACGTAGCAGACCGGGACGCCGGCCTGCAGCAAGGTGGTGGGCTCGGCCGGATCGCGGCGGATGCGCACCCACGGCTGCAGCAGCTGGCCGGCCAGGGTGAACCACCAGGGCGCGCGCTGGCGGGCAGGGGAGTCCGCGGTGCTGTTCGTTGGCATCGGTCTATTCTAATGGCCGCGATGTTCAGTCTTTCGTTACGCCGGCGGCCGCGCTGGCTGCGCGGGCGGGCGCGCCGGCGGCTTCCTGCAGCCGGCGCCGGTGCGACTGGCGCGCGCTGTTCAGCAGATCCTCGCTGTACCAGCGGCCGTTTTCCTGCACCAGGGTCGACTCGGTCGACAGCGGCTTGCCGAGCAGGGTGTAGTCGATCCGCACCACCGCGCGGCCGTTGCCGGCGGACACCGGGCTGAGCCGGATCGAGTCCAGCGTGCCGTCCACCGACAGCCCGTAGATCGCCAGCAACTGCTTGAGGCCGCCATAGGCGGTGGCGTACCTGGCCATCGAGGCGTCGAAGTCCATCGTGCGCAGTTGCTCGGGGCTTTTCAGGTCGAGCTTGCGCGTGGTGGTCACCGCCACCCGGATCGCCTGCTTCGCCCTGGCCTGGTCGAACCACGGCGTCTGCTGTGCCCACGGCAGCAGCACGTCCAGCGCGCCGTTGACCTGGTTCTTCCGCGCCGCGCTCAGGGTCGGGTTCTGCGCCAGGCCGTTCTTCACCAGCGCCTCGCCGATGCTGATCAGTACCGGCAGCTGGTCCTTGTACTGCTGCTCCATCGCGGCCAGTTTCGGCTGCAGTTCGGCGTACAGCTTGTTCTCCGCGTCCGGTTCGGTGAGCTTGCGCACCGTCTCGTCGAAGCGGGCGCGGTCCTCGGCGGTGGCCGGTTCCGGCACCTGCTGCTGGCGGCTCCAGTCGGCGCGCATGTCGGCGTAGTCGGCCGGCGGCAGCGCGTGTTTCCACAGCCCCTGGAAGTCGCCGGCCTTGAACAGGTCGATCGAGGTCCGCAGCGCCGCCTCCGGGGAGCCGCCGCCCGGCTGGGCGTCGTCGTCCCTGCCGTGGCACGCGCCCAGCAACAGCGCGGCGAGCAGCGGCAACAGGACGTGGCGCAGGGAGGGGAGTTGCATGGGCGGGTTCTCACGGTGTGGCGGCGGACGCGCCGCCCGGCCGAGGTGAGCGCGCAGGGTAAGGGCCGTGGCAGCCCCGAAACAAGGTCGCAGCGCAAATTTTTGCGAATTCCCAAAAGAAAACCCCGTGGGCGTTGGGCCTCACGGGGAAATCCGGCAGAGCCGGAGGGAAATGGCCATGCCTGCGAAGATTCTGGTCAGCAGGTGTTGGCGGACGAAATATTACCCGCTCGTTAAAGCTGAGGCAATACTTTTTATTTACATTGTAATTTATTGTTTTACATGATGAAAATCATTCGGTGCGCAGTGCATCGAGCTTTTGCTGGCGCCGCTGCCCGGGCGACAGGCTCCAGTCGTTGTTGAACAGTGCCGGTTCCCACGAACCGTAGGTGGGGTTGGGCAGCACGAACCAGCGGGTACCGATCCACGGCAGGTAGTCGGCGACCGCCTTGCGGCGACCGTCGGCGGTGTTGGCGAGGATGTCCACGAAATCGCCGATCTGGTCGCCGAACTGCATCAGCACGCGGTAGTGCCGCGCGACCAGCTGGCGGCGGCAGCCCTTCTCGCTGCCGGCCTGCTCGCAGTCTTCCACCACGGTGCCCAGGCCGAGGAAGGCCTGCGGGCCGCTGACCGGCAGCCCCGCCTTGCGCAGGTTGGCCAGGGTGGCCTGGTCCAGGTCCTTGGCCCGGTTGGAGATGTAGATCACCGCGATGCCGTGCTTTGCCGCGAACTGGGTGAATTCGACCGCGCCGGGCAACGCCTTGGCACGCTCTTCCCGGCACCAGGCCGCCCATTCGGCTTCGTTGTATTCGCTGCCGCTGCGCACGCCCCGTGCCGCGAACGGCGAGTTGTCCAGCACGGTCTCGTCGACGTCCAGGATCACCGCCGGCTTCAGGCCCGCGAGCGGCGTGGTGCGGTCGCCCTTGCCCAGGGCGTCCCAGTGCCTGTCGCGCAGCGCGGCCAGCAGTTGCGCCTGCGCATCGCGGAAGGTCTGCAGGTAGATCAGGTCGTGCTCGATCGCGGTCTGGCTCCACGCCACGGCGTTGAGGTTGTCGTTGGCGGCGACCGTCGCCGGTGCGGCCGGCGACGCGGCCGGCAGCACTGCCGCCGGTGGGCGCGGCGTGGTGGCGCAGCCGGCCAGCAGGGCGAGGGCGAGCAGGATGGCGGGCAAGCGGAGTGGCATGCGGTAATCCTTGGCGGGAAGCGGGGCGGAACGATGAATGAAGTTTACGACAGCGCCGTGGCAGGGCTGGCAGCGGTGGCGGGCTGCTGACAGACTGGCGGCCCCTTGCCTACGGTTCCGTTCCGCATGGATTCCCCCCTGCCCGCCTTGCGCAAGTCCTCGTCGGTGATCCGCTACGCCAGCTACCTGCTGGCGGCGGCCGTGTTGCTGCTGGTCGTCAGGATCCACCTGTTGCCGGCGCTGCTGGCCGGCCTGCTGGTGTTCGAGCTGGTGCAGGCGATGGTCCCGCTGCTGGGCCGGCGCATCCCCGGCGACCGCGCGCGGGTGGTGGTGGTGGCGGTGCTGGGCGCGATCGTGGTGGGCCTGCTGCTGCTGCTGATCCTCGGCGCGATCAGCCTGTACCGGCACGAGATCGGCAACCCGCAGCTGCTCTGGCAGGAGCAGCTGATGCCGCTGGTGGAGAAGGCGCGCCAGCAACTGCCGCCGGCGCTGGTGGACAACCTGCCCGACAGCGTGGACGACCTGCGCGTGGGGGCGATCGAACTGGCCCGCAAGCACGCCGATACGCTGCAGCTGGCGGGCAAGGGCGCGGTGCGGGTGTTCGTGCACATCATCATCGGCCTGGTGCTGGGCGCGATCGTGGCGCTGAGCCGCACCCGCCCGGCGCACCAGATGGGCCCGCTGGCGGCGGCGCTGAGCCTGCGCTGCCAGCGGCTGGCCGACGCGTTCCACAATATCGTGTTCGCGCAGATCAAGATTTCGCTGATCAACACCGCATTCACCGCGGTATTCCTGCTCGGATTGCTGCCGCTGATGGGTATCCACGTGCCGCTGGCCAAGACCCTGGTGGTGGTGACCTTCGTGGCCGGCCTGCTGCCGGTGATCGGCAACCTGATCTCCAACACGGCGATCACGGTGGCCGGCATGTCGGTGTCGCTGGGCGTGGGCGTCGCCGCGCTGGCGTTCCTGGTCCTGATCCACAAGCTCGAATACTTCCTCAACGCGCGCATCGTCGGCACCCAGATCCGCGCCCGCGCCTGGGAGCTGCTGGTCGCCATGCTGCTGATGGAAGCCGCGTTCGGCCTGCCCGGCGTGATCGCCGCGCCGATCTACTACGCGTACCTGAAGAGCGAGCTGGAGGCGGAGAAGCTGATCTGAGCCACGGGCGGCGGTTCAGTCCCGCCACGCGATGCCGGCCTCGCCGAGCAGTTGCCGCAGCGCGCGCAGCTGCGGCTCGTAGTGTTTCCAGCGGCCGACCGCGGTGCGGTAGACCGGCGCACGCACCTGCCAGGCGTTGGGCGTGTTGACCGGTGCGGCGTTGCTCTCGGGATGCAGGCAGGCGTCGTTCCAGGGCAGGCCGCAGAATGCCAGCAGCTGGCGCGCAGCCGCCTCGGGCGTTTCCACCAGCGATTCGTAGGGCAGCTCCAGGATGCGTCCGGGCAGCACCTTGCGCCAGTGCGCCATCAGGCGGTCGAACTGGAGGTAATACCGGCCGGTGTCGAGCAGGTCGTAGGAGTAGTCGTAGTAGGGCGATTCCCGGTCGAAGAAGTGGCGGAAGTTGCCGAGGCAGGTGTCCAGCGGGTCGCGGCGCAGGCAGACGATCTTCGCGTTCGGCAGCGCGCGGGCGATGAAGCCGGCATACAGGAAATTGTGCGGCAGCTTGTCGATGAAACGCGGCCGCTCCGCCGTGGCGGGCCGGGTGCTGGCGAGGTAGCTTGCGCCGAGCTGTCGCCAGTCGATGGCGCGCATGCGGGTGGCGAGGTCCGGGTCGAACAGCAGCGGCCGCCGGCCGCCCGCCACTTGCTGCAGCGTCGCCGGGAAGTTCTGCAGCTCGCCCGCGGCGTACACGTCCGGATGGCTGGAAAGGATGCGCTCCAGCAGCGTCGTGCCCGTGCGCGGCATGCCGATGACGAAGATCGGCTCGTGGGTGGGATCGCCTTCGGCCGCCCCGTCGTGCGTGGTGGGAAAGGTGCGCACCAGGGCATCGAACATCGCCTCGTCGTGCCCGGCCGAATAGGGACGCAGGCTGCGTACCGCCGCGTTGCCGCGCACGAGGTGTTCGAAGGCCTGCAGGTAGTCGGCGGTGTCGTCGTACTCCTTGGCCAGCGCCAGGTTGAGGTAGATCCGCGCGCCGATATCGTTGCCGTATTGCGCCAGCAGCGACCGCATCCGTTCGAGGTGGTTGCCGGTCGGTGTCTGCCGCCGCAACTGGGCCAGGGTCAGGTGCGCCTTCCAGTAGCCCGGTTCGAGCCGCAGGCCGGTTTCCAGCTCGCGCTCGGCGCCGTCGCTGTCGCCCAGGGCCGTCAGCGCGTGGGCGAGATGGAAGCGGGCAGCGGCCTGCCCGGGCATGAGCGCCACGGCGCGGCGGAACACCGCCGCCGCCTGCGCGAAGGCCTGGACCTGGGCGTAGACCACGCCCAGCGCCTCCAGCGTCATCGGGTCAGCGGGCGAGCAGCCCATGGCCTCGTCGGCCACCAGCCGCGCTTCCCGCATCCGCCGCACGAGCACCAGCGCCTTCGCGTACTGCGCGAGGAAGTCGGCGCGGCCGGGTTCCAGCCGGGTGGCGCCGCGCAGGTGATCGAGCGCCAGCGGCAGCTCCTGCATCTGCATGCAGGCCACGCCGGCCATGAAATGCACCACCGGGTCGTGCGGCAGGACTGGCAGGAGTTGCGCCGCACGCTGCCGCACCCGCGGCCAGTCGTTCTGGTTGAACGCGTCGATGAGCCTGGCATAGACCCGGGTCGGGTCGGTCATGGGAACCCCCTGGCGCCGGAAGGCATGCGCAGCCGGCTGTCGTGGCGGGAACTGGAAAGCATTTGCCCCCGGGCCGTCAACTCAGCCGCCCGCCAGCATCGCCTTGATCCGCGCCATGTGCGACTCGGCGGTTTCGCGGGTCACTTCCTTGTCCGCCTCCGGGTCCTTGCCCTGCCAGTGCAGGTCGGCTTGCGGCAGCTCGTGCAGGAAGCGGCTGGGCTGGTTGCGGTGGACCTCGCCGTAGCGTTTCGTCTGCGCCGACCAGGACAGCGTGAGCAGCTCCTTGGCGCGGGTGATGCCGACGTACATCAGCCGGCGCTCCTCGTCGACGCGGCCTTCGTCCAGCGCGCCCTCGTGCGGCAGCGTGCCGTCCTCGCAGCCGACGATGAAGACGAAGCGGAATTCCAGCCCCTTGGCGGCGTGCAGGGTCATCATGCGCACCGCGTTGCCCGGCTCGTCGCGGTCGGCGTGGCTGAGCAGGGCCAGCTGCGAGGCGAGGTCGCCGGCGCTGTTGCCGCCGGACGTATTCGAATTTTTCTGCATCGCGCGGAACCAGTCGGCCAGCTCGCGCAGGTTGCCCAGCTTGCGCTCGCGCACGGTTGCGTCGGGCGTGCCGGTGGCGATCTGCGCGGCGTAGCCGGTGCGTTTCAGGATCAGCTCGACCAGGTCGGCGGCGCTCTCGTGCAGCGAGGCACTGCGCAGTTCGTCCAGCAGGTTCGCGAACGAGGCCAGCGCAGCGGCGGGGCGTGGAGTGAGCTGGCGCAGCACGCCGTCGCTGCGGGTGGCGTCGAGCAGGGACGAGTGGCGCGACTGGGCGATCTGGCCCAGCTTCTCCAGCGTGGTGGCGCCGATCTCGCGCTTCGGCACGTTGACCACGCGCAGGAACGCGGCGTCGTCGCTGGGGTTGGTCAGCAGGCGCAGGTAGCACAGCAGGTCCTTCACCTCGGCGCGGTCGAGGAAGGAGAGCGCGCCGGTGAGGTGGTACGGAATCCGCGCCAGGCGCAGCGCCTTCTCCAGCGGCCGCGCCTGGAAGTTCCCGCGGTACAGGATCGCCATGTCGTCCCAGCGCGCCTTGTGCTTCTCGGCCAGCGTGGTGGCGATCGCGGCAATGCGTTCGGCCTCGTGCTCGGCCTCCTTGCATTCGAGCACGCGGATCGGCGCGCCTTCCGGGTGCTCGCTCCACAGCTTCTTTTCGTGGCTGTGCGGGTTGTTGGCGATCAGCGCGTTCGCCGCGCGCAGGATGCGCCGGCCGCAGCGGTAGTTCTGCTCCAGCTTGATCACGCGCAGGTTCGTCCAGTCGCGGCCGAGCTGGTCGATGTTCTCGGGATTGGCGCCGCGCCAGGCGTAGATGCTCTGGTCGTCGTCGCCCACGCAGGTGATGCCGCCGCGCTCGCCGGCCAGCGCCTTGAGCAGGCGGTACTGCGCGTCGTTGGTGTCCTGGTACTCGTCCACCAGCAGGTAGCGCAGGCGCTCGCGCCAGGCGTCGCGGCATTCGGCATCGGATTCCAGGATGCGCAGCGGCAGCCGGATCAGGTCGTCGAAATCCACTGCGTTGAACGCGGCGAGGCGCTGCTGGTACAGGTCGTAGATCGTCGCCGCCTCCAGTTCGCGCGGGCCGCGCGCGGCGGCCAGCGCTTCCTCCGGCGAGAGGCCGCCGTTCTTCGCGCGGCTGAGCAGGTTGCGGATGCCGAACAGCACGTCGGGCTTGGCGCCTTTCGGTGCCAGCTCCTTGACGATGCCGCCGCTGTCGTCCGCGTCCAGCACCGAGAAACCGCGGCGCAGCCCGGCGTGCGCGTGCTCGATCTGCAGGAACTTCAGTCCCAGCGCGTGGAACGTGCTCACCGTGAGTGCGGCGGCGTCCTCGCTGCTGACCAGCTTCGCCACGCGCTCGCGCATCTCGCGCGCGGCCTTGTTGGTGAAGGTGATCGCGGCGATCTTCGATGGCGCCAGCTTGCGGCGCTGGATCAGGTAGGCGATCTTCTGGGTGATCACGCTGGTCTTGCCGGAACCGGCGCCCGCCAGCACCAGCAGCGGGCTGTCGCAATGTTCGACGGCGGCCAGTTGTTGTGGATTGAGCATGGACCGAGTGAGGCGTGAGGCGGCGGCCGATGGTAGCAGAGCGCTGCTGGCGCACCCGCCGGCTTCGGCCATAATCGGCCGCACGGCAGTCGGCGGGGAAGGGCATGGCGGAACCGGAAGTCGAGCAGTGCGACGTGGCGGTGATCGGCGGCGGCCCCGGCGGCAGCACCGCAGCCGCCCTGCTGGCGCGCCGCGGCCACAAGGTGATCGCGCTGGAGAAGGCGCACCACCCGCGCTTCCACATCGGCGAGTCGCTGCTGCCGATGAACCTGCCGGTGTTCGAACGGCTCGGCGTGCTGGACAAGGTGCGCGAGCTGGGCGTGTTCAAGTCCGGCGCCGATTTCGAGGCGGACAACGCACGCGGCTACAACGTCTACGCGTTCGCCCGCGCGATCGGGCCGAGCCCGCCGCATGCCTACCAGGTGTGGCGGCAGGATTTCGACAGGATGCTGTACGAGCACGCGCGCGAAGCCGGCGCCGAGGCGCGCGAAGGGCATGAAGTGCTGCGCGTGGAGCAGCGCGGCCCGCGCGAGAGCTGGCTGGAGGTGCGCACCGACGACGGCCGCGACTACGCGATCCGCGCGCGCTACGTGGTGGACGCCAGCGGCCGCGACGCGCTGCTGGCGACGAAGAGGAAACTGCGGCGCAGGAACGCGCAGCACCAGAGCGCGGCGATCTTCGGCCATTTCCGCGGCGCCGATCGCCGCCCCGGCGAGGACGCCGGCAACGTCAGCATCTACCGCTTCGCGCACGGCTGGATGTGGATGATCCCGTTGCCCGACGGCGTGATGAGCGTGGGCGCGGTGTGCCAGCCGGAGTACCTGAAGCAGCGCAGGGGCCGCACGGTGGAGTTCCTGCTCGACACGCTGCAGCTCAACCCGGCGCTGTGGCAGCGCGTCGGGCGGGCCGAGCTGATCGGCGACGCGGTACATGTCACCGGCAACTACTCCTACGACTCGACCTGCATGGGCGGGCCGGGCTGGGTGCTGGTGGGCGACGCGTTCGCCTTCCTCGACCCGGTGTTCTCCTCCGGCGTGTACCTGGCGATGAGCGGGGCGGAGCAGGCCGCCGCGGTGGTCGACCAGGCCCTGCGCGAGCCGCAGCGCGAGGCGGCCTTGCTGCGCAAGCTGGAAAGGCGGCTGCGCGCCGGCCTGGCGCGCTTCGCGTTCTTCGTCTACCGCTTCAACGGGCCGGTGATGCGGCAGATGCTGCGCTCGCCGCGCAACACCTGGCAGCTGGAGCAGGCCGTGATCTCGATGCTCGCCGGCGACCTGTTCGACACGCCGAAGGTGCTGTGGCGATTGCAGCTGTTCAAGCTGGTCTACGCGATCATCGCCCTGCGCGACTGGCGCCGCGGACGCGCCGAGCGCCGCCACCGGCTGGCCCAGGCAAGAACGCCGTTCACCGGCGGCAACACGCCGCTGGACAAGGCCTGATTGCGCTCCCTCCCCTGCGTGCCGGGGAGGGTCGGGGTGGGGTGCCCCTGGATCTTCAGGCAAGCCATCGTCCACCGCCTGTCGCGCTACCATGCACGGTCACGATCCCGGCGCACCGACATGGCCAAGCTCTACTTCTATTACTCGGCGATGAACGCCGGCAAGACCACCACGCTGCTGCAGAGCGCGTACAACTACCACGAGCGCGGCATGCGCACGCTGATCCTCACCCCGGCGCTGGACGACCGTTTCGGCGACGGCGTGGTGGCCTCGCGGATCGGCCTGAAGGCGAACGCGCGGCGCTTCGCCGGCGACGAGGACTTGTTCGCGCTGGTCGAGGCCGACATTGCGGCGAACGGCCCGCTGCATTGCGTGTTCGTCGACGAGGCGCAGTTCCTCACCAAGGCGCAGGTGTGGCAGGCCAGCGACGTGGTCGACCGGCTGGGCATCCCGGTGCTGGCCTACGGCCTGCGCACCGATTTTCGCGGCGAGCTGTTCGAGGGCAGCCGCTACCTGCTGGCCTGGGCCGACGAGCTGGAGGAGATCAAGACGATCTGCCACACCGGGCGCAAGGCCACTATGGTGGTGCGCGTGGACGAGCACGGCCGCGTGGTCACCGACGGGCCGCAGGTTGAGATCGGCGGCAACGAACGCTATGTCTCGGTGAGCCGCGCCGAGTTCAAGAAGATCAGCGAAGGCAACGGCCGCATCGAGCTGCAGCAGGCCGTGCTGCCGCTGGGCGAGCGCGAATGAACCGATCCATCAAGGAATCCGCATGAGCGAAGCCACTCCCCCCGCCGGCTGGCCGCGGCCGTACTGGCAGCCCGGCGAAGAAGAGGCCGTGCTGCAGTTCTACGTGTTCGGCAAGTTCGAGCCGGAGCTGCTGATCCCGTCGCCGCGCTACGGCAGCCCGGGCCTGCCCGCGGGCGTCGGGATCCAGCGTTTCCAGAACGCCGTGCTGCGCCAGTGGGACGGCTATCCGCTGAACGGCGCGCTGGGCGGCCTCATCAAGGAAGACACGCCGGAAGCGTACGAGCAGGCGCGCATCGCGCCCGAGGTGCTGGTGGTGCGCGGCGTGCTGAAGGACGGCGCCAGCCTCGACTACCTGCGCGACACGCTCGGCGTGCTGGCCGGCATGCTCGACGTGGGCGGCACCGCCATCCTCGACCCGCAGATCCTCACCCTGTTCGACGCCGCGCACTGGCGCCGCCACTACCTGGTCAAGGACGGCGCGCCGCCGCGCCACCACGTGCTGATCCTGCGTAGCGACGAGGGCGGCGACCGCTCCTGGGTGCACACCCGCGGCATGCGCAAGTTCGGCCGCCCCGACCTCAGCCTGCGCAACGTGCCCGATCGCGACGTCGACCGCGCCGGCGTGCTGTGCGAACGGCTGGTCGAACTGCTGTCGCTGGGCGCGCACTTCAGTGCCGGCCAGCCGCTTGAGGTCGACGGCCTACCCGATGACCTGGTGGCGCAACCGGGCGGTAGCCTCGACGACCCCGAGTTCAACAACACCCACGTCGAGTTCCGCTGGCCGGAGTGAGCGGCGGGTTTTGTAGGAGCGCACCCCGTGCGCGATCGCATTTTTGTGGATGGGCGCCATGACCCCGTAGGGCGGGCACCGCCCGCCGCACTTGCCGAAACGCCTGGAATCCGGATCAGAAAGCCGGCGGACAGTGTCCGCCCTACAAGGGCTGTGCGTTGAACCTGCCCCGCCCTTTGCGTACAAAGTGGGGACAGTCGAAAGCGAGCAGGAGCGAAGCCGTCGTGCCCATCCGTTGCGCGAGTTGTCTTGTGGCAGTGAGTTTGTTGGCCGCCCCGGCCCTATGCGTGCCCGGGTTGGCGCAGGCGAGCGATCTGGGCCAGCAGATCGCCCTGCTCGACAAGAGTCAGGTGAATTCGCGGCATCCCGACCTGTTCTACCGTGACGCTGCCATCAGGAGCTACCAGGCAGGCAGCAAGGAGCAGGCATTGGTTCTGTTTCTCAAGGCGGCGCGTTTTGCGGACAAGCCCTCGCAGGCGACCATCGCGGCGATGTACTGGAACGGCGATGGCGTGCCGCAGGATCGCGCGCTGGCCTATGCGTGGATGGATCTGGCGGCTGGTCGTGGCTATGCCGACCTGCTGGCTCAGCGCGAGCGGTACTGGGCGCAGCTCAACCCGGATGAACGTCAGCGTGCCATCGAGCGAGGTCGCCGGGTTTACGCGGAATACGGGGACGCGCAGGGGCTGAAGCGACTCGATAATGCGCTGCGCCGGGAGCTCGCCCGGGCCACCGGCAGCCGCACCGGTTTGGGCGGCAACAACGTGACCGTGTTGTTGCGGGGTGGGGCCGGGTCGCCGCTGCAGCGCGACGACGGCGCGCCGGTGGTTTTGGGTGGCACGCCGGTGCGCGGCACCGACTACTACACGCCGGCGCTGTAGTCGGCCGCAGCTTACGCCCGGCTGAAAGACCAGGTGTGGGAGTTGTCGGCCGCTGAAATGGGCACGGTCGAAGTCGGGCCGCTGCAAAGCCTGCCCGTGCCAGTGGTGTCGGACAGCAAATAGGTCATGTCCTGATATCGGTATGGGCTCGGCTCAGCGCTGGCAGTGCGGGCACCAGAACGTCGAGCGCTGCCCCAGCGTGACCTGGCGGATCGGCGTGCCGCAGGCGTGGCACGGTTCGCCTGCGCGGCCGTAGACCATCAGCTCGCGGAAGAAGTAGCCGGGCGCGCCGTCGGGGTTGAGGAAGTCGCGCAGGGTGGTGCCGCCGCGCTCGATCGCCCAGGCCAGCAGGCGTTTCACCTCGGCGGCGAGCCGCGCGTAGCGTGCCCGCGAGACGCTGCCGGCCGGCTTGCGCGGGTCGATGCCGGCGCGGAACAGCGCCTCGCTCGCGTAGATGTTGCCCACGCCGACGACGACGGCGTTGTCCATCAGGAACAATTTCACTGCCGCCGTGCGGCCGCGCGAGAGATGCCACAGCAGGTCGCCGTCGAAGGCGTCGGTCAGCGGCTCCGGACCGAGCCTCGCCAGCAGTTCATGCGTCTCGCCGGGCGGCTGCCACAGCAGGCAGCCGAAGCGGCGCGGGTCGGTGAAGCGCAGGATGCGCGGCGCCTGCTCCGGGGTGCGCTCCAGCGCGATGTCGACGTGGTCGTGCTTGCCGATCGGCGCGTCCGGCGGCAGCACGCGCAGCACGCCGGACATGCCCAGGTGCAGCAGCGCGCTGCCGGCCGCGGTGTGCAGCAGCAGGTATTTCGCGCGCCGCTCCACCGCGTCGATGCGCTGGCCGGGCAGCCGTTCGCTGATCTCCGGCGGAATCGGCCAGCGCAGGTCGGGCCGGCGCAGGATCACGTCGGTGACGCGGCGCCCGATCACGTACGGCGCGATGCCGCGGCGGGTGGTCTCGACTTCGGGCAGCTCGGGCACGGCGCTCAGTGCAGCTCGGTGGTGGAGGTGGCCGGCGAGCGCGGCATGTAGCGGGTCGACACCAGCGCGATGCGCCGGCCCACGCGCACGTAATGTTGCGGCCCGGTGACCGAGCCCTCGCCGAATTCCAGCGTCTGCCCGTCCAGCACCAGCGACGCCCGCGGCGGCGCCAGGCCGATCTTCGCCGGATCGAAATCGCCGGCCGGGCGCCAGCTCAGCACGGGTGCGGCGGCGGTGCCGGCGAGGTCGTTGAGGCGGGCATCGTTGGCGCGTTGCGGCGTGCCGTCGAGGCGCCACCAGTGGCCGTCGCGCTTTTCATAGTGCTGGGTCGGCGCATCGGGCAGGGTGAGCGCGACGTGCGTGATGGCGGCCGGATCGAGCGCGGTGAGGCTGCCGGTGGCGTGGCGGGCATCGCGTTGCCACTGCCAGGACGCCAGCGCCAGCAGCGCCATCGCGGCGAGCAGCAGGAGCAGGCGCTGGCGGGTGGCGCGCTTCATCGCTCAGCGCCGCCGCCGGCGCCACGCGATCAGGGCACCGGCCAGCAGCAGCAACAACGGCAGCACGACCAGGAAGCCGAGGCTCAGCGCGTTCAAGCCGGCTTGCGAGATTTCCAGCAGCCGGTCCGGCGCGCCGCGCGGCGGCAACTGGACCAGCTTGTCGTCGCCCAGCAGCCAGTCGAACACGCGCTCGCCCAGCGCGCGGTTGCCGCCGTTGCCGAGGAAGGTGTTGGAGAGGAAGTCGCCGTCGCCGATCACCACCGCGCGCTGTTCGCTCTTGTCCGGGCTGGGCGACAGCCGGCTCAGCGCGAAGCCGAAGTCCAGCGGTCCTTTCAGCTCGCCGGCATCGGCGTCGTAGCGGATCTCCGAGGGCTTGCTGTTGTCGATCGGCCGGAACTCGGTCCAGCTCTGCGCGCCGGAGCGCAGGAACGGCTTGACCGCCCAGCCGCCCTGCGCCAGCTGCGCCAGCGCGGAGGCTTGCGGGAACAGCGTGGTCAGGGTGAAGCCGCGGGTGATCGCCTGCGCCGGGTAGTCGCCCAGCGCGATCAGGCGCGGGTCGTGCAGGCCGAGCGCGGCCCCGGAACCGTCGACCAGCACGCCGGGCAGCACGCGCACGCCGAGCGCGGCAGCGAGCGGGCCGAGGCCGAGGTCGTCGTTTGCCGGCTCGGTCAGCCACAGCAGGTTGCCGCCGTTCTGCACGTAGCCGACCAGTGCCTGCACCGCGCCCGGCGGCAGCGCCAGGGTCGGGCTGGCCAGCACCACCAGGTCGGTGTGTTCGGGCACCGCGGGCACTTGCGCGAAGTTCAGCGGCACCGCGCGCATGCCGCGCGCTTCCAACTGCGCCATGAAGGTGCCGAGGTCGGCATTGGCCTGGCCGTCCGCGCGGCGCTCGCCGTCGCCGGCGACGAAGGCCACGATACGGTCGCTGCCGCGCAGCAGCCGCTCCAGTGCGTTGGTGAGGCTGCGCTCGGACAACTCGTCCAGCCGTTGCTCGCGATCCTTGTAATGCAGGATCAGCGCGCCGTCGACGGTGATGCCCAGCTCGCGCATCTTCGCCGGATCCAACTGCGGGTCGACGAAGCGCAGGCCGAGGTCGGGCTTCACCGCCTGGTAGCGCTGCAGGAAACCGGCCACGGTCCGGCGCAGGTCGCCCTGCGGGTTCGCGTAGCTGACGATTTCCACCGGGCTGTCGAAGCGCGCCAGCACGGCGCGGCTTTCCGCCGACAGGCTAGCGCGGCCGTTGGCGGTCCAGTCGGCCTGGCGTGCGTAGCGCGTGCTGAGGTAACCGATCGCGCCGGCTGCCAGCACCAGCAGCAAGGCGAACAACCAGCCGTCCAGACGCCTGAACAGGTTGCGCATCAGCCGCGCTCCTTGTCGGCATCGAGCCGGCGCGCGGCCAGCGCCAGCGCCAGCGCGATCAGCAGCACGAACCACACGATGTCGTTGGTCGAGACCAGGCCGCGCAGCATCGGCTGCAGGTGCGTACTCATCGCCAGCCAGTTGATCGCGCCGCCGTTGACGCCGGCCATCTGCGCGCCCAGGTTCACGCCCCACAGCGCCAGCGCGACCACCAGCGCGGCGGCAGCGGCCAGCGCCGGGTGCGAGGCGAAGCTCGAGCAGGCCACGCCGATCGCGGCCAGCGCGGCCAGCATCAGCGCCAGCCCCAGCGTGGCGGCGGCCAGCTTGCCCCAGTCGAAGTGCGTGGCGTGCATCAGCGCCAGCGGCATCGCCAGGGTCAGCGCCAGCCACAGCAGCAGCCAGCCCAGCACCGCCAGGTACTTGCCCAGCACGATGCGCCAGGCCGGCACGCCGGCGGCGAACAGCAGCGGCAGGGTGCCGTTGCGGCGCTCGCCGGCGAGCGCCGACATGCACAGCAACGGCACCACCAGGAACGCCAGCTGGGCCAGCTGGGCCAGCAGCGGCACGCCGACCAGGTCGATGAAGCCGGGACCGTCCGGCAGCGCGGCGCGCTGGATCTGCCCGGCGAGGAAACCGCCCAGCAGCAGGGTGAAGTTCCACGCCAGCCAGGCCAGGGTGAGCGCGGCGAGTACCCAGGCCAGCGGGCGCACCAGCAGCCGGCGCCATTCCAGCCGCGTCACGGCGAGGGTGTTCACGAAAGCGTGGCTCATGCGGCGCGCGCCGGTTCGGTGCCGCCGTTCATCGCGATCCCGAAGAAGGTTTTTTCCAGCGCCGCGTGGTCGTCGGCGCGCACCGGGCCGTCGTGGCGCAGCGTGCCCTCGTGCAGGATCGCCACGCGGTCGCACACGGCCGTGACTTCGGCCAGCAGGTGGGTGGACAGGATCACCGCGGTGCCGGCCGCGGCCTGCTCGCGGATCAGCGCGCGCAGCGCGGCCACCTGCACCGGATCGAGCGCGTTGGCCGGCTCGTCCAGCACCAGCAGCGCAGGGCGGTGCAGCAGCGCGCAGGCCAGGCCGAGGCGCTGGCGCTGGCCTTGCGACAGCACGCCGGCCAGGCGCCGTGCCAGCGGCTGCAGCTCCAGCCGCTCGATGATCGCGGTGCGCGCCTGGCGCAGCGCGGCGCCGGCCATGCCGCGCAGGCGGCCGTGCGCGTCGAGATGCTCCTCGACGCTGAGTTCGGCCCAGACCGGCGCGCGTTCCGGCAGCCAGCCGATCTGCGTGCGGGCCAGTACCGGGTGCTCCAGGAAATCCTCGCCGTTCAGCTCGATGCCGCCGCTGTCGGGCCTGAGCGCGCCGGCGATCATCGACAAGGTGGTGGATTTGCCGGCGCCGTTCACGCCCAGCAAGCCCATCACCTGGCCGGCTTGCAGCTCCAGGCTGAGGTCCTGCACGGCGGCGCGGCCGGCGCGGCGGCGGCTGAGCCGGTGCAGTCGCAGGACGGTGCGGGGTGAATCGGAAATGCGCGGGGTCATTGCGTGATTGTCACGGCGCCCCCACCGTTAGACAACAGGCGCAGGCTGCGGGCGCGAATAACGTCACTTTAGCGCCCCGCTCTTGACCGGCTGCTATCATCCGCGGTTCGCCGTGCTGGCGGGTATGGAAACCCCCGATCTACACTGCCCCATCCCTCACCCGGTGCCTTCCATGCTCGACGCCGTACTCAATTTCCTGAACGACGGTTTTACCGGCGCAAGCTGGGGCCAGATGCTGGTCTACATGCTGATCGTGACCCAGCTCACCATCTTCACGGTGACGCTGTACCTGCACCGCAGCCAGACCCATCGCGGTGTCGATTTCCACCCGGCGCTGGCGCATTTCTTCCGTTTCTGGGGCTGGCTGACCACCGGCATGGTCACCCGCGAGTGGGTGGCGGTGCATCGCAAGCATCACGCCAAGGTCGAGACCGAGGAAGACCCGCACAGCCCGATGATCTACGGCATCAAGAAGGTGTTCTGGGACGGCGTCTCGCTGTACCGCGATGCCTGCGAGTCGAAGCAGGACATGGAGCAGTACGGTCGCGGCACCCCGGACGACTGGGTCGAGCACAAGGTTTACGGCGCGCATCCGTACTGGGGCCCGGCCCTGATGCTGCTGATCGACCTGGCCCTGTTCGGCGTGATCGGCGCCGCGCTGTGGGCCGTGCAGATGGTCTGGATCCCGTTCTGGGCCGCCGGCTTCGTCAACGGCATCGGCCACTGGGCCGGCTACCGCAACTTCGAGAGCGCCGACACCGCGCGCAACCTGATCCCATGGGGTTTCTGGATCGGCGGCGAGGAGCTGCACAACAACCACCACGCGTTCCCCAGCTCGGCCAAGTTCGCGCTGCGCAAGTGGGAGTTCGACATCGGCTGGGCGGCGATCTGCGGCCTGCGCGCGCTGGGCCTGGCCAAGGTGCTGCGCGTGGCGCCGTCGCTGGACGTGCGCCCGAACGTGCGCCTGCCCGATGCCGATACGCTGAGGGCCGTGCTCACCCATCGCTTCCAGGCGATGACCGACTACTACCGCGGCGTGATCCTGCCGACCATCAGCGACGAGGCGCAGCACGCCGGCGAGAGCATCAAGTCGATGCCGCGCCGCATGCGCCTGGCGCTGGCCGATGGCGGCCGCTGGCTCGACAACGAAGGCCGCGACCGCATGCAGGCCGTGCTTGCGCGGCGCCCGACGCTGAAGACCGTGTGCGACTTCCGCACCCGCCTTGCGGCGTTGATGGAACAGCGTGGTGCCGAGCAGGCGCTGAAGGGCCTGCAGCAGTGGATCCACGAAGCCGAGGAAAGCGGCATCCGCGCCCTGCAGGAGTTCGCGCAACGGCTCAAGGGCTACAGCGTCGCGACGGCCTGATTCGTCCGGCGGCACAACGGTTCGACAAAACCCGCCTTCGTGGCGGGTTTTGTTTATTTGGGTCTGCGGGGAGACCCGAATAATCTCCGAACTTCGTCATTCCGGCGAAGGCCGGAGGAGCTTTTCAACGGCGGAGCTGGTCATCCATCGGGCCTTGCGCAAAAGCAACATGGATGACCAGGTTCGCCATGGCGCGTCGGTCAGGCCATTCCATTCGAGCAAAAGAAAACCCGCCACGAGGGCGGGTTTTCCTGGAGGTATCAGTCTCGCTGTTGCAGAAGCAGAGGTGATCCCGGCCTGCGCCGGGATGACGTTCTGGCAAAGGCGTACGCGCTACGCGCGGACGCGCCAGAATGTCACTTGATCTTGCCTTCCTTGTAGATCACGTGCTTGCGCACGACCGGATCGTACTTCTTGAACTCGAACTTTTCCGGCGTGTTCTTCTTGTTCTTCTGCGTGGTGTAGAAGTGGCCGGTGCCGGCCGAGGAGATCATGCGGATCTTGTCTTGCGATTTGTTAGCCATGGCTCAATCCTCAGACCTTTTCGCCGCGGGCGCGCATCTCGGCAATCACGGCCTCGATGCCATTCTTGTCGATCGTGCGCAGGGCGTTGTTGGAAACGCGCAGCTTGATCCAGCGGTTCTCGCTGGGCACCCAGAAGCGACGCTCATGCAGGTTCGGCAACCAGCGGCGACGGGTGCGGTTGTTGGCATGCGAGACGTTGTTGCCGCTCTGCACACCCTTACCGGTGACTTGACATACACGGGCCATGACGACCTCCGTAATTCTTGGTTGACACCCGTTGGCCAGGGTGAGATCGGCCCAGCGGCGCCATGCGCCACGCGATGCTGGAGTTGTCGCAACGCATGATCGTGGGGTCCGTACCGCGTGGCGGACCGCCCGGAAGCACCGGGTCGACAGAGGCGAGCCGCGCATTCTCGCAGAAAAACAAGGCCGTGCGCAATCCGCCCCGGTCGACCGGGCGGCTTCCGGCGTGCGCGCGGTGGTGTTGTATGGAACAATCGACCTCTTTTATACACGACACCGAAACCCGAGGAACTCCCCGATGGCACAAGAGATCACCAACGACCAGGCCAATGGCCAGGCCAGTCAGCCGCAGCTGGTGATGCAGAAGATCTACGTGAAGGACGTGTCCTTCGAGGCGCCGAATGCGCCGCAGATCTTCCAGGAACTCGACGAGAAGGATCAGCCGCAGGTGCAGCTGAACCTGGGCCAGAAAGCCACCGACCTGGGCAACAACCTGTACGAGGTGGTGCTCAGCCTCACCCTGACCTGCACGGTCGGCCAGCGCACCGCCTACCTGGCCGAGGTGGAACAGGCCGGCCTGTTCGGCATTGCCGGTTTCAGCGAGGCGGACCATGCCGGGATCATCGGCAGCTACTGCCCCAACCTGCTGTTCCCGTATGCCCGCCAGGTGATTTCCTCGCTGGTGCTGGAGGGCGGCTTCCCGCCGTTCCTGCTGCAGCCGATCAACTTCGATGCGCTGTTCGCCGAGCAGCAGCGCCGCGCGATGGGTGGCGACAACGCCCCGGCCATGCTCAACAGCTGAGCCGCGTGCATGGCTGAAAACCCGAAGCTGACCATCCTCGGAGCCGGCTCCTGGGGCACCGCGCTGGCGGCGCTGACCGCGCGCAACGGCGTGCCGACCACGCTGTGGGGGCGTGACCGCGAGGCACTGGCGGTGATGGCGACAAGCCGTCGCAACCGGCGCTACCTGCCGGACACCGAGCTGCCGGCGCAGCTGACCTACGAAGCCGACCTGGCTGCCGCCGTGCGCGGTGCCGGGATCGTGCTGATCGTGGTGCCCAGCCATGCGTTCGCCGCGATGCTGGCCGAGCTGGCCCCGCTGCTGGATGCGGGCACCGCGATCGCCTGGGCGACCAAGGGCTTCGAGCCGGGCACTGGCCGCTTCCTGCACGAACTGGTGGCCGAACGGCTGCCCGGTCGCGCCGCGGCGGTGGTTACCGGCCCGTCGTTCGCGAAGGAAGTCGCCGCCGGCCTGCCCAGCGCGGTCACCGTGCATTCGGACGACGCGGCGTTTGCGCAGCAGCTGGCCACCTTGCTGCACGCGCCGAACCTGCGCGCGTATTCCGGGGGCGACGTGCTCGGCGCCGAGCTGGGCGGCGCGATGAAGAACGTGCTGGCGGTCGCCACCGGCATCGCCGACGGCATGCAGCTGGGCCTGAACGCCCGCGCCGGCCTGATCACCCGCGGCATGAACGAGATGCTGCGCCTCGGCGTGGCGCTGGGCGCGCGGCCGGAGACGCTGATCGGCCTGTCCGGCCTCGGCGACCTGGTGCTGACCTGTACCGGCGATCTCTCGCGCAACCGCCGGCTCGGCCTGGCGCTGGGCCAGGGCGTGGCGATCGACGAGGCGGTGCGCCGGATCGGGCAGGTGGTGGAAAGCATCCTCACCGCCGACGAGGTGGCGCGGCTGGCCGACAAGCACGGCCTGGACCTGCCGATCAGCGCGGGCGTGCGCGCCGTGCTGCACGGTGAGGTCACCCCGGTCGACGGGCTCAAGGCGCTGATGGCGCGCGAGCAGAAGCCGGAATATCCGCACGGCCTGTTCGGCACCGGCTGACCCCGCCGGCGGCGACGCGATTTGTCGCGCCGGCGACGGTCGCATCCTGCCGCCGCACTGCTAAGCTCAATGTTTTGGTCGTCGCCGCGGACCGCATGCGCATGCAGCAACCGGACGAGAAACAGCACGTCGCCGTCCCGCCATCCGGCGACGACGAAGCCTTGCCGCCGGCCTGGCGGCGGCTGCTGGCCGCGCCGAAGCCGGCGGTGGCCGACGAGCATGGCGTACTCGGTTTCTTCCTGGAGGTGATGCCGGAAGAGGGCGCCCCGTTTGCCCGGCTGGACGTGGCGCCGGTGCTGCTGGCGGTGGTCGAGCACGGCCGCTATGCGCGGCCGGTGCCGCTGGACAGCCGGCATCTGGCGCAGTCGCCGCTGCAGCCGCACGAGCAGCGCCTGGCCGCGACCATGCTGGGTCTGCCGCAGAACGTGCGCAAGGGCCGCAGCTACGCGCGCCTCGGCGGCCACGTCGGCGATACCCTGCTGGCCGAGATCCTCGATACCGCGCCGTGCTTCCTCGGCGGCCTGGCCGGCCTGCGCCTGTCGCGCGGCAGGTCGCATCCGCTCAACTGGCACTGGCAGCTGGAGCCGGACGGCAGCCAGCGCCTGCTGCCGGTGCTGCCGCACAGCCAGCGCCTGCTGCGCATCGACGGCCTGTGGTACCTGGACGTCGAGCGCGCCACCGTGGGCCGTTTCGACGCCGCGCCCGAGGAAGCGCACTGGCTGGAACTGCCGCCGCTGAAACACGAGCACGGCCGCCGCCTGCGTGGCCGCCTGGCCGGCAGCCGGCTGGCCACGCGGGTACCGCCGCCGCTGGTGTTCGGCGAGGTGCGCCGCTCGGCGCTCGCGCCGAAGCCGGTGCTGATCCTGCACGCGCTGACCCGGCATGCCCGGCTCGCCGCCGGCACGCCGCCGCTGGGCTATGCGCGGCTGGCCTTCGACTACGCCGGCGAACGCCTGCCCGGGCGGGGCGGCGAGCCACTGGTGCGGCGCGTGCGCAACAGCCAGCTGGTCGAGATCATCCGCCGCCGCGCCGAGGAACTCAGCGCGATGGAACGGCTCGAACGCGCCGGGCTCACTCCCGGCGTGGATACCGAGGGCCTGCCGTGGGACGTGGCCGAGACCCTGCCCGACGACGCCTGGCTGTTTCCCGGTACCGGCTATGCCGGCGCGCTGGAGGTCAACACGCCGGCGCGCTGGCTGGCCTTGCGGCCCAAGCTCGAGGCAGAGAACTTCCAGGTCGAGTACGCGCCGAGTTTCCCGTTCGAGGTGCTGGAAGGCCCGGTGCACTGGTACGGCCAGGCGGTGGAGGATGCCGACGACCACGCGTTCGACCTGGAGATCGGCATCGAGCTGGACGGCCAGCGGCACAACCTGCTGCCGGCCGTGGCGCAGGCGCTGGCCGAGCACCAGTTGAACCTCAGCCCCGCGCCGAACGAGCCGGAGGACGCGGTGTGGTACGCGCCGGTCGACGCGCGCCGGCGCGTGCCGGTGCGTCTGAAGGAGTTGCGCGGGCTGCTGGCGCCGCTGGCCGAATACCTGGAGAAGCCGCGCAAGAAACTGCACCTGCCGCGGGTGCAGGCCGGCCGGCTGGAGGAACTCGCCGCGGCGATGCCCGGCGACGGCACGCTGGAGGCGGCCGAACCGCTGCTTGGTTTCGCCGCGCGCCTGCGCGATGCCGCCGAACGCGCCAGCGACGCGGTGCCCGACGGGCTCACCGTGGAGCTGCGGCCCTACCAGCGCGAGGGCCTGCGCTGGCTGAACGCGCTGGCCGAAGCCGGCGTCGGCGGCGTGCTCGCCGACGACATGGGCCTGGGGAAAACGCTGCAGCTGATCACCCATCTCCTGGCGCTGAAGCAGGCCGGCACGCTGACCCAGCCGGCGCTGGTGGTGGTACCGACCAGCCTGATCCCGAACTGGCAGTCGGAGATCGCGCGCTTCGCGCCGATGCTGCACGTACTGACTCTGCACGGGCCGCAGCGCGCCGAGGAATTCATCCAGCTCGGCGCGCAGGACATCGTGTTGACCAGCTATGCGCTGCTGCCGCGCGACGTGGCCGCGCTGCGCAAGCAGCCGTTCGCGCTGATCGTGCTGGACGAGGCGCAGCAGGTGAAGAACCCGCGCACGCAGGCGCGCCGCGCCCTGCTCAGCCTGCGCACGCCGCGCTACGTCTGCCTCACCGGCACGCCGCTGGAAAACCATCTGGGCGAGCTGTGGTCGCAGGTCGACCTGGCCGTGCCCGGCCTGCTCGGCGACGAGGGTGCGTTCCGCCGCTTCTACCGCGTGCCGATCGAGAAGCAGCACGACGAGGAATGCCAGCAGCGGCTGAACCTGCGCATCGCGCCGTTCATCCTGCGCCGGACCAAGGCGCAGGTGGCGAAGGAGCTGCCGCCGAAGACCGAGATCACCCGCCGCGTGGTGCTGGAGGGGCGCCAGCGCGATCTCTACGAAGGCCTGCGCCTGTCGCTGGCCGAGGAACTGCGCGAGGTGATCGCCCAGCGCGGCATCGCGCACTCCGGCATCGTGGTGCTGGACGCGCTGCTGAAACTGCGCCAGGTCTGCTGCGACCCGCGGCTGGTCAAGCTCGAAGCGGCGCGCGGCGTGAACGAATCGGCCAAGTTCGAGCTGCTGATGGACATGCTGCCGGCGCTGCTCGACGAGGGCCGCAAGGTGCTGCTGTTCTCGCAGTTCACCGGCATGCTGAAACTGATCGCCGCCGAGCTGGACCGCCGGCGCATCCGCTACGTCACCCTTACCGGCGACACCCGCGACCGCGCCGAGCCGGTGCAGCGCTTCCAGAACGGCGAGGTGCCGCTGTTCCTGCTCTCGCTGAAGGCCGGCGGCGTGGGCCTCAATCTCACCGCCGCGGACACCGTGATCCACTACGACCCGTGGTGGAACCCCGCCGCCGAGGCGCAGGCCAGCGACCGCGCGCACCGCATCGGCCAGGACAAGCCGGTGTTCGTGTTCCGCCTGATCACCTCGGGCACGGTGGAGGAGCGCATCGAGCAGCTGAAGGAGCGCAAGGCCGAACTGGCCGCCGCCGTGCTCGAAGGCGGCGGCACCCGCGAGAGGCTGCGCTTCGACGAGGGCGACCTGGATGCATTGCTGGCGCCGGGGTGAAGCGGGGGCAACTCGCCTCAAGTCATCAAGTTGCCTTGATGACGCTGAATGCCGTGATGCCGATGATGATGCTGTAGCAGATGATAGCTGTCGCGAGGAACACCCGGTTGAAGCGGGCAAACAGCCTTCCCGCTGCGGGGCCGCGTTCGTGCATGAAAAGAAGCAGGGCGAGGATGGCGGCAACGCCGGCCAGTACAAATGTTGGCGTGGCCTCGCCAAGGGTGCCTGGCCCCTTGACGTTGACTAGCCAGTTCAATGTCTGTTGCAGGGTCATGCTTGCGAGCGTGATGAAAAAGAGCGTAATGATCAGGCTCGATACTCTCGACATTTTATTCGCTCCGTGTTGCCGGGAAGTGGCATTGAGCCCAGGACTTGCCCTGGGCTCAAATATCGCTATTGGGGCTGGGTGTTGCACTGCGTGGACTGACCCACCCTGGTGCACGCCACGGTCCATGGCCCAAAAAATACACGTGGCATCTCGACGGGAATGCCGAGCCCGTTAAGGTGTTGAATTCCACGTATTCCAGACTCGAGCCCCACGGGGGTGTCCGGGTACAAATATTTCTGGGTGGAATCGGGGCCGCCTGCAGCAGATATGGCGTCTTCGGGAATGGGATTGCCGACAGCATCTCTGGCGCTGCCCTTCAGGTACGCATAAGACATGCTCGGAAAATCGAAATAGACCACAACGGAACTTCCGTCAGAAAACGGAACCTTGATTTGGGCATTCACCGGAATTCGTATCCCGGTCCCCAATATCTTGATGTTACTGGCCCAGCTTACCAGCGTCCTAAAGGCTATCATTGTCTGGTTTGCACGATCCGATAGCGATGATCCGTTAGCTACACTACTCACCACTCGCTCCTTTATTACGGGGGTCGTAACCACATCGAAAGCAGTGGCTTGACGAGTGTCTGACAGTGCGCTTATTTGATTTTGTTGTGTAAGTAGAGGGGCCGATTCATCGGTAAAGACATTCGCGGTTACAGAGAGGTCGAGTGAACCGCCATCGGCGTCGTAGAAATTTTGAACGGCGCGGTATACATCCAATTCGCTCGCCAATAGCGGTACCGTCTGGGCGTTTTGGCTGTTGATGCTCCAGTGCGCGAAGTTTCGATTGACAAAATCGAAGATGTAGTAGTCGCCGGTGCCACCCTCAACGGCCAGGAGGCGTTTTTCTATGAGGTTGCATCCATTGCAAACCAACGTGATGGTCTTGCCGAAGGCCTGAGTTGATATCAGGGCTACGAGCAGAACAAGCCCGCTGACTGTCTTCTTCATGAAGAACTCCTTGTTGATGTTTTTTGCAAAAGTCCAAGTTGCAAAAGACGCGGATCACGATCTTGCTGAGTCTCCGTTGGCAGATTCGCATGAAATTACGTTAGCACGCACCCTCTCGCGCCGCCACCTCGTCGATGCGACTGAGCATATCGGCCGGACCCCCGTACATTTATGGAAGGTGCCGGCGCTGTGGAAGAGCGCATTAGGAGCTGAAGCGCGCAAAGCGGAGCTTGCCGAAGCCGTGCTCGAAGGCGGCGGCAGCCGCGAGAAGCTCAGCTTCGACGAGGGTGGCCTGGACGCGTTGCTGACGCCGGGCTGAATCCGCGTCGGAGCCTGTCCACGATCTTCAAGCGCCCCACACAGGCTCTTACGACGACGGCGGCAGCCGCGTGCGCAGCAGCGCATCCACCGACTGCTGCCACTGCGGCGAGCCGGGTTCCGATTGCGGCGCTTCCTGGCCCAGCTTGTTTTGCACGGCCTGGTTCCATGCGGGTGAGCCGTGCTCGGGACCGTGGCCGTTGTCGCCGATGTGCAGCGAGCGGTCGACCCACACGTACCATTCGGGCGAGCCGAGTGCGGCATCCGCCGGCGCGTTCCGGCCGGCGCCGGCTTGCGGTGGCGCCGGCGAGGGCGAGCATGCGGCAAGCAGCAGGGCTAGCGGCAGGCTGGCGGCGAGGCGGCGCATGGGCGGCTCCGTGAGCGGATGGCGAAGGAGCCTACCCTCGGACCGCGCATGGGGGATTAATTTTTCATGATGCGCGGGCGTGCGGTTCAGCGACGGTCGAAGGCTCAATCACGCGCGGCCACTTCATCGACGTGGCGCAACAGGTCGGCCGGGTCGTCGTATACGCGGAATGCGCCGGACTGCTGCAGCTCGGCCAGGCCATAGCCGCCCGCGAGCAGGCCGACGCCGAGCGCGCGGGCGCGCTGCGCGGCGAGCATGTCCCACACGCTGTCGCCGATCACCAGCGATTGCCGAATGTCCACGCCCAGCCGCGCGGCGGCGGCGAGGAACAGGTCCGGATCGGGCTTGGCGTGGCGCACCTGGTCGCGCGTCACCACCGGCACCTGCGCCGGGTCGACGCCGAGCGCCGCCAGGTTGGGCGCGGCGGTTTCCATCCGTCCGCTGGTGGCGATCGCCCACGGGATGCCCTGCGCCGTGAGGTAATCCAGCAGCTCGCGCGCACCCGGCAGCGGCCGCACCGAACCCTGGGCATGCTGCCGGTTGAACGCGTCGGCGTGCCGTCGGCGCAGGCGGTCGAGGCGCTCCTCGGTGATCGCCAGCCCGGTCTCGCGCAGCAGGATGTTCGCGAACAGCCCGCCGCTCATGCCGATCTTGCGGTGGATGCGCCATACCGACAGCTCCACGCCTTCCCCGTCCAGTGCCTCCTTCCACGCCAGCACGTGCTGGTAGACGCTGTCGATCAGCGTGCCGTCGAGGTCGAACAGGAAGGCGGTGTCGTGGCGGGGCATGGGCGGTTTCTCCCGGATCGGCCAGGCGGATGGGCTATCGCGGCAGCAGCGAGCGCCCCGACTCCAGCACCGCCAGCGCCGCCGCGCCGAGCAGGCCCGGCTCGGGGTTCATGATCGCCTGGGTCGGCACCTTCTCCATGATGTCGCGGAAGCGGCCCTTGGCCTCGAAGCGTTCGCGGAAGCGGCCGCGTTCCAGCCACGGCAGCAGGATCGGGATCAGGCCGCCGGTGAGGTAGACGCCGTTCCACGCGCCGAGCGTGAGCACCAGGTCGCCGGCGACGCTGCCGAAGATGCCGGCGAAGGTCTCCACCGTGCGCGTGCACAGCGAACAGCTGCCGTCCTTCGCGCGGGCGGTGATGTCCTCCGGCTTGAGCGCCTCGGGCTGGGCGCCGACCATGTGGCAGATCGCGTCGTACAGGTTCACCAGGCCCTGGCCGCAGATCAGCCGCTCGTTGGAGACGCGGCCGAACTTGTGGTTGAGGTAGTCGAGGATGGCGATGTCCTCCGGCGTGTGCGCGGCGAAGCCCGCGTGGCCGCCTTCGGTCTGCAGCACGCTGCAGTGGCCGCCGCGCACCAGCAGGCCGCCCACGCCCAGGCCGGTGCCGGGGCCGACGACGGCGAAGGTCTGCTCGGCTTCGGCGCCCACCACCGGGCGCGGCACCGTGCCCACGTCGACCAGGTCGTCGCCCTGCAGCAGGGTCACCGCCATGCTCTGCGCGGCGAAATCGTTGACCAGGTGCACGTATTCCAGGCCCAGCGCGCTGGCCGTCTGGTGCGCCGAGATCGCCCACGGATTGTTGGTGACCTTGACCGTCTCGCCGTCGACGATGCGCCCGGCGGCGGCCACGATGGCGCGGCTCACCTTGAGGCCGGTGTCGGCGAGGTAGTGCTTCGCGGTAGCCACCAGCGAGTCGTGCTCGGCCACGCGGTAGCGCCGGATGCTGTCGGTCAGCAGCGGCTTGTCGCGCGATGGATCCGCCACGCCGAAACGGACATTGGTGCCGCCGAGATCGACGAGCAGGGTGGGGGCGGTAACGCGCATCGGGACTCCAGCAGGGACACGGAAAGCAGCAAGCCTGCCGTGAATGTGGGCCAGCGTCCAGCACCGGCCGCATCCGGCAGGCTGGGCCGCCCTGCGCGTGTCGGGCGATCCTACGGCTTGCCCTTGTGCTTGCTGCCCTTCGCAGGTGGCTTGTGGCCGCCATGCTTGGGTTTGTGGCCCCCGTGCTTGGGCTTGTGGCCGGGCGGAGCCGGAATGGGGTTGCCTGCCCCCG
Organism: Rhodanobacter sp. FW101-FHT13A11; assembly: GCF_058790335.1. Taxonomy (NCBI): domain Bacteria; kingdom Pseudomonadati; phylum Pseudomonadota; class Gammaproteobacteria; order Lysobacterales; family Rhodanobacteraceae; genus Rhodanobacter; species Rhodanobacter sp. FW101-FHT13A11. The sequence goes on along the minus strand of NZ_JBYTCN010000013.1, from coordinate 3,595 downwards.
CCTGCAACGCGCCGAGCAGGGCCTGTCCGTCCGGGCTGCCCAGTCCGGTGCAGGCGTCCCAGCCCGGACCCGCCGCGTAGCTGCCGTTGTCGCCCTGGGTGATGTCGTGGAATGCGCCGTTGCCGAGACCGTACAGGGCGGCCTGGACCGCACCCAGCGTGTGGCCGAGTTGCTGGTTGAGGCGAGCCACCAGCGCGGCCCACAACGGCGCGACCGCGCTGGTGCCGCCGACGACCTCGTCCTGGCCGTCCACGCGCACGGCGTAGCCGGTGAGCGGGTCCGCGTTGCCCGCGACGTCCGGCACGCCGCGTCCGGCGAATCCTCCGGCCGCCGTGGGCACCTGTGCGGCCGCCTGCCAGCCCGGCCGCGCGAACACAGTGCTCACGCCGCCGCCGGTGGCGCCCTCGTTGGCCGCGGTCTCGTTCCATGCCACCTCGCTGCTGATCGTGCTGCCGACGCCGACCAGTTTCGTGCCGCCGCAGGCCAGCACGGATGGACTGGCGGCGGGGAAATCCACGTGCGGCTGGCCATCGCTTTCGCCGTCGCCGGAACCGCTGTCGCCGGCCGCCGCGGTCACCGTCACGCCGAGCACGGCGGCGTCCTCCAGTGCGGTTTCCATCGCGTTGCGCGATGCCGTGGTCCAGCTGTCCTCGGGAGCGCCCCAGCTGATCGACATCGCCGTGGCCGGCCGGCTGCTGTCGTGCGCGGCCTGCGAGATCGCGTTGTAGAAGCCCTGGTCGGTATTCGGGGCGAAATAGATGGCCAGCTTCGCCGCCGGCGCCAGTGCGCCGGCGACCTCGATGTCCAGCATCACCTCCGCATCCGCGGCGCCGCCGGGCTGGTTGCTGCCGCCGTCGACGGAGACGGCGGTAATGGAGGGCGTCGCCAGGCCGAGCGACGTGAAGTAGGTATCCAGATCGGCCTGCCGGTAACCGCCACCCAGTTCGATGATCGCGATGACCTGGCCGCTGCCGTCCATGCCGGCGGGAAAGTCGTACAACTGGCCGACCTGCAGCGGCGTGTAGGTGTTCACCGGCTGCGCCTGCGCCACGCGGAAGTGCGGCCGGGCGACCGGGCGCCGGTCGAGGCCCAGCACGGCGATGACCGACGGATCCGGCAGGGTCGGCGCCTGCGCGCAGCCGACATAGGACACCCCGCCGGGCATCAGCTCGTAACGGCCCAGCTGCACGCCGAACGCCTGCTGCAGGGATTGCACCGTGCCGCGCAGGTGCAGGGCGCGCCGCCCCGGTTCGCTGGCCAGTTCCTGCAGGCCATGCTGGCGGCCGAAGCTGCGCAGGCGATCCACGTCGGCCGGATCGGCGCCGTATTTCGCCTCGAAGTCGGCATGCCGCGCGGCGCGTGAGGCAGGCGGGGCCATCGTGCCCAGCGGGTTCCGGCGCCGCAGCACCAGGGTCACGTCGAGCGACGCATCCGGAGCGTGCCGGCCCAGGTAGCGGGCGCCGGGCGGCTGATGCCGGTGGGTGGTCGGGGTGGCGGTTCGGGCCGTGCTCATGAGGCTTTCTCCCGAGGGGATGGCGTCGGATGCCGCACCGAGAGTGCCCCGGGAAATGTTATGGCCGGGTTTCGCCGGCGTGTCGCGGATGTCGCGGCGCGGCCGCGGGTTCGGCGTTGTGGCCTAAAATGCGCGGGATACGACCCGCCAGGACCTGCCATGAGCTTTCCCGCCATCCGCATGCGCCGCATGCGCCGCGACGCCTTCTCCCGCGCGCTGATGCGCGAGCACACCTTGCTGCCCAGCGACCTGATCATGGTCGCGTTCGTGATCGAGGGCGAAGGCCGGCGTGAGCCGGTGCCGTCGATGCCGGGGGTGGATCGGCTGTCCATCGACGAACTGCTGAAGCTGGCCGGCGAGTGCATGAGCCTGGGCATTCCGGCGCTGGCGCTGTTCCCATCGCCGGGTTCCGCGGTGAAGAGCGAGGATGCCGCCGAGGCATGGAACCCCGACAACCTGATGCACCGCGCCACCCGCGCGCTGAAGGCGACGTACCCCGGGCTGGGCCTGATCGGCGACGTGGCGCTGGACCCGTACACCACGCACGGGCAGGACGGCCTGATCGACGACACCGGCTACGTGATGAACGAGCCCACCGTCGAGGCGCTGATCAGGATGTCGCTGGCCCAGGCCGAGGCGGGCATGGATTTCGTGGCGCCGTCGGACATGATGGACGGCCGCATCGGCGCGATCCGTGACGCGCTGGAAGCCGCCGGCCACATCCACACCCGCATCCTCGCCTACTCGGCGAAATACGCTTCCGCCTTCTACGGCCCGTTCCGCGATGCGGTCGGTTCATCGGCGAACCTCGGCAAGGGCAACAAGCACACCTACCAGATGGACGTGGGCAACAGCGACGAAGCGCTGCGCGAAGTCGAGCTGGACCTGCTTGAAGGCGCCGACGCGGTGATGGTGAAGCCCGGCCTGCCGTACCTCGACGTGCTGCGCCGGGTGAAAGACACCTTTGGTGCGCCCACCTTCGTCTACCAGGTTTCCGGCGAGTACGCGATGCTGAAGGCGGCATCGCAGAATGGGTGGTTGGACGAGAAGTCGGTGGTGCTGGAATCGCTGACGGCGATGAAGCGCGCGGGGGCGGATGCGATTCTTACCTACTACGCGATCGATGCGGCGCGGTGGTTACGCGGGGAATAAGATAGGCTCGTTTTTAATGTCCGCAACCCGTAGCGGACCTTATCCGTGCCTGCAGGTGGGCAACACCAGCGCCGAGTTCAGACGCCACAAGAACAATGGTCAGTCATCATCGGAATCCGCAAATGACGAACAACACCCGCTGGCTAGATAAGGAATTCTTGCGCTGGATTGCAGTGCTTCCGGGTGCTGTGGCTGTCGCGCTTCTCGCCCCAATTCTGGTTCGCTGGATCGTTCTGGCCAACCAGTACGACGTGGCTGATCGAGACGAAAACAATAAGCCTACGGCCTCTCTCCTTGCGCTCATTCCGACAGAGGTATTAGTGCAGTTGGCCGTGGCCTTCTTCAACCCGTTCATTGTGATTCTTGTGGGGGCGTACCTTGCCCCACGATATCGATTAAGAACGGCAATCGTTCTGGCCGTATTGCTCGCCGCCGTCTACTACTACTACGTCGGCACATTCGTGGCTAATGACATCGTCGATGGCGCGTACGACACTGGCCGTTGGATGCGCCTAGCGCTAACCGTCGCGCTTTGGCTTGGTGGCGTTGCAACTGGGCTTTTTATGGCGCGTCGTCTTGACCGGCAACAGCAGGTATATCAGGCCGAGCAGCAAACTGCTCGCATCCGGTCGGGATGAACCTACCGACGGATGAGGTCAGCTGTCTCGAACTCGCCAAATTATGTACGCTTCGGCGGCGGATCAACTGATCGACGCAACTCGATGCAACGCATTGCCGATACCGTTGCCAAACGACCAGTTCTCCTTCGCCGATCGATATCTGGGTCAGGTTCAGTTTTCGCAGTAGGCCGGTTTGTGTCTCAGAGGCAAGAGCTTTCGTGCGCCTACGGCGCCCGAGTTACTTCTCTTTTGCTTGTCCAAAAGAGAAGTAACCAAGAGAAAACGACACCCCGCTTGGCGCTTGCCGGGC